>DASTFJ010000239.1:0-26941 GCA_035708745.1 Thermomicrobiales bacterium | reverse complement strand
GCTGCCGCTGCCATCACCTGATTCCATTCGGTCGTGAACTCGCCGACGAACGACGCGATCGCCACCGAGATCGTGCGCACGTGCTCGCTGGTGGTCAGCACCAGCGCGAACTCATATTCGTTCCAGGCGGTCAGAAAGCCGATGATCGCGGTCGCGCCCAGAGCAGGCCGCGCCAGCGGCAGGATCACATCCCAGAACGCCCGGTAGGGGGATGCGCCATCGACCATCGCCGCTTCGTCCAGCTCGCGCGGGATCTGCTCGAAATACTCTTTCATGATCCAGAGGCAGAGCGGCTGGATGAAGGTGCTGTAGGCCAGGATCAGCCCGAGGTAGCTATCTTTCAGCCCGAACTTGTTCGCCAGCTGGAAGTAGGGAATGATCAGCAGGATGCGCGGGAATGACTGCGCCAGCAGCACGAATGCCATCACCGCCGGTTTGTAGCGGAAATTGAATCGCGCAAATCCGTAGCCGCTCCACGCTGCCACGAACACACCCCAGGCCGTGGTCGCCAGCGCCACCACCATCGAATTGAACATATAGCGGGAGAAGTTCCGCCGCTCGAAGACCTCGCGAAAGGTGTCCAGACTCCAGACCTTGGGCAGGAAGGTCACCGGCACACTATGCGTCTCGAGGTTCGTCTTGAACGCCGAGATGATGATCCAGTACATCGGGAAGAGCGTCGGGATCAGCAAAATCAGCAGCAGGACGAGCTTGAGCGCCATGCCGCCGTGCTTCTTGTGCACCTGCGTCCATCGCGGGTGCCGCGCCGGTTGCGGCAGCGGCGTTTCCCCCATTTGCGCTATCGACGACATCGACTTCTCTCCGGGGATGCACCGAGTCCAGTGTCCAGAGTCCAGAGTCCAGAGCTTCCATCGCTGGACTCTGGACCCTCGATTCTTGACAGACGTCGTTCAGCGCTACGCATTGCCATCCCTCGTCGCCATTCGCACATACAACGCCCCAGGAATCATCAGCAAGACCAGCAGGATGATGCCCAGCGTGGCGGCGTAGTTCGCATCGGCGTAGAGAAACGCATTCTTGTAGATCAGCGTGGCGAACACCTCGCTGGAGTTCGCCGGACCGCCGGCGGTCATGACCTGCACGATCGCGAAGTTCATGAAGCTGCCGATCCAGGCCAGCAGGATGGCGATGAACGAGATCCCCACCATCGCCGGCAGGGTGATGTCCCGGAACCGGCGGAACATGTTGGCCCCGTCGACAGAGGCGGCTTCGTAGTAATCGCTGTTGATTGCCTGCAGACCCGCCAGCAGCAGCACCGTCATAAAGGGAAAGCCGCGCCAGATATTCGCCACCACCGTGGCATAGAGCGCGGTGCTGGTTTGCCCCAGCCAGGCGATCGGCGCTTCGGTCGGCCCATAGAATCCAACGCGATAGAGGATCTCGTTGAAGACGCCGAAGAGGCCGTCGAACATCCAACGCCAGACGATGCCCGGCACCACCGCCGGGAACATCCATGGCAGCAGGAAGAGCACCCGGAACATCCCCCGCAACGGCAGCTTTTCGTTCAGCAGCAATGCCACCGCGAACCCGATCAGATATTGCCCGACCACGGAAAGCGCGGCGAAGATGAACGTGTGCTTCAGAGCGACGCGGGCCAGATCGTCATGCCGGAACGCCCGACTGTAGTTGTCGAACCCCCAACCGGCATCCGATTGCAGGGTGCGCAGGAATGCCTGGCCCATCGGCAGCACCAGCAGCAGCGCCAGCATCACGATCGACGGCAGCACGAAAAGCAGGGCGGGAATTGTGGTGTTGTTGCGGCCCGCGCGGCCGGTGGGAACGAAGACCGTTTCGGTTTGGGGTGCGGTTACGGCCATGCCGCCCTCCTGATCGACGATTCGATCGGATGCCTCCTTCGTGGCTGCGGACCGACGGTCATGGCTGGGTTCGATGTGTATCGAACCCAGCCACCATCAATTGCTTCTCAGCACTCAGGGCCTAGCTGGTTGGGTATTTGAGGGTGGCGCGGTCGCCGAGGATGTCGAAGAAGGCCTGGGCGGATTTGTTCATTCCCTCGGTCACGCTCACATCACCGAGCAGCGCCGACTGCCACTGCGGATCGAACATGTCCTTCAGCTGATTCCACTCGCCCAGCTGTACCTCGTACGGTTCCACCACGGCGGTCTGCGACTGCTCCAGGAAGACCGACAGGAACGGATCTTCAGTGATGGCCGGATCTTCGAGCGCCGCCTTGGTGGTCGGACCGTATTTGGCGTTGGCCGCGAAATATGGCTGCCGGTCGTGGGTGAAGTAGCGCAGCAGCTTGAATGCCTCATCTGGATGCTTGGACGTTTTGCCGACCGCGTAGATCAGCGAGCCCTGGCGCAGGATCGGCGTCTCGCCGGTCGGCGTCGGGTGCTTCGCTACCGCGAACTTGCCTTCGATATCCGGGTTGGTGCCCACGAACGTTTGCGCGCCCCAGGGACCGGTCGTCAGCATGGCGATGTTGCCACCGGCAAACGCCGCCACATTGGCCGGATAGTCCATTTCCACCACATTGGGAGGAACGACCTTGGCATCGCGCGCCAGCGAAACCATGTACTCGATTGCCCCGATCGAATCCGGGCTATTGACCAGGATGGTCCACGTCCCGTCGTCTTCCAGCCGGAGCATCTCGCCATCTGGCCCGTTGTTCTGCATGAAGTGGATACAGCGCACCGTATGCGTCTTGCCGTACATGCCGAAACCGTAGCGGCCCGCGCGCGCATTCGTCAGGGCGGTGGCGGTCTCGGTCAGCTCATCCCACGTCGTCGGGGGAGCGTTTGGATCGAGGCCAGCTTCTTCGAAATAGTCTGTTCGGTAATAGAGTGCGTCGGTGCCGGTATAGAAGGGAAGCCCGAGGATGCGCCCCTCGCTGTCCTTGCCCGCGGTGAGCGCCACCGGGATGAACGAATCGCGCAGATCCTGATCGTCGACGTATTGGGTGATATCGAGCGCCGCATCGAGATTGATGAAGCTGGCCAGCCCGAATTGCCCGTCGAGGATGTCCGGCAGGTCGCCGCCTTCGGCGTAGGCGGTCAGCTTGGTGAGAATGTCCGCATTTGGCACCTCATCCAGCTCCACCTTGATATTCGGATTCTCTTCCTGGAAATCCGCGAGGATCTGCTTGAGCACTTCGCCGGCGGGTTGCTCCAGTGTGTTGTGCGTCATCATGCGCAGGGTGACCTGATCGCCCTGGATGACGGCCGGCGCGGCAAGGGTGGAATGCTTCGCCGAAACGAAGGCCGCTCCCGCCAGGGTTGTGGCCCCAACACCGAGCTTCATGGCGTCACGCCGGGAAAGTCGATAGGTAGGCATCGTTGCTCCTCCTTTGGAGTATCGATCTGATGGCGACTCAGGCCATACGAAACATCTGCCGCGAGCTCCGTATGGTTGTGCCTCTTTGACACGGTTGCGTCAATGTATCACAGCGCGCCGGCCTTTTTACGCCGGTATGCCCGCCGGTCGAACGGGGAGGTGACCGCTGCTGCCGCGGCGGCCGCGAGACTCGATCGTGCCGCACGGCGCCCATCGCGCTTGTGGCTGTTTGCGCGGTCATGCCGGAGAAAAACAATTCCGATCCGTGCCGCATATCCATTTCTTGACAGGCTCGATTCAAAATAGGTATAACCGCACCTCCACCACCTCTGGCGTCGGGAGACGTCAGCGATCCATGATCATTCCGGACCGAAGATCCGAATTGTTCGCCGTCAACCGGTGGAAACGAAAGGAGTCCCGCAGGAACTCGATCGCCGGCGATGGCGCCGGCCGGAAATTCTCGTTGCCGCACAATGCATCGATGGCTCACAGGCGAGCCATGAAGGAGCGGAAATGTCCACGGAGCGTTATCGAGACCTCTTCAATCGCGAGCTGAATCGCCGCAAGTTCCTCGTCTACGGCGCCGCGGCCGGAGCCGCCGCCGCGGTCGGCCCCACGGCTCTCACCCTGGCTCAGGACACGATCGACACCACCGACTGGACCCCGGAAACCATCACCGCCCAGGCCGGCACTATCGAAGTCGACACCGCCGCCGAATGCGCCAAGGTCGTTCCCCTCGACTACGAGGGCGAGCTCTCCTACTGGTACGTCAGCCCGGCCGATTCCGAGCCCCAGATCACCAAGGACTACGACAAGGCATTCTGGGAAGCCTTTGCGGCCACCTATCCGAATATCAAAGTCAATGTCACCGGCCTGACCTACAACGACATGCTCGATCAGGTGCGGGTTGCCGCGCTGGGGAATGCCGCCCCGATGGTCGCCAAGATGCCGATTCTTTGGGGCGTCGAGTTCGCCGCCAAGGGACAGCTCCAGGAATTCGGCCCCACCGATGCCGGTTACCCGGTCGAGGAATACTGGCCGGGCGCGATGAAGTCGGTGACCTACGACGGCAAGACCTACGGCGTTCCCACCAACAACGAGACGATGGCGCTGATCTGGAATGCCGCCATCTTCGAGGAGGCCGGTCTCGATCCGGATGCTCCTCCGCCCACCTGGGACGATCTGGTTGCCTATTCCAAGCAGATCAAGGACAACACCGGCAAATCCGGTTTCGGTCTCGTTGCCCGCGTCAATGCTGGGAACACGCCCTTCCGCTTCATGCCGGCAGCCTGGGCATATGGCGGCGGCGCGCTCGACGAAGCGGCCGAAGAACCGACCTACGAGGAGATCTGGATCAACAACGAAGGCTCCATCGCGGCGGTGCAGGCCTACTACGACATGTATGTCCGCGACAAATCGGTTCCCACCTCCGCGCTGACCAACACCCAGGTCGAGAATCAGGCGCCCTTCATCGCCGGGCAGCTCGGCATGATGATCGCCCATCCGAGCGAGTACGCGAAGATGAACGATCTCGCCGCGACCGCCACCGGCGCCGACAAGGAAATCGCCGACCAGGTGGTCGAGAACATGCGCTACGGCTTCCTGCCGGAGGGGCCCGCTCGTCGAGCGGTGGTCTTCGGCGGTTCCAACGTGCACGTCTTCAACCCGGATGTGGTCGATGGCGGTGAAGTCGACCTGGATGCCGCCAAGGCGCTCATCGCATTCAGCACCGGTCCGGAATGGTCGACCAAGCTCGCCTGGGTTGGCTCGAACCCGTCCAACATCCGTGGCTTCAAGACCACCTGGATGAAGGAGCGGCTCGATTCGATTCCGAACCTGGACGTCACCACCTCGATGCTGCCGTATGGCATCCCCTTCCCGGTCGTGCCCGAATCGACCGAGATCATGAACATCATCGTGCCGGACTTGCTCCAGAACGCGCTGACCGAGACGATGTCGGTCGAGGATGCCTGCAACGACGCGGCCTCCAAGATCGACGAGCTCATGAACGGGCTCTAGCCGCCCGCTTCGATTGACGGAAACCCGGCCGGCAGCGATGCCGGCCGGGCTCTTCTCCGCTCCAGTGCAAAGGACCTCGCCGCATGGCCGTTACGACCGGCGAACAGCCCGTTTCCCAAACTGCCGCGCCGCAAAAGCGGACTGGATTCCTCAACCGGCTCACGGCCACCCCCGGCGAGATGGGGCGTCACTGGGCCGACTATCTCTATATCCTGCCTGCCATCGGCATCATGCTGCTGGTCATCGCCTATCCGGTCTTTTACACCGTCCGGCTTTCCTTCTATAACACCCCCGCCAACCTGGCGATGAGCGACAAGGTCTGGGTGGGGCTCGACAATTACAAACGCATCCTGCAAAGCGACGCATTCCGCGAAGTCACCAGCAATACGCTGGAATGGACGATTCTCTCCACCTTTTTTGCCTTCATCATCGGGTTCGGCGCGGCCCTGGTCATCCAGCGCGAATTCCCGGGGCGCAGTCTCGTGCGCGGGCTGCTGCTCATCCCCTGGGTCATCAGCTATGTCTCCGCCGCCTATATCTGGAAATGGCTCTATAACAGCGACTACGGGCTGATCAACGATTTCCTGCTTCGCGCCCATATCATCGACGAAAACATCAACATCCTCGATAACGTCCACCGCGCGCTGCCCGCCCTGATCGTCGCCAACATCTGGAAGGAATTCCCCTTCGCGATGATCATGATGCTGGCGGGGTTGCAGGGCGTTCCCGATCAGCTCCATCGCGCCGCCCTGGTCGACGGCGCCGGTGTCTGGGCCCGCTTCTGGCATATCACCGTGCCGCAGCTCAAGAGCGTTTCCATCGTCACGGTCCTGCTGCTGACCCTGACGAATCTGAACTCCTTCACCCTCGTCTGGATCATGACCGGTGGCGGACCGGCCGGCGCCACCGATATCTGGATCACCCAGATCTACCAGCTCGCATTCGGGCGTACCCGCTTCGGCGTCGCCTCGGCCTACTCCGTCATCCTCTTCCTTTGCATGATGTCGGTCGGCTACTTCTATGTGAAAGCGCTCACCAGAGGCGACGAACGCCGGGAGGCTGCATGAGCTCCAACTACGAACGGACTGCCGGCTCGCGAAACCGTCTCGATCCCTGGAGCATCGCCGGGTGGGTTTTTCTGATCCTGCTCCTGCTTTTTACCGTCATCCCCATGCTCTGGATGATCTCCACGTCATTCAAGACCCAGCTCGGCGCGTTGCAATTCCCCCTCAAGTGGATTCCCACCAATCCCACGCTGGATAACTACACCCGCCTGCTCGACCCCGGCAGCGACCTCGGGCGCACCTTCCTGCGCTATATGGGCAACAGCCTCTTCGTTTCCACCGCCACCACCATCATCGGCGTTGCCGTCGCCGTTCCCGCGGCCTATGCCTTCTCGCGGTTTCGCTTTCCCGGCAAAAACGCGCTTTTCTATGGCGTGCTGCTGCGCAATATGTTTCCGGCGGTGATCTTCCTCATCCCGCTCTTTATCTTCATGCGCAATCTGCATCTGGTGAATAGCTATTGGTCGCTGATCATCACCTATCTGACCTTCGGGCTCCCGCTCTCGATCTGGCTGCTCAAAGGCTTCTACGACAACATCCCGGTCCAGCTCGAGCAGGCCGCCCGCATCGATGGCGCCTCCCGATTTCAGGCCTTCGTCCGCATCGTCATGCCCCTCTCCGCGCCGGGAATCGTCGCCACCGCCATCTACAGCTTCATCCTGGCCTGGAACGAATATGTCTACGCGCTGACCTTCATCAACGACCAGGACAAGCTCACCGTCCCGGTCGGTCTGCAACGCTTCTTCACCGAATATGTCGCCAATTGGCCCGGACTCATGGCCGCCGCCTTCCTGATGAGCGTCCCGGTGGTCGTCATGTTCCTCGTGTTGCAGAAATATTTCGTCCGCGCCCTCACCGAAGGCGCGGTGAAGCAATGAGACGGGTCCGGAGTACCAAGTCCGGAGGCCGGAGAAACTACTCAGGGCTCCGGCCCCCGGACTCCGGACCCGTTCGCATGTTGCGCTCCAGAAAACAAAGGATTGATGAATGGGCCGCGTAATTCTCGACAACATCGTCAAACGCTACCGTGATGTGATCGCGGTCGATAATGTCTCGCTCACGGTCGAGGAAGGCGAGTTCGTGGCCCTGGTGGGCCCGTCCGGCTGCGGCAAGACCACCACCCTCAATCTCATCGCCGGCTTGCTCGAGCTCTCCGGCGGCAATATCTACATCGGCGAGCGGCTGGTCAACGATCTCGATCCCAAAGACCGTGACATCGCCATGGTCTTCCAGAACTACGCGCTCTATCCGAACAAGTCCGTCTACAAAAACCTCGCTTTTCCGCTGCAAATGCGCAAGATGCCGAAAGCCGAGATCGACACGCGGGTGCGCGAAACCGCCAGCCTGCTCGGTCTCGATGTGCTGCTCGACCGCCGCCCGAAGGAGCTTTCCGGCGGCCAGCAACAGCGCGTCGCCCTCGGGCGCGCCCTCGTTCGCAACCCGCAGGTCTTCCTGATGGACGAGCCGCTGAGCAACCTCGATGCCAAGCTGCGCGTGCAGATGCGCGCCGAGCTCAAACGCTTCCATCAGGACATCAACGCCACCATCGTCTATGTCACCCACGATCAGCTCGAAGCCGTCACCATGGCCGACAAGATGGCGGTCATGTCCGGTGGCCTGCTGCAGCAATACGATGCCCCCGACATGGTCTACAACCACCCGGTCAACACCTTCGTCGCCGGCTTCGTCGGCAGCCCGGCCATGAACCTGCTCGGCGCCAATGTCGAAGTCGACGGCGGCGCCACCTGGCTACGCAACGCTGACCGGTGGGCCTATCCCCTGGACGAAAAGCGCGCCGCCATCGTCCGCGCGGCCAGCTCCGGGTCGGTCATCGCGGGACTCCGCCACAACGCCATTCATCTGCACCAGACCGAGCGCGAGGACGCCATCCCCGTGCGCGTTTATACCGTCGAGCCCACCGGGGATATCACCTACGTGCACGGCTATCTGGGCGACCAGCTCATCGTCGCCAGCGTTCCGCCGCACATGCACCTCGCTCCCGACGATATCGTCTGGGCCACGTTCGATCTGCCCCAGATGCACCTCTTCGACGGCGTTACCCAGCAAACCCTGGCTCAGTGAGAGTGGTCCAGAGTCCAGGGTCAAGAGTCAAGGGTCCAGTGAAAGGTGCTCTTGACCCTTGACCCTAGACACTTGACTCTTAACGCTTGACCAATATCCCCGGCCCCCGCTATCGCCCCAGCACCTCCGCAATCGCCCGGATATGCGCCGGACGGGTGCCGCAGCATCCGCCGACCACGGTGGCGCCTTTGGCCAGCCAGGACTCGACGAAGCCCAGATACGCCGGCGGCTCGAGATCGTCGCGCAGGTTATGCAGATCGTTTTCTTCCAGCGTCCAATCGTCCGGGGTGGGGAGGAAGGTGTTGGCATAGCCGCCCACATAGGCCGCTCCGGTCGCCTTCAGCTCGGACATGCCCGCGTCGATCAGCTCCGGCATGCAGCAATTTGCCAGGAACCCCGCCACCGGCACGCCATCCAGGGCCGCCACCGCCTCCGCGATCGACTCCCCGCTGCGCACATACCCATGCCTGGATGGGTGCAGATTGAACGACACCCACACCGGCTTGCCGGTCGAAGTCGCCGCTCGCGCCGCCGCGACCGCCTCATCCGATTTCGACATCGTCTCGCAGAGAAAGAAATCGACATAATCGGCAAGAATCTCGGCCTGTTCGCGGTAGACCGGCTCGCTCTCTGCAACCGGCAGCACCATATCCGGCCGGTAGCTTTCGAACATCGGCGCCAGCGAGCCGGCGATCAGCGCCGGGCGGTCTGCCGCATCCCGCGCGTCCACCGCGAGCTGCCCGGCCAACCGGTTGAGCTCCGCATACCGGTCGGCGACCCCGGCCTTGGCGAGATGCGAACGCAGCGTGCAATAGGTATTGGTGGTGATCACGTCGGCCCCGGCCGCGATGTAGTCGGCGTGGATCTCCCGCACGACCTCCGGCGCATCCAGCAGCGCCTGCGCCGACCAGATCAGCTGGGAAACCTCGACCCCGCGAAATCCGAGCTCGCGGCCCATGCCGCCATCGAGCAGCACCGTACCTGCTAGAGTGTCCATACCTGTTCGTTCCACCCGATCTTCGTTCTCGAATCTCCAGTTGCCATCTTTTCCGATGGGAGTCTACTGGTTCGGAAGGGGGAAACCGCAACAGCATGACCGAACGCCCAACCCTCCAGCACCGGCTCAATACCGCGCGGTTGACCCGCTTCGCCGGGCGCGTCGCGGAGATCGACGAGTTTCGCGCCGCGCTGGCCGGCAGCGATATTGTGTTGCTCTACCTCCATGGTCCGGGTGGAGTGGGGAAGTCTTCGTTGCTCGATGTGTTCGAGCAGGAGGCGCTGGAAAACGGCCATGCGGTCATTCGCATCGACGCGCGCGATATCGACCTGACTCCCACCGGTCTTCACCACGCCCTCGAAGCGCCCCCCACGCAATCCGCGCCGGCTGGCGAAAACGGCCGGCTCGTTCTGATGCTCGACACCTGGGAGCTGGCGGCGCCGGTGGACGGGTGGCTGCGCGAGACATTTCTCCCATCCCTGGATGCCGATACGCTCGTCGTCATGTCGAGCCGCAATCCGCCCAATCCCGCCTGGACCGCCGATCAGTCATGGGCGCCCCTCATGCGGATTGTCGGTCTGCGCAATTTCCGTCCAGATGAAACCGGGGCGTTCTTGCACAACCAGGGCATCCCGCTCGACCGCCACGACCTGCTGGCCGAGGTCAGCTACGGTCACCCGTTGGCGCTTGCACTACTCTGCGCGCTCGATCGAGAGGATGCGACCACTGGGAGTCTCGCCTTCCGCGAACGGCCCGATTTGGTCCAGGCCCTGCTCGGACGCTGTCTCGACATTATCCCGAATGGCAATCAGCGCCTGGCGCTCGCCATCTGCGCGCATAGCCGGGCTACCACCGAGGAGCTCCTGCGCGAGGCCATGGATCTGGAGGAAGCGCGGCCGCTCTTCGACTGGTTGCGCGGTCTTTCGATCGTGCAGGAAGGACCCCACGGCATCTTTCCGCACGATCTCGCGCGCGATGTGATCGACGCCGATTTTCGCTGGCGCGATCTGCGGAGCTACGTCGCCATGCACGAGCGGGTGCGTGCCCCGGTCGTGCGGCGTATTCGCACCTTGCACGGCATCGAGCAGCAGAAGGCTGCCAACGATCTCTTGTACCTCCATCGAAACGGCCCGGTCATGGGCGAGATGCACCATTGGGCCTCACTCGGTCAGGGCCGCGCCGAACCCGCCAAGCCGATTGATTTCCCGGTCATCCTGGAAATGATCGAGCGTTTCGAGGGAGTGGAGTCGGCCGCGATTGCCCGCTTTTGGCAGGAGCGCATGCCGGCCGCGTTCTCGGTCTTTCGTGGCGCTGGCAACGACATTTTCGGATTCAATGCCGGCTTGGTCTTTTCCGAGCCGGATGCCGAATCGATCGCGGTCGATCCGGCGATCGCGGCCATGTGGCAAACCATCGAAATGCACGGTCCCCTCCGCCCCGGCGAAGTCGTCGTCTACGACCGATTCCAGATGGATCGGGACGCCTACCATGTCCCATCGCCGGGCTTCAATATGACAGCGATGTGCTGTTTGTTGCATTGGGTAACCACGCCCAACCTCGCCTGGTCATTCCTCTCCATTTCCAGTCCGGATATGTGGGAGCGGGTCTTCCTCTATCTCGATCAGCTTCCGTATCCGGAGGCTGCCTTTCCGGTGGGAGCGCGCGCCTATTCCGTCTACGGTCACGACTGGCGCGTGCATCCGGTCGATCCATGGCTCAGCATGATGGGCGAGCGTGAAATTGCCAGCGAACCTCCGACTCGGGCGGTGACGGCCGCTTCCAGTGGCGCCCAGGTGCTTTCCCGTCCCGATTTCGAGCAGGCTGTCCGGCGGGCGCTGCGTGATCTGCACGAACCGCTGGCGCTCGGGCGCAACCCGCTCAGCCGCTCGCGGCTCGTGCTCGATTCGAGCGCCGCGCTCGCCGCCGAACCGACCCTCCAGGCCCGGCTCCTGGCGGCTATCGAGAACCTCGGGCAATCGCCACGCGATGCCAAGCTCTACCGCGCGATCGACCGCACCTATCTCCGGCCCGCCGCCTCGCAGGAGCTCGCCGCCGAAGCGCTCGGACTGCCGTTCAACACCTATCGCTACCACCTCAGCGGGGCCATCCGCCGGATCGTCGACGAGCTCTGGCGCATCGAGCTCGGCGCCTGACCGCTCGGCGCCGCCTGTGCGGCTCCCTGTGGCCGCCCGTTCTTGCCGGCAACCCGGCTGGTATCGGAACGTATCTTCCGGGTTGCGCATTGATCCGTGCCCTGCGCCACGCGCCGGGAGCGCAACGCGCGATGATGGCCTCGCACAACGCCAACTCCCTCTCCATCACTCCACCCGTTTCGACAGAAATTCGGCAGTTCTTCGGCTGTCGATTCGGCAGTGATCCATCCGATCCTCTCCTCCATGTTCCGATACGAGAAAGGACGGATCGATATGCAAACCGCAACCGAAGAACGCGCCTATATCCTCGGACACAGCGATCCCGAGCTCGAACGCCTCCGCCTGCAATCCGACTTTTACGCGCCCCTCACCGAACAGGCCCTCCGGCTCGCTGGCATTCGGCCTGGAATGCGCGTGCTCGATGTCGGGTGCGGCATCGGCGGGGTTTCTGCCCTGATCGCGCGTCTGGTCGGGCCAGCCGGCGAGGTCATTGCCGTCGACCGGTCCGCCGCCGCCATCGCCCGAGCCGAAATCGAGATCGAGCGAGCAGGCTTCAGCAATGTCCATTTCCTCAACGAGGACGTAGCAACCATGCGGCTCGACGCCCCGGTCGACGCGATCGTTGGCCGGTTGATTCTCATGCACGTCAGCGATCCGGTCGCGGTGCTTCGCAATCTGATCGCTGGTCTGAACCGGCCCGGTATCGTCCTTTTTCAGGAGTTCGATATCGGTCTCTCACGAAGCGAACCGCCGATCCCCCTCGCCGAATCGATGCTCGATCTGGTGCGTCTTGCTTTTGAGCGCGCGGGTGTCGACTATCGGCCGGGTATGCGGCTTTATGATCAGTTCATCGCCGCTGGTCTCCCGGCGCCCCAGGCCGTGTCCTTGGGACCAATCGAGGCAGCTCCCGCCCCGGCGGGAGCTGCCATGTTGACCGGCGTGCTTGCCTCACTGCTCCCGTCGATCGAAGCCAACGGCCTGGGCACGGCCGCCGAGCTGGATCTGCCAACCCTTCCCGCACGCCTGCAAGCGGCGGCCATGGGAACTGGCAGTCTGCTCTTCGCGCCTCCGCTCATCTGCGCCTGGTCGATGAGCCAGAATCCAAGCCGCGAAACCTCCTGAGCGACGCTATTCTGGTTCGCCGGGTTGGTGGAGGGTTTCGTGGTGCTCTATGACCCGCGCGGGTCCGGGGGCTCTGCGCGATGCTCCTCGGCCGCTTGTTCCTCGGACGGAGGATGCACCATCGTGTGCGATTTCGTGCTCAGATAGAGCGCAAATGCCAACGCCAGAATGATGGCCGCGGTCGCCACACCGAGATTCAGGATATCGCCCCCGCCGGTCCAGGTCACTGCCGTGCCCAGATAGCTGACGCCTAGCAGGACGATGATGACCCCAATCAGCTTTTCCTTGAGATCTTCGAATGTAGCGATGATCAGCCATTTGGGCATCGGCAAGCTATCGTCCACGAACAGCTCATACAACCCCAGCGCGATGATGTAGAGGGCGGTTCCAAGCAGAAAGACATCGACCATTTGCAGAAAATCGATCGCCAGATGCTTCGACGCCGCTACCCCGGTGTCTCCCTCGGTAATCGCGTCGAATGTGATTCGGAACACCGAGATTGTGCCGGACACGATCAGCGCCACCGATGAAACAAAGGTGCCGATGACCGCGATGATGATCAAGTACCGACTGCCGGCCAGGATATTGCGCATACCGTGATCGATCCTACGCCGCACCCGCGGCGAGCAATTGCGTCTCGATTTCGCGGTAGCCACGTTGCCGCGCGTGTTGCAACGGCGTCACGCCCTCACCATCGGCGATCGTCACATCGGCGCCATACGCGATCAGCTCGGCAATGATCTGCTGCTGCACCGGACCGCCGTCGGTCAGAATGATCGCCTCCAGCAGCGCGGTCCACCCGAGATCGTTGATGTGATCGACATCGACATCGGTCTCCTCGAGCAAATATCGCACCGCATCGAGGTGACCTTTTTCCGCAGCAGGGATGATTGCCACTCCGCCATAGCGATTGCGGATGGCCGGGTCCGCCCCGGCGGCGTGCGTGAGCTTCAGGATCTCCATCAACCCTTCCGCGCCGGCGTAGAGGAAGGGATTGTTCAGCAGATCGTCTTGCAAATCGACATCGGCCCCGGCTTCGAGAAGCAGCGCAACGGCCGCCGGCTGATCGGCATACGTCGCGGCCATCAGGGCGGTGCGCCCCCGGCTGTCCCGCTGGTTCAGATCGACCTCGGGTATTGCCAGCAGCATCCGCAATGCGTCGGTATCGCCCGATGCGGCAGCATCGATCAAGCCGATTCCCGTTTCCCCGGCGCTCATTCGACGCGCTCCCCTTCGCTCGCGGATCTTGTCGCTTTCGGCTCCGCATCCTTCCACGGCCAGCGGCCCTCGATCTCGACGACCAGCGACCAGCTCAGGAAGGTGCGAACCAGCACCAGAATACCGAGGATCGCCACGTTCGTCAGACTCGGCTCCAGCGCCACCGTGCGGATGATGTCCGCCGCGACCAGAATCTCCAGTCCCACCAGCAGCGAATTCCCAAGCTGCGATCGGAATTGCCGCTCGTACCCGGACGCCCTGCCCCTGCCAAAGTGATTCCGCAGGAACATGCCGATGGCATAGAGCACCCCAATGGCGATCACCGCCACGGCCAGCAGCTCGATCACCAGCGCGACGTATTCGACGCCATCCAGCACCCGCTCGATCAGCTCATGTTCCGATGCGCTTGGACCTTCGTTCATCCGCCTCCCGCTTCCCGATGTGCGTCCGGTGGGTCAGATTCCGTGCGTTGATCTTCGCACGTTCCTCGGAGAACGGAAATGCACCAAATGGGGCATTTTCGCGGGCTGCCAGGAGCCGCCGGCAGACATACCGGCGCCCGCGTTTGCCAGTCCAGCTCGAATTCATGGTAATTTAGTCGGAAATGCAATGGGGCAACGTGGAACCCCAATCCAGGAAGGACAGAGGTTGAACGCACAACGCACCATTTCCCGCCGCCGCGCCATCTCGTTCACCGGTATGACCGCACTCGGCCTCAGCATCGGCCACCTGGCCGTCGCCGGGTCCACCGCCGCGCAGGACGCGACACCGGCGCCCGCCGGACTCGGCCCGGTGCCCACCGGCGGACCCGATGCTGCTGGTGGCTGGAGCTTCACCGACGATCGCGGCGTCGTCGTCCAGCTCGATGCGGCTCCGTCCACGGTGGTGGCCTACATCGGGATCGCCGCGGCCTTGCACGACTTCGGCTATGACGTCGCCGGATTCTTCAGCGGCGAGAGCCGGGAAAGCGTCGACCCCGCGACGGTCGCGCCCAATCTCCCGTTCGACACGATCGAGAATCTGGGCTTCGGCGATGCGATCGATGTGGAAAAGCTTGTCGCCATGGGCGTCGATCTTTTCGCCGGGGCGAACTACGACCTGGCCGGCGCCCAGATCGTCTGGCCGGTGCCCGACGATATCATGGCCCAGATCGGCGCCTTTGCCGGGGTGGTTGCCATTGCCTATGCCGACGGCACCGATGTCGACCGGCTGATCCAGACCAACGCCAATCTGGCCGCGGCGCTCGGCGCCGACCTGACCGCCACCGCTACACAGTCGGCCAAACAAACCTACGATGCCGACCTGGCCGCGCTCGGAACCGCGATTGCCGGCAAGCCGGGGTTGAAGGCGCTCTTCATGACCGGCGCCGCCGACGGCTTCTATGTTGGCCAGGGACTGGCCGATCTGAATCTCTACGCGCGGCAAGGGCTCGAGATCGTGAGCGTCGATTCCTGGGATCTGCAATCCTGGGAGTCCTTCGCCAAACTCGATGCCGATGTGATCTTCGTCGACGACCGCGCCAGCGGCTGGTTGCAGCCCGATCAGCTCGCCGAGCAGGTTTCCACCTGGCCGGTCCATCCGGCGGTTGCCGCCGGGCAGGTCTTTCCCTGGCGGGTCGAATACGTTCCCAGCTATCAGGGCTTCGCGCCGATCCTCGAAGAGGTGGCATCGGAGATCGGCGGGGCCTCGGTTATCGCGTGATCTCGACATCCTGGTCGACCGGCTCGCGTCAGCGCTTTCCGCGCAAGATGCATAGACCGTGAACCCACCGCTCGTCGCGGTGCTCAGCTATGCCGGGGCGCTGAATCGACTCTCAGCTGCGCGGTCCGAACGGCTGCTTGGTGTACCATGGCGACGTAGGCAATTCGACAATCGATATCTGCCGCTCGTATGGCCAACCAGATTCAGCTTTTTCCGACAGCGCAATCCGTTACCCCGGTCCGGTCCGAATCGGTCCAGATCGGCGGTGTGCACTTCACGGAGCTGCGGGCTGTCGCCGGCTTGCAAAAGCGTGCCTTCAAGCCGCGTTTGGCCTACGGATTCGCCACATTGCTGCTTCTTTGGAGTCTGCCGTATGTGCGCTTTCTCGTCGCACGGCAGCACAACCGCATCGTCGGCTGCGCCATCGGCGACCGCAACGGCGGGCAGGCGCGCGTGATCAACATTTGCGTCGACCCGGCCTACCAGCGGCGCGGTATCGGCGCCCAGCTGCTGCGCGGGCTCGATGCGGCCATTCCCCAGGGCGATATCGTCCTGATGGTGGAAGCCGAAAATGAAACCGCCAAGGGCCTCTACCGGCGCGAGGGGTACAAAGAGGTCGGCGTCAGCAAGAACTACTACGGCCGCGGCCTCGACGGTATCTGGATGCAGAAAGTGCGCGACGGCTCGTCCCCTCGCCGGATCCGCGTCTAGGGCGTTCCTTGGGACCGACCACGATCGTAGCGAGGAGCCTTGGTGCGCGCCCGGCTCCGCGCTAGCCTTCCGGCAGCGTGTAGGGCCACAATCGCTGGAGCGGTTGAAATCCAACGGACTCGTACAACCCGATGGCGGCTGCGCTGTCTTCCTGGCAATTTACATACGCTCTGGTGGCCCCGCGCGCTCGCAGCCGGCGCAATCCCTCTGTCAACACCGCCCGCGTCAACCCCTGCCGCCGGTAGTCCGGCAACGATCCGACCGGCTCGAACAATCCTGTTTTCGTTTCCGCGTCGAACCAGGCCAGCGCGAAGCTGGCGATGGCGTGGTCTGGACCGACTGCTACGAGATCGAGCTCGGGGTCGTACCCGGGCATCTGCCGCATCCGTTCGTAGGCTGCCACCGTCACTTTCGATCGTTCGAACGACGCCAGGTGTACCGCAACCCGTTGTTCGTATTCGCTCGCAGCTGACACCGGCCGTACCATCCACCCGGTGGGAAGCGGGGCATCCAGCGCATCCTCCCGCCGCAACGCCCGGCCATTCATGCGAAACGATGGCGTATCGCCCGGCTGACCGCCGAGCGTCCGCAGCGCCCGCTCCAATGCCGTTCCCGTAAACGCGCTCGCAATCAGCGGTGAGCTCTTGCCGAAGTGCGCCGCGAGGCCGCGTGCCGCCTCCAGCATGCGTCCGACCAGCACGGTGTCGCCGTCGAGCTCGCTCGCCAGCGAGAGCGCGACTTCTCCGTCCTTCGGAAAGTACATCGAGAAGCCCAAAAGCCGGTCATCCCGCTCCCAGAGCAGCACCCGCTCGAACCAGCGGGAAATGGCATCTTCGTGCTTGTACCGCTCCCAAAGCAGATCGCCCGGGTGGAAATCGTCCGGGTTCGGCGCGGCTGCCAGCCAGCGCCGGCTCAGCAGCTGCAGCATCCGCGGCAGATCCTGCTCGTCCGATCGGTAGGGCCGAGGAGGTGGGAACGACATCGAAGGGGATCCTTCTATGGAACCATCGGCCGTGCGCCGGCGTTACCTTCATGCAGAAGAAGCGTCTGCCAGTATGGTAGCGTCGGAAGACCAAACCCGGACGAGGAGGGTCGCATGCACCCACGACACGCAAACGCGCAACGCAACGAGCATCCCGGCCGGAGATGGACGGTCTATCTCCTCTCAGTGCTGATGGCGCTGGGATTCATCGGCGTCGTCCATCCGGGCGCGGCGCGAGCCGAAGACGCCTCCGCGTCACTGGTCGTGAATGTCTACACCTGCGAATCGCGCAACGACCCGATCGACCCCACGGAATCGCTGATCGACCAATGCACGCTCGGCACGGAGGACATCGTCTTCTCGCTCGAGTCGATCCCATCGCATGGGGGTGGCGCATCGGCTTCCACCGGAACCGGCGGCGCGCCCGCGACGATCTCGTTCACGGAGCTGACCCCAGGCGACTATCGCCTCATCCAGAAAACCCCGGACTCGATTGCCCTTTCCTACATCTTGCAATGCACCAGCACCGAGCGCACCTTCGACTATCCCTTTTCTCCGTTTGCCATCATCGAGCCCGGTGGCCGGCTGAACGTAAGCCTGCTGCCCGGCGAGCAGCTTACCTGCGACTGGTACAACGTCCAGGCCGGTGAATCCCAGCCGGCCGATGCGGCGGCGCTCACCATCACCGCCTATAGCTGCGATGGCGATGTGATCGGTCCCGATATCTGCGATCTGGCGCCGAAGGTCGACTTCACGATCGTCGGCGCAAACGGCGACTCCGGACAGCTCACCACCGGTCCGGATGGCACGGTCACCTTCGACGGAAGTGGCGATTACCAGCTCACCCCGGTCTCCGAGCTCCCCGACCGCGTCTTCTGCGCCTTCGAACCCTACGATGCCGTCTCCAACGGGGCCGTTACCCTCGACCCGGCCGCTCCCATCGCGCTCGACGCCTACTACTGCTACCCCGGCGCCTGAGGCCCGGATTCGGTCGTAGCGAAGGGCCGCTGTGCCCTCTTGTGCCTCGGGAGAATGAGCCGGTGTCGTGCAGGACCTCCGAGTCCTGCCGGAGATCAGGGAACGATGAGGAGCGACCCGCTACCCCGTCACCGCTGGTTCGTCCAGACCCACCGACCGGTAGTACGCGATCGTCTTTTCCAACCCCTCATCCAGCGACACCCGTGGCTCCCAACCGAGGATGGTCCTGGCCAGCGTGATATCGGGACGCCGCCGGTTCGGATCGTCCACCGGCAGCGGCAAGAAGTCGATCTCCGACGGCGAGCCGGTCATCGCCAGCACCTTGGTTGCCAGCTCCAGCATCGTGAACTCGTTCGGATTGCCGATATTCACCGGCGCGCTGTAGTGCGAGCCCATCAACCGCACGACGCCTTCGATCAGATCGTCGATGTACTGAAAGCTGCGGGTCTGCTGGCCGGTGCCATACATGGTCAGCGGCTCGCCTTTCAGCGCCTGGACGATGAAATTGCTGACCACCCGCCCATCGTGCGGCGCCATATGCGGGCCGTAGGTATTGAAGATCCGCACGATGCGGGTTTCCAGCTTGTACTGGTCGGCATAGGCCGTGACCAGCGCCTCGGCATACCGCTTCGATTCGTCGTACATGGAGCGTGGACCGGTCGAGCTCACATGCCCGCGGTAATCCTCCCGCTGTGGATGATCGAGCGGATCGCCATAGACCTCGGAGGTGCTGGCAAAGAGCAGACGCGCACCGTCCTCCCGAGCCCGGTCGAGCAGGCGGCGGGTGCCCTCGGCATTCACCAGCAGCGTTTCGATGGGATAGCGTTGATATTCGGGCGGACTCGCCGGACTGGCGAAGTGATAGATGCGCTCGAGCTTCGGCAGCGCTGGCAAGCCGGTATTGAGATCGAAATCGATAAAGGAAAATGCCGGGTTTCTCGCCAGCGCCGCCAGATTGCTGCGCCGCCCGGTGACGAAATTGTCCAGCGCGATGACGGTCTCGCCATCCGCCACCAACCGCTCGCACAAATTGGCGCCAACGAACCCCGCGCCTCCAGTAACCAATGTCGTCACAGCCGATCCCTCGAGTGCCAAATTCCACGCGCTCAGTCAAATCGACGACTCAGCGGCGAGTCGCTCGATTCAACCAGACGATGGTGAGTGTGGCGCAAATCCTAGCAGGGGCGTGTGCATCTGTCTGGGAAGTTGGATGAGGGAAATGCATCACGAAGTCAATGCGCCGACGTGCCCCACCCGTCGAAGAGATCGATCAGGCACTCGCAGAGCGCCGCCGATTCGCGCATCTCATTGCGCAACGATTCGATCAGCTCCGCCTTGCCCAGATCGAGCGCGGACGAACCCATCAGCCGGGTGGCGGCCTCGGTGCCGGCTCGTTTCAGATAGCTGGCCGTCACATCGAGCGCTTCCCGCTCGCGAGGCGAAGGCGCCGAGAACATTGGAAGAACCTGACCTGCCATCGCTGCACCTGTCTGCTGATTCGCTGCTCCACCCGCCCTCGCGCGTGGCCTCCCCACCCTCGATTGCGTCGGTTGGACGGTCCGGCAAAGGCCGACCCGTGTTCGCAAAGAACAGCCGGACCATCCAAGCGACGATTAGATCATATGTTCTGATAGGCGGGCGTGTCAACTGAATCGCCAGGCCGCAATGGCCGTTCGTTTTGGTGGATCCGGCCTTGACAAGCAGGGGTCCCCTCCGCACAATGCTTCAATAGTTGACTAGTTAGTAGTCGATCTTATCTGGAGGTGAGCAATGCGGGTCCGTCGTTCCGGTGTGGGTTTGCTTCTCGGTTTGATCGTGCTGCTGGCCGTGTTCGGTGCTCGTCCGGTTGATGCCTCGGCCCAGATCGACGCCTGGGACTGCGCGGCGGCCACCCCTGCCGCGATCGCCAGCCATATTGCGGCATCGCCCTCACCCATCGAGGCGATACCGTTTCCCGAAAACGCCGGCACCGTGACGGTTTTTGCCGCCGCTTCCCTGACCGATGCCTTCGATGACATCGCCACGACCCTCGAGGCCGCGAATCCAGGACTCGATATCGTCAACAACTATGCCGGTTCCCAGCTCCTGGTCACCCAGCTGACCCAGGGCGCGCCGGCCGATGTCGCCGCGCTTGCCTCCAACTCGGCCATGGGGGACGCCATCGAGAACGGCGTGGTGACTGCCGAACCGCGGACCTTCGTCGAAAACCGATTGACCATCGTCGTTCCGGCGGACAATCCGGCCGGTATCGCATCGGCCGCCGATCTCGCCAAACCGGGCGTCAAGCTCGTGCTCGCCCAGGAAGCGGTGCCGGTCGGTGGCTATGCGCGTGCCAGTCTCTGCACCATGGCTGCCGACTCCGCGACCTATGGGGATGATTTCGTCGCCGATGTGGCCGGCAATGTCGTATCCGAGGAAGACAATGTCCGCTCGGTGCTCTCCAAGGTCGCCCTCGGCGAGGCCGATGCCGGTATCGTCTATACCTCGGACGTGAAATCGGCTGACAACGTGCTGACCATCGAAATCCCCGCAGCGGTCAACGAGTTGGCCACCTATCCCATTGCGGCGGTCGCGGCCGGCAATCAGGAGCTGGCCGAGGCGTATATCTCCTTCATCCTGTCCGCCGAAGGGCAGGCCATTCTCGAGTCCTACGGGTTCATCCCCGTCGACTGATCTCCCGGCGCATCTGCCGGAGCTGCTCCCTGCGGCCGCCACGTCAGATGCCATCCGCCGGCGACGAGACGGCCGCATTTCCTCGTCATCCTGAGCGGAGTCGAAGGATCTCCTCGCCGCAGCGAGTCCACCAGTCGGCCGTGCGACAGGAGACGCGCCAACTGGTCCGGCATTCGCTCTATGATTGAGTCAGTTCTGTTCCCCCGCGCTGTCCCTGTCCTCGTCGCGCCACTATGGAGTGCTGGATTTCTTTGCTGCCTGCCGATCGGGAGCGTCCGTCCATCGAGATACGCGCCGGCCGCTGGCTGGCCCTGCTGGCTAGCGCCATTCTGTTCGGGTTGTTGACGCTTCCGCTGATCGGGCTCTTCTGGCGCACGATCGAGCGTTTCGACAGCGTTTCTCATGCCACCTCGACCACCTTGCGGCAGGCGTTGCGACTCTCCCTCACCACAACAGCGATCTCGTTGCTGGTCGTCGTGATGCTTGGCACGCCGCTGGCCTATCTGCTCGGGCGGCGTGCGTTTCGCGGCAAGACGCTGGTGGAAACCATCATCGATCTGCCGATGGTGCTGCCGCCCGCGGTCGCCGGGCTTGCGTTGCTGATGGCCTTCGGGCGGCGGGGACTGGTCGGAGAATATCTGGATCGCCACCTCGGCGTCACCATCGGCTTTACGACCACGGCCGTCATCCTCGCGCAGATTTTTGTGTCGGCCCCGTTCTATATCCGCTCGGCGCGCGCCGGATTTTCCCGGTACGACCGGCATGTCGAGGAAGCCGCTGCCGATCTGGGCGCGTCCCCGCTGCGGGTGTTGTCGTCGGTTACGCTCCCGCTGGCCCGCCCGTCGCTTGGGGCCGGAGCGGTGCTCGCCTGGGCCCGGGCGTTGGGCGAATTCGGCGCCACCATCATGTTCGCCGGCAGCATCGCCGGCAAAACCGAAACCATGCCGCTGGCCGTCTATGGCCGCTACGAAGCCGGTGACCTCAACACCGCCCTGCTGCTTTCGGTCATCCTCGTGGCCTGCGCCATGCTCGTCCTACTCTCCGTCCGCCTCTCCGGCGGCCGCTCAGGGCAGATGGCGTGAATCCACCGGAATACGGGCCCCTGCCTCCAAGGATGCGCTGCCAGCCGGTGCGCTTTGAGCCTCCAACCGGAAGAAGGAAATTTCCACGGTCTCGGTCCCTTCGTTGGTCAACGTGTCATACCCAGCCCCATCGCGAAGGAGTGAATACATGCTGGCAAGCACGGAGCGCTCCTTCCCAATCGGCACACCATTTTTCCAGGCCTGCTTCATCAACCGATCGCCAGTCACAACCGCCAGCAGCAACGTTTGCGGTGTGGTCGCCCAGGCGAAGGTATCGCCAGGACCGTTCGATACCTGATCGATCTCGATGTTCAGGGCAGCGGCCTCGGAGACGATGTCCACCTCGAAGGAGGCGCCGGTGTGGAGATCGTTCGGTTTGGAGTCAGGGGAATGGATCGGGTAGGTTGGCAGGCGGTAGCCAGTTTGCCGAGCGCCTGCGTGAAAATTTGGGAGGTCGCGTCCTCGGCATCGCGCGCATCGACCTCCAGCGGGGAAGTCGGAGCGCGGTACTCCTCGTCCACGGATGTGCTCATGCTCCAGCTGTGCAATCCAACTGTTGCCACCGTGAGCGCTCCCGCGAATTCGTCGGTTCTAGGCAAGAAAACGTGCTGAAATGCCAAACATAACGCGTTCCGGGGGACGACGTACAACCGTCTCGCTCATGCAGGCCGAGGGGTGGCCAACTCGGGCTTGACGGGAAGCGCGGTGATCAGCCAGACGACCGTGTCCGCTTCGCTGTCCAGCTCGAACGATGTCGTCGCCGTCACACTCGCGGTGGACCCTGCGAAGAGCGAGGCGCTGCTCCCGAGGGAGCTCGTCCAATGGAGCGCGTCCGTAGCGAAGATCTCTCCGCTGCCGGCCTGAATGCCCAGGGGGGCCGAGTCACTCCAGAACATCGCCGGGCCATTCCTATCCAGATCCAAGGTGGCGACGGTGCTGGCCGGCAGATGCTGTGCGCCAATCGATACCTGCCAGATTTCGTTCGGAATCGCCGGGAGATTGCTCGCCCATAGGTTCTGGCTGGTCGCCCCGCCCTCCAACTGAGTCGCGGTCAGATCGCCCGGCAAACCTGGCTGGGTCGAGAATCGCAAGAGCCGGGCCGGTGTGGCGCCGTCCGCCACGAGCTCGATCGTGGCGGTGTCCAGCAGCCGGAGGACCTGTCCGGCTTCGAGATACGCAATGCTCGGGGGGGAATTCAGATTAGGATCGGTCAACGTCACCCGAACCCGTGTGTGACCCGATTCACCAATGAGGATGCTTGGCCCAAGACTCAGGGCTCGCATGCTGGAGCCGGACCGGAGGTCGATGCGGTCGAGCCGCGTCGCGATGTTCCGCGACGCGTCCAGCGTGTAGCCGGCGTCGTCGAACGTCTCAGACGCGATGCTGGGCAGCCTGCCGGACCATCGCTCCGTCACGCGGTCGTCACGAAGCCGTAACACCTCGTATCCTCCGGCGATGGTCCCGATTGAAACCGGCAGACCGGCCGTCACCAGACCGGACGGAGCTTCCGGTCTGATCGAAACGATCAGGGTTCCCGGCGCCAGCTCGATCTGATCCACTGCGATGTGTATACCCGGGGTCGATTGCCCGAGCGCACCGAGATCGACGATCAGTTCGCCCGCAGTTTGGTCCGTCCCAGTATTGGTGTTGTGATTTACGAACCCGGGCGCGATTGTGCGGTTGAACACCGCGTGATCGCCTTTGGTCAGAATGGCATTGACTCCATCGTAGAAGGCATATCCCACCGCCGCATCGGCGGTCGCAGCGTCGATCTGCGGCTGTGGGAAGGCGGTTACGCGCAGGATCAGCAAACCGGCCGTCGAGCCGACCGCAATCGAAAGCGCAATCGACAGGATCAGCATCGAGCGTCGCATGGAGTCACCTCGGCAAAGGCCAGCTTCCGGTGTATCTGCCGCGGCGTTGCGTGCCGTGCGCCCCGCGCGTGCGTGAGACGGCCGGTCGCGCAACGGCTCGACGGTTGTTCCAATGACGAGGGACCCTTCGGTGATGAAAACGGAGTCCGGGAGAAAATGTGACGATTGCCGCGGGAACGGGTTCGCCGGTCGCCGTACAATCTGGGCAACGATGACGTTCGCACTATTCGAGGGGGAACATACGTATGCGCGCCAATCATGTCCGACGCCGGCTGGCAGCCGGGGAGCCATCCATCGGCACCTGGCTTTCACTCCCGAGCCCGGAAGCCGCCGAGTTCGTCTCCCGGCTTGGGTTCGACTGGCTGGTGGTCGACACCGAGCACAATCCCACCGATATCCGCACCCTCTCGCTCATGTTCGGCGCCATCACCACCGGCGGCAGCGCCCCCATGGTGCGTATTCCCTGGAATCACCCGGAGAATTTCAAACGCGTGCTCGATGCCGGCGCCTGGGGCATCGTGGTGCCCATGGTCAACACCCGCGAGGAAGCCGAGCGTGCCGCCGAGGCGACCTTCTTCCCGCCCAAGGGCAAACGCAGCGTGGGCGGCAGCATGACCGGCACTCGCTTCCACACCTCCGGCGGCGACTATCTGAAGCACGCCGACGACGAAATCTGCCTGATCCTGCAGATCGAGCATATCGACGCGGTCGAGCATTGTGACGAGATTCTGAGCGTCCCCGGTGTGGCCGGCTGCTTCATCGGTCCGAACGATCTGGCCGCTTCCATGGGGATCGGCTTGGGCGTGCCCCTCGAATGGGATCACCCGCAAATGGTCGAAGCGATCGCCCACGTCTGCAAAACGTCGAAAGAGGTCGGCGTCGCGCCCGGTATCCACACCTCCGGCGCCGCCGGCATCAACCAGCGTATCGCCGAAGGCTTCCAGTTCCTGGCGATGGCGAGCGAAAGCAAATACCTGGTGGGCGGTCTTTCCAGCGATCTGGCCCTGACCAATTGGACTCCGTCCGAACGTTCGACGATCGGCGCCCAGGAAGCCGGCAGCGCCGTACGGTACTAGTTCGAATCAGAACAGGTCGTCGATGGGTGGGGGTGATTCGGGCGCGTCCGGACCGGAGAAATCCCACTTTCGGGTAATGCCATTTTCCGTCGCCTGGCACAAAAATGGAACACGGCTCCCGAATCGAGGGAGTGTGCCGTTTTTGAGTTGCCTGCTCGGTCCGATGTCATGGAGATCGCTTCATGCGTTGGGTCGGCGTAGAGCGCTGGGAGAACCCATAATGACATCGAGGTTCGCAAAACTGGTCTTCGGTCTGACGTTGGCGTTGATGCTGGCCAGCATCGGGAGCGCCGCGGTCGCCGCGCAGGACTCCGGAACGCCGGCGGCGCAGGGCAGCTTCCCGGTGAGCATCACGTTCGTCAATGGCATGACGTCGCTGAGCGCGGTCGATGTGTACCTCAATGGCACCGACAAGGACCAGCGTGTGGTCGAAGGTCTGAAGTACGGCGATGTCTCCGAGTCCTTCGAGGGCACCGCTCCGGGTACCGTGGTGACCGTCAAGCAGAATGTCAACTTCGGGATCGATCGCTACCTCTATCAGACCCTCGTTCCCACGGCTGCCGGTCAGAGCTATGTCGTCGTGATTTCCGACTTCGTGCTGATTCCGGTACAGGTCGATCTTAGCCAGGCGGCAGCCGATGCCGCGCGCACGGTCGCGGTGCACGCGGCCTCCGAGGCGCCAGCAGTCGATATCTATGCGACGCCGAGCGGACAGCAGTTCTCGATCGGCAATGTCGTCCCGGTGGTCACCAATGTGAAGTACGGCACCAGCACGGCTGGTGGCACAGTCGTCGCCGGCGCCTACGACATCAACCTGACGCAAACCGGTACCGATACTGAGGTACTCCAGCAGGATGGTGTCACGATCGATGCGGGCCAGTCGTATGTCTTCGTGCTGATCGGCCAGCCGGGCAGCACCGAGCAACCGCTGACGCTGGTGACGGTGTCGCAGCCGCTCGTGAGCTAACCGTCAGAAATCGCCAAAAAACCTGGAGGGCAATGATTGGTTGCCCTCCAGGTTTTGTCTTCCGCCAGTCCAGCCGCTCCTCCCAGCATTCCGGCCAACGCTGAAAACGTCAAATCCGCAACGGTTGCTTCCCTCGACACGCCGGTTGGCATGTCCTATCGCCGGGCAATCGCCGCCCTCCGTACGCTGATGGAGGATGCTGAGTATCGAACATGGTGACCGGGGACCACCCAGCGAGCGTACGCACGGCCGGATGCGCTCAGCGTTTTCGTTCGTCTTCCTCGATAATGGCGGCAGAGGCCTTGCTCGCCGTTCCGCCACCACCGTTGAGGAAAGCGTATGTCTCAGCTTTCGATCCTCGATCCGTCGCTCTATGCCGACCGAAAGTTCAATCCCTCGGAAGACGATCCCCTCGAAGTCATCTATGAGGTGACCAACCATATTCCCGGTATGCCATTTGGCGTCGCGTTTGCCGACATCGTCGAATCGGCGCGGCATATGCACGAGCACACCCACGAAACCTACATCCACGTCGAAGGCCCGCCGTTGCGCGTCGAGCTCGGTGACGACCGCCACCCACATGTCCTCTATCCTGGCGAAACCCTCGAAATCCCGTTGAACACCGCGCACAAGGCCTTCAGCGACGGCGACGGTCCATCCCGCATCGTCGTCACCACTGTTCCCGCCTTCTCCGAAGCCGATTACATCTTGCTGGAACCAGTTCCGGAATAACCCATCGGTCGTAGCTGCGGGCGTTTCTGCCCTCGTTTTCTACCGGCCGCCGCCAATTTCGAGAATCGTGCCGGTCACATACGACGCCGCCGGTGACAGCAACCACACCACCCCCTCGGCGATCTCCTCCGGTTCCCCCGAGCGCTGCATCGGGATCGAGGGCGCCATGCGCGCCGGCCGCTCCGGATCGCC
>DASTFJ010000238.1:0-4636 GCA_035708745.1 Thermomicrobiales bacterium | reverse complement strand
GTTCAACAGCGGCACGGTCTACCAGTATTTCGATGTGGTACCGGAGATCTTCGACGATCTCATGAAGGCCTCATCGAAGGGCCGCTATTTTCTGGACGAGATCGAGCCGTTCTACGTCTACACCGAGGTGCGACAGACCCGACGCCGCTGATGGGCGCTCGTTGGGTACGGCGGCTGCCCAGGGCGTTGTCCCGTTTCCTTGGAAGATGCGGGCTGGTTGCCACGAGAGAGATTTCTCGACAAGCTCGAAATGACAAGGATGTGCTCGAAATGACAGAGCAAGGGCGCCCGCGGTGGGGCGCCCTTGCTAGCTCTGCGTGATCGTTGCTACGCGGTTCCGAGGATGTCCGAGTAGCCGATGGTGCCCGCGTAGACGTCGGTGGTGCCGTTGGTGGTGACGATCGGGTGGGTCGCGACGAAGTCGGCGACGTACTGGTCGCCGGCGGCGAGCTGATCGGCGGTCTCCCAGATGTTGAAGGAGATGCGGCCGTCGGGCGTGCCGAGCCAGCCATAGAGGACGAAGCCGTCCATCTCACGCAGGCCGGGGATCAGCTCGTCGTTCACCGTTTTGATGATGCCTTCGATGTCGGTTTCTTCGGCATTGATGCGGTGGCGGAAGGTGATCTGGCAGCCGGTGAGGTGGGGTGGCACTTCGGACGCGGGTCGGGCGGTGATTTCCCAAATGCGCACCGGACCCTGCTCGGCCAGGGGCGTTTCGGGAGCCAGACGAGGATCGAGTCCGGCAACGTATTCCTTGGCAACGTCGTTCGCCGCTGCGACCGCCGCCTCATCGGAGAGAAGCGTCATCGTGAGGGAGCTGGCCGGATCGTCGTTTGCGACCGCGAAGACGTAGCCGGCATAGCCATCGACCGCCGCGGTTTTCGGAAGGAAGCGGTACATCACATCGGGAAAGACTGCCTGATTGAGCTCTGGGGACCCGACCGTGCGGACGCGGACGATGCCGTAGCCAGGGGCGTCCCCGGCTTCGGCCACCGGACTTGCGTCCTGCGCAAATGCCAACGCCGGAGCCGCCAGCGGCGCGGCGGCCACGAGCATGGCGCTTCCAAGAAAGACTCGACGGGTTACGGGCATGAGATTCGTTCCTCCGCAAGTGATGGAGTGGATGTTGACGTGCGTGCGGGCATCATATCGGATCGGAAGATCGAAATCTGCCGATCATGCGAAGGCATCTCCGAAACGAGTCCTGGGGCCTGAGACGGCAGCAACCACGCCTCGGCGTGACTACCAGAGGGCGAGCTCGGTGTCGAAATCGAAGAGATGGGTGCGGGCTTCCTCGAAGGTGAGCTTGACGTTTGCGCCTTCAGCCGGCTCGATGTCGGAGGAAACGTCGGCGACGATGCTGGCGCCGTCGACCAGGACATAGACCAGGGTGTTCGGACCCATGGGCGAGACGACGTCGACGACTGCCGGAATGCCGATGCCCTCGGCGGTGGGGGCGGCGATAGAGAGCGCTTCCGGGCGGATACCGAGCCAGAAGTGGTTGCCGGGATGGGCGGCGAGCAGGGCGCCGTGCTCGTTCGAGACCGGTAGCGAGATCGTCGGGCCGGTCAGCGTCCAGGTGTCCCCGGACTTCTCGGAGGTCACGTCGACGAAGTTCATCTCCGGGTTGCCCATGAAGGTCGCGACGTATTTGTTGGCCGGGTGGCGATAGACCTCTAATGGCGGCGCGAGCTGCTGGATGACACCGGTGCGCATGATGGCGACCCGGGTCGCCATGGTCATAGCCTCGCTTTGGTCGTGGGTGACATAGACGATGGTGGCGCCCAGCTGGCGGTGTAATTTGATCAATTCGGTGCGCATATTGACGCGCAGGCGGGCATCGAGATTGCTCAGCGGCTCGTCCATCAGAAAGACCTTCGGCTCGCGCACGACCGAGCGGCCCAACGCCACGCGTTGCTGCTGGCCGCCGGAGAGCTGCCTGGGATAGCGCTTGAGCAGAGTGGAGAGCTGAAGCCACTCAGCGGCTTCGTTCAGGCGGGCGGTGATGATCTGTTTCGGGGTTTTATGCAGCTTGAGACCGAGGGAGATGTTGCTGGTCACGTCCATATGCGGATAGAGCGCATAGTTCTGGAAGACCATCGAGATATCGCGGTCTTTGGGCGCGGTGAAATTGACCAGATCGTCGTCGATGAAGATCTCACCGGCGGTCGGTTCTTCCAGTCCGGCGATCATGCGCAGCAGAGTGGTTTTGCCGCAACCGGAGGGACCGAGCAGAACCAGAAACTCCTTGTCGCGGATGGTCAGCGAGACATCGTCCACGGCTCGCACCGGGCCGAATGCTTTGACTATGCGTTCGATGCGCACTTCAGCCATGGCGTTACCCCTTGGTCGAGCGGCCGCCGGCGAAGCCCTGCCGCAGATAGCGCTGGAAGATCAGGAAGATGAAGAGCATGGGGAGCATGCTCGCGACGGTGGCGGCGGTGGCCAGCCCCCAGTCGGTGTTGTATTGGCCGGGAATGGTTGCCAGGCCGGGCGGCACCGTGCGCGTGGCGTCGCTGGTCGCCACGATCAACGGCCAGAGGAAGGCGCCCCAGCTGGTGGTGAAGGTATAGAGCCCCAGCACCGCCAGTCCCGGTATGCACAAGGGGAGGATGACCCGGAAATAGATGCCGAAATCGCTCATGCCGTCGATGCGAGCGGCATCTTCCAACTCGCCGGGAATGGTCTGAATGAACTGCCGCATCATGAACACCCCGACCGGATAGGCGAGGGCCGGGAAGATGAGCGCGCGGTAGGTGTCGATCCAGCCGATGTCGTTCGCCAGCAGGAAGATCGGCAACAGGGTCACCGGCAGCGGCACCATCAGGGTCGCCAGGATCAGGAAGAAGATCGTGTCTTTCCCGCGGAATTGCTTGCGGGCGAAGGCATAGCCGGCCAGCGAATCGAGAAAGAGAATGCCGATCGTGACCGCGGTCGCCACGATCAGGCTGTTGCGCATCCAGTCCTTGAACGGATGCTCGTACCAGATCTTGTGGTAGTTGATGAAGGTGGGGTGGAGAAAGACCGAGAGATCGACCGTTCTGGTGTATGTCTCTTTGAGCGAAGTGGCGACCAGAAAGACGATCGGTCCGGTCGTCAGCGTGCAGGCGACGATCAACAGCAGGTAGGTGGCGGCGTTTTTCAGCCGCTCGTTGCGCACGATTTTCGGATCGCGCTCGATCACCACGGGAGGAGCGGTTGTTACGCTCATCAGAACTGCACCTCCTTGCGGAAGACCACGAGCTGCAGGAGCGCCAGGGTCATGATGATCAGCAGCAGGATGAGGGACATGGTGGCGGCCAGGCCCATGGAGTCATAGCGGAAGGCTTGCTGGTAGATGTACATGACCACGGTAGTGGAGGCGTGACCCGGGCCGCCTTTGGTCATGACATAGGGCGAATCGAAGAGCTGCAGATTCCAGATGGTCGCCATCACGGTGGCGAAGAGAATGGTTGGCCGCATCAGTGGCAGCGTTACCAACCGGAAGGCTTGCGCGCCGGTGGCGCCGTCGATCGCGGCGGCATCGTAGAGATGCTTGGGAATGCTTTGCATGGCGGCGAGAAAGAGGATCATATAGAATCCCGCGCCGCGCCAGACCTCGAGCGCCACGAAGACCGGAATGACATACGAGGGCGTACCGAGAAAGTTGATCGGCCCGAATCCGAAGACGCCGATGATCCGGTTGATGACGCCGCCGTCGGTTTGCAGCAGATAACTCCAGATGACCGAGGCCGCCACGGTCGAGGCGACATTCGGCACGATCAAGAGCACGATCCAGAGGGGACGGAAGCGGATGGGACGGTTGAGCAGCGCGGCCAGGCCGATGCCGACGATGAGCACGGTGGGGATGACGAGCACGGTGTAGTAGACGGTGTTCTTCAGGCTGGTCCAGAAGAGCTCGTCGTGGACGATCTTGCCGTAGTTGCGGAAGCCAACCCAGTGCAGCCCCTGCAGGATCGCGCCGCCCTGGAAGGTCAGCGTCACCGCGCGGGCCAGTGGGTAGAGCATGAAGACCGCGAAGATCAGCACCTTCGGCAGAATGAAGGCGTAGGGACCGAGGGTCTTCTTGATGCGGACGCTCCGGGGAGCGGCGAGTGTTTCCGGTGCGGGCGTTGGTTGGGTGATCACGCCCGTCAATTGCGCCACTGTTGCCTCATTCGTTTCGTGCCTGGTAGATCGCTCCAGCCGGCGAACCCTACCTCATTGTCATTCTGAGCGCAGCGAAGAGTCTCCCTCGTCGGCGCTGTCTGGAGCCACGTCTCGCCATCATGCACCGTGCTCCACTGAGTGGAGCGAAGCATTTTCTGAACGACGAGAGAAATCCTTCACTTCGTTCAGGATGACAATGGGGGACGGGCCGCCGGGCGAAATGCTCTTTCAGCGAACGAACCGGATCGGGACACTCCCCGATCCGGTTCGTCGTTCGTTCGATTCGAAAGCCTAGCTGCCTTCGGCGATGCGGTCGTTGATACGCTGGGCGGAGACATCGAGCGCATCGGCGGCCGATTCCTGGCCGTTCAGTGATGCCTCGATCTCCGGCATGACGATGGTCCAGTAGTCGAACGGCAGAGCCGGCAGGCGCATGTAGTTCTTTTGGGTGGCCTGGAATGCCTCGGAGAGCGCATCGCCCTCGAAC
>DASTFJ010000237.1:0-11687 GCA_035708745.1 Thermomicrobiales bacterium | reverse complement strand
GAAGAACTCTGCTGCCCCCTGGAAAACTGGTGCGACTCCAGCGGAACGTGCTGCTCGGCGGGCACCGTCTGCTGCGGCGCCGCCGGTTGTGTCCCGGGCGAAGCGTGTTGTGCTGGCATTCCCTTCGATCCCGGCACCCACTTCTGCTGCGGAGACACGATCGTCGCGGGCGCGTGCTGCGAACTGGGCGGCTGCGCGGAAGGCGTCACCTGCTGTGCCGGAGCTTGCGTCGATCTGCGTGTGACCGGCAATTGCTGTGACAGCTCTCACTGCAACACCAGCGACCTGTGTCGCCCCGAGGTTTGCGAGAACAGCGTCTGCGTGGCTGGCGCATCGATCGAGTGCCCGGCGCCAATCGACCAGTGCCGCCTCGGCGGATCGTGCGATCCCGCCACCGGCGAATGCATCGTCTCGTACGCCCCGTACGGCACGCCCTGTTCCGATGGCAATCCGCACTGCATCGGCGGCGCCTGCTGCACCATCGGTCACGAACCGATCAACGGCGGCTGCTTTGAGACAAATGAGTTGTCGGATTTCGCCTGCAATGACGGATGCCAGGGACTCTATTCCAATGTGGAAGGGAGCACCCAAACGTGGGGCATCTGCGCGACGACCAATCAGTTTTTTAGCTGCCAGCGGTTTGGCAATGCGCAATGCCCCATCGGCATGGCATGCATCGAACCACCGAACCGGGAATTCTGCATTCAGCCCTGTTAACGCCTGGTCGAGACCCCGAGGAACGCGGGCGTCATCCAACTGCCCCTGGGAGGACATGCGATGTCGATAGCCCTCGCGTCGTTCTCCCATGAGCACCTGGAACCCGCCGCGAACCTGCTCGCCGACCGGCATCGGTCCGACCGCAGCACAGCGCCCGAACTGCCTGCGCGCTACGAGGACGCTACCGCCGCAGCTACCGTGCTGCAGGAGCTGATGGCCGACGACGACATGACCGGGGTGGCGGCATTCCGGGGAGGTCGTCTGGCCGGATATTTACTTGGTGCGCCGGTCTTGGGCTCGCCTACTGATAGTTGGGCAGGCTTCTTGCAGCCGCGTTCCGCCGTCATGTCTCTCGCCGGGTGGGCGACGGAACCTGCCGATTCGCAAAATCTCTCTCGCGTCATGTACGCCGCGCTCGCTGAGCGTTGGGTGGCGAACGGCATCGCCGCTCACTACATCACGCTGCCTGCGCATGCGGATTCTGTTGAGCCGTGGCTTGATCTCGGTGAGCGCTCGCAGTCGGTAAGCGGGCGAGCGTTTCTTGGCAATAAGGTCTGATCGCGCTGCCTTGAGGCAATGAAACGGGGTGAGCTGAATGCGCACCCCGATATGCCGTGTTCGGATCTACGACTGGCGTAGGCTCAGCGCTACAGGAATCTCCAGACGATCGGACAGTTGATGACGATTCCGATCGAGCCATACCCGGTGCCGCCCGGGCCAGTGATCCAGCCTTGCTCGACCAGACCAAGAATCTGGAACTCTTCGGTCACGCGGGCACGATAGCCCTTGTCGATCGCTACCTGGGTCCAGACGCCGAGACTGGCATCCCAGATCGGGCTGTAGTCGGTGGCGACCGACGGAATCCCGCCCAGGACATTGAGGGGCGAGCGTCCATCGAGGATCGCGCTGTTCAGCCCCTGACGCTGTAGGTTGTCGGTTCCAGTGGGACCGTTTGCTGTCACGAAGATCCGCTCGACCGGGCTAAAAGCGCTGTCGTCATGTCCGACCGTGATATCGCGCAGGGCTGGAGTAAAGGTTGCGCCTTCGAGGGTGGCAACCGTTTCATCCGATGCCTCGGTGCTGAGATACAGGACGGGTTTGGCAAAGCTGAAACCAGCGGTCAGATTGATCGTGACGGTCATGCTTGCCGGGCAGATGCTGGTGACTTTGTCATGCACCAGCGCATAGTCCGGAGCACCGTCGCAGAACGGGTTGAGCTGGTCGGCGGTGGCGCCATAGGAGACCACTGGCGCGTTGTAGACGAACCCCCGGCATTGTCGATCTTGACGAGGGGAGAGTAGTCGGCATCGCCAACGGAACCGGGTGTGGCGGATGTGGGCGGAAAGGCATTCTCGCCATCGCCGGAAACCAGGCCGCGCTCGGGCGAGAAATCGACCGTACCGGCATCGAAGGTCAGGGTTTGGTTGGCCTCGAGGGTGGCATGCCGCACCGCCTTGCCGACGGCCGCGCCGGTCACCAGCGACTTTGACGACTGACTTTCCTTCCCCGTGCTCGCCAGCGCCGCCAAAATCAGAACCACCAAAACCTGGGGCGGCGGCGAGATGCGCGCCCACCACCTCTGGTGGTGTTCCCACCTCCCCCACGTCACTGGTGAATCCGACGGCATCTCCACCAACTGGTGGGAGTACGCGGTCGACCCGAACAAGGTGTAACTCGCGACACTCCCGCAACATCGGCCGCCCTCAAACAGAGTCAAGAGGGCGGCCGGTCTGGCCAGGATGAAGGTCGCGCCCCAAGCTACTTTGGTCTACGCCGCGCACCCCTAAAACAAACTGGATCGAATCCTGGGTCAGCGCCCGACCTCTCCCATCTGATAGGCACATCGAGGATAGCCATGTACCTGGAGAAGGCACACGGAGGCGCCCTCGGGAACCGTCCAGAATTTGACCACATCGACGCATACGCTCGTTTTATCCGGGCGAATCCGGCAAACGACATCCGTGTCGATGTGCCTTGCATCGACGCCGGCCGCTGAGGGATTCGTCAGGATCACAAGGACCGCCGACATACAAATCAAAGACGCCAGATTTCGGACTCGTTGACGCGCAGAACGACTGTATTCTCGAACGCTATTCATCTTTGTTACCTTTTCCATTAACTCGGGCCGTTATCCCCGAAGATCTCAAAATCGTGTTCGATTATTCGATGCTGCTTCTCAACCTCCTTTCATCGAACCGCCAATCGATCCTGGGTCCCGGTCGATTTCCGCCTCTGCGATCCCGTCGATTCATAACGGGGTCATCCCACGCCGGCGAATGCGTCGAAATGGATTTCGCTCTCAGGTGGACGGACCGATGGCGATCGCCGCGGCGTCCCGGCGCGAGCCCACATTCAGCTTGCTGAGAATGCTGCCAACGTGGGTCGTCACCGTCCGGTAGCTGATAAAGAGCTGATCAGCAATCTCCCGGTCTGTGTACCGCGCCGCCACCAACGCCAGCACATCCCATTCGCGTTCCGAAAGGCATGACAGTCCGCCAGGGGCATCCCGCCTTGAACAGGAACGCACTGTTTCCGCTCGAGCCTGTAAATGGCGGTGGTGTTCCTGAGCAGCGACATGCATCGAATTGAGCTGCGTATCCATGGCTGATCCTCTCTTGCTCCACCCGGGACTCTGGCGCGTTGCACCGTCACAGCGATTCGCTCCAGGCCTCTCCGATTGCAATGTGCGGAACCAGTTCCTGCACGCAACTACGATGCGCTCGCCGGCTCGTAAGGGCATCGCCAGCCTTGACGGATTTCACTTCCGGACCATCCCCGCGAAATTACGGGGTCGTCAGCTTCGGTGCGGAAGGAGCGGGAGAATTTCAGAACAGTGCACGCAGGATCGATCGTGTCGCCACCCGGTTCATCGGTAGAACCTACGGATTCGCGGAGGACCCTGGAGTGAGCAGGCGCCGCCAGCCCATCGGACCTACGGAACGAAACTGCCTCGCTCGCAATGAAGCCCAGTACCAGAGCGTGAGCACCGTGACCGTCTGCTAGACGATGCCGTTTCGCAGCGCCGTTGCCGCTGCGGCCGTACGCGATTCCGCCTCGAGCTTGGCCAGAATGTGTCCAACATGCCAGGAGACGGTTCGTGGCGCCATGAACAACTCGGCCGCGATCTCGCGGTCGGATTTCCCCTCCACCAACAGGTGCAGCACCTCGCGTTCGCGCGGCGTCAAATCGAATCCGGTCCCGCCGCCAGAATCGGCTTCTGCCAGGTGCGAGCCGATTTTTCGAGCCAGCGCCGTGGCAGTCGAAACGATCGACGTCAGGCTTTCCATCTGACCGGCCGATCGTTCCAATGCGAAACTGGCGGTTCCGATTGCCCGTTCAGCCTGCGTGCTGGTTTGCTCGATGTGCCCGGCATCTATCGGGGTTGGGGGGGTGCCGAGCGTCGCTCGGCCGCTGGCCGCCGCACCGAGGAACCGTGCGGCCTCCGCTGGATGCCCGGTCGCTGAAGCAATCCGCGCCAGCCGTTCGAGGCAAGTCATGACGGCGGGCCGGTCCTGCAAAGCGAGTTGCGTGGACAGCGCATCGCCCAGGTGGCGCGCAGCATCCCCGGGTTTGCCGGAATCGAGCGCCACCTGGGCCTTCCCCATCAGGGCGTAACCCAGCCCCGACCGATCGCCTGACTCCTGGAAAAGCGTCATCGCCCGCTCGATATACAGTTCCCGCACCTCCTCGGGCTCGTCGACCGAAACCTCTCCAAGCGCGAGCCTCGAATACGCTACGCCCTCCAGGGCGCCCAGTTCCTGACGGATCGCGAGAGCGGCACTGTGCCACATCCGGGCGTCGCTGAAGTTGCCGGACGCCGCAGCTACCGTGCCAAGGTTGAACAGGGAAAGCCCTTCGCCGGGTCGGTCGCCAAGAGCGCGCCGAATCTCGAGTGCCTGCCTGTGCCACGCGTCCGCGCTCGCAAGATCGGCACGATCCGCGGCCACGATACCCAGCCCGGTCAGTGCGCTCGCCATCCCCAGCCGATCGTCGCTCTCCTGGTAGGCAGCCAGCGCGGTCTCGAGAAAACCGGCCGCGGTTCCATAATCGCCCAGGTAGATGGCCAGGCTCGCCCGACGGTGCAGCGCCTTCGCGCGATCGACCGGAGTAGGAGAGCTGGCCATCTGCAGCGCCTGGTCCAGCCAGCCCGCTCCCTCGACCAAGTGCCCGTGCCATGCCCAGAACGGGCCGAGCGCGCCGGTCAAACGAAGGGCCGTTTCCCCCATTCGCCGCTCTATCGCCCAACGCAGTACCAACCGCACATTGTCATGCTCCGTTTCGAGCCGATCGAGCCACGCGACCTGCTCGGCTCCGGCCAGGCCGGACTCCGCCTGTTTCACCAGATTCAGCAGGTAGTCGGCATGACGCGAGAAATACGCATCGAGCTCGCCGCTTTCCTCCAGCAGTTCCAGGGCATAGGCGCGAACCGTCTCGAGCATCGAGAACCGCAAATTGGCATGCCGGCCGGTCGCGGGCGCCAGCAGGCTGGCATCCGCCAGCGTGGTGAGCCCATCGAGCACATCGGGACCGATCACCCACTCTGCCGCATCGAGATCGAAGCTGCCCGAGAAGACAGCCAACCGTCGAAACGCCGCCTGCACCTCAGGGTCGAGCAGCTCATGGCTCCACTCCAGCGCATCGCGGATCGTCTTTGCTCGATTCGACGGGTCGCGGCTTGGCGCGGCCGGCAGCCCCAATCGCCGTTCCAGGCGGCTTGCCATCGCCTCCACGGGGATTAGATCGACCCGGGCGGCGGCGAACTCGATAGCCAGCGGAAGCCCATCGAGACGCCGGCAGATCTGGGCGATCGATGCGGCATTCTCGTCGGTCAGCGAGAATGTTGGAATGACATTGCGAGCCCGCGCAACGAACAACTCGATCGCATCGACGCATTCGAGTTGTTCCAGTTCGGAACAATCTGGCGAATGCTCGATCTGCAACGGCGGGACCGCATACGTTACTTCGCCGTAGACAGCGAGCCGGCTCCGAGTGGTGACGAGGATATGCAGATGCGGGCAATCGACCAGCAGGGCGACGGGTTCTCGCGACGCGCCCGCGAGCGCCTCGGCGTTGTCCAAAACGAGCAATCCGTGGACCGATCCAAATGCCTGTGCGATCCGATCGGCGGTTGTCTCATGGAGCCCGACACTCACGCCGAGCGCCTGCGCCACCGCCGGCATGACTTGCTCGGGCGACAAAACGGTGCCCAGGTCGACGTGCCAGATCCCGGCGGCAAAAAATCCTGCGGCCCGCTGCGCGGCCTCCAATGCCAGCCTCGATTTGCCCACACCGCCGATGCCGGTCAGCGTGAGCAAACGTGCATCATCTCGCTGCAGCAAACCGACGACGGCCTCGATCTCCCGTGCTCGACCTACGAAGGTCGTCAGGGGCTTCGGCAAGGGTGCAGGTGCGGGAACAGTTCCGGTCGTGGTCACAATGGTGCGCAAACGAGCTCCGGCTGGATGACCAAGGCGCGCAGGGGTCGACACTGTCATTATAGGGAACGGAGCTGGTTGCACGACCGCCAGGAGCGTTGTAGCGTGGGCGCGAGGCCAGAACCGGTCAACCACCATGCGTATCAGTGGAGGCAACCATGAGCGACTCGTCCAGCACCCCCGAGGCCATCGTCCTCGACTGTCCGCATTCGGAAATAGAGTGCTCGGGCCCTGGGGTTCACGTCCGCTGGGTCGCCGGAGAAGTAACCAAAGAAGCACGGCAGTGGACCGCACTCATCCAGACAGAGCTCGAGCCGAGGGCCGCCGTCCAATCCGGACCAGACGGCTCATCGACGGTGTACGTGGTCCGCGTCGAAGAGGGCACGGTCGGGCTGACGGCATCGGCGCCGATCACCTGCTTCGGCGACTGTGTCATGAGCACCCCCGCCGACAGAACCACTGACTCCTATGGGTTCAGCTCAGTCCCGGTGCCCCCCGGCACCGAAGTCGTGCTCGAAGCGGGCGACGCGGCCATGTTCGAGGACACCGACGCGGACGCGACGCATATCTATCGAAACGCCGGAGACGGGATGGCTCGGCTCACCACGGTCGTCACCAGCCCGGCGTCGCACAAGGGGCGGTGCGGCGGCCGCTGCTTCAGCGCGTTCTAGCCCTGCTCCCTCCCAACGCTCATACCGCATCGGACTTGTGCGACTCCTGACCAGTAACCGGGAATCCGCCGGCACATGATGTGCCGGCGGATTCCCGTCAGGTGCATGCCTCGGCTTCATACGGCAACCGCTCAGGCCGCGACCGGATAGGCAACTGGCTCCGAATGCACCGCATCGCCGGCGGACTGGGAAAGCCTCGCATACATGCCGTTCCGCGCCATCAGCTGTTCGTGCGTGCCCTGCTCGATGATGCGGCCACGATCCATGACCAGAATGAGGTCAGCGTCCTGCACGGTGCTCAGCCGGTGCGCGATGACGATGCGCGTGCAGTCGAGCGCGCGCAGGTTTTGCTCCACCAGCGCTTCGGTCGCCGTGTCCAGATGACTCGTCGCTTCATCCAGCACCAGCACCGCGGGGCGATGCACCAGGGATCGGGCCAGGGCCAAGCGCTGACGCTGGCCTCCGGAGAGCCCCCCTCCACCTTCGCTGAGCCAGGTGTCGTAGCCCATTGGCAACAGCGCAATCTCATCACCGATCCCGGCGAGCCTGGCGGCTTCTGCAACCTGTTCGAGTCCGATATCGGGGTCGTTGAAGGCAATATTCTGGCGGATCGAGCCACTGAACAGCACAGGTTCCTGCATGACCACCCCAAGTTGCCGCCGGAGCGTACCGCGGTGGAGTTGATCGAGCGGAATGCCATCGAATTGCACCTTTCCGGCCGTCGGCTCGTAGAGACCCAGCAGCAGCTTCGCCAGCGTGCTCTTTCCCGATCCGCTCCGTCCCACCAGGGCAATCTTTTGTCCCGGTTCGATCGACACCGAGACATCGTGCAGCACGGGCGCGGCGTGGTCGTCGTATCGGAACGAGACGCGGTCCAGTACCAGCCGTCCGGTCAGCTCGATCTCGCGACCGGTGGACGGCTCGGGTGTCGACTCGAGCACATCGGAGAGGCGGTCGAGATGCGCGCCGACCATCTGCAACCGCTGCGCATTGGCAACCAGAGAAGCAAGCGGCGTGAGGATGGCCGCGGCCAGCGCTTGTAGCGCAAGCATCGTTCCCAGCGACATGTCGCCGTTCAGCACCTGGCGCGCGCCGAACCAGAGCAGCGCCAATGGCGCGAGTACCCGCAGCACGCTCAGCATCGTATCGATCGTGGCGGAGAGGTGGCCGCGGCGCACCGAGGTGGTGAGTTGGTTGGCGTAGAGCCCGGACCAATGAGCAAGCGTGCGTTCCTCGGCCCCGGACGCTTTGAGGGAGGAGATGCCCTTGAGCGCCTCTACCAGGTAGGTCTGCGATTCCGACTGGGCGATGAGGTCACGCTGGGTGAGCTCGTGCATGGCGCGCCGCGACCCCAGCAGCAAAGCTCCCTGCAACAGCGCGATTGCCAGCACGATCGCCCCGAACGACGGCTCGTGCGCCAGCAGGAACGCCAGGTAAACCACCATCAGCGATCCATCGATGACCACCGAGATGGTCTGACTCGTCAAAATCTCCCGCACCTGCGCGTTGCTGCTCAGGCGCATCATCAGATCACCCGCGGTGCGCTGCTCGAAGAAGCGATACGGCAGCCGCAGCAGATGTGTGAAAAAACCCTGCATCAGCCGCCGGTCGACATGCGCCTGCAGCGAGAGCAGCAGAGCCGATCGGAGATACGACGTGACGAGCTGACCCAGCACGATGATGGCGAGCCCAAGCCCGATGACTGGTAAGAGCTTGTCCTGGCCACTCGCGAGCACGTCATCGACCACAATCTTGGTGAGCAGTGGAATCGCAAGCCCGAGGAGCTGCAGCACCAGGGAGGCGGCCAGCACCTGGAACAGCACGCCCGGCTGACTGAAGAGCGAACGGGCATAGCTGAGCCACTGGGGTCGTTCTCGCTTGCCGTGCCGATCGAAGGCAGCGGTCGGCTCGGCAGCAAGCACCACGCCGGTGAATCGATTCGAGAACTCCTCCGCGGCGACCGTCCGGCGTCCGCTGGCGGGATCGACGATCGTCACCTTCGTGGGCGTCCAGCGCTCCACCACCACGAAATGATCGAAGTTCCAGTGCACGATGGCCGGCATGGGGACCTTGTCGAAGTCGGCCGGTTGCAGGGCGAATGCCTTCATACGCAAACCGTAGGAGCCGGCCGCCGCGATCATGGTCGAGGCATTCAGACCGTCCCGTCCGACGCCGGTCACGTCACGCACATCGGCTACCCGGGTTGGCCGCCCATGAAAACCCAGGAGCATCGCCAGGCAGGCGGCGCCACACTCGGTGGCATTCAATTGAAAAAGCACTGGGACCCGTCGGGGGTGGACCCTGCGCCAGCCGGCTGAGATGCGGGAGGAGAGGCTGGAGGTCAGAGAGTGCCAGATAGTCAGCAGCAGCATGAAGATGGCGGTGCGCCGCACCGGCGAGCCGGTCGGGTTCATGCCTCACCCCCGAAGAATCGCCCGACCAGCGGGAGAAAGCTGCCCGCCCGTCGTGATCCAGCCGGGAGCTTGGCTTGAGCGACAACGCCCGGCGCCAGCATGCCGGCATCGGCAGATTCGACGCGCACCTGGACCAGTACGACCGGACCCTCCAGGAGTGACAGCACCGTCTGGGGGAGCCCGAGTTGTTCGACCGCGTCGGCATCCAACGGCTGCCGCCCCACCGAAACAATCGATCCATCGGTCTCCGTCTGCCCAGTACCGGGAGATATGCGAGCGGTTTGCCCGGGGCGGAGTCCATCCGCGGCATGCGCCGGGAACAGCACCGCAACCTCAGCGGCGCCGCCGGGGTCCGTGGAGCCGGCGCCCACCGCGAGACCCGACTCGGAAACCGGCACCTCCGCGAAGCAGGCTATTGCGGCGGCCACGCCGATCAGCACCAGCAGACCCCAGAGTGCAAGAGTGACGCGCCGGGTCATCCAACGCGGCAGCGTCATTTCAGCTCGGCCCCGCTGCGGATTGTTCAGTCGATAGTGAAGCGCTTCCTGGCGGAAGATCGTCGATGGCGTAGACACAATATCCTCCTCGAAACGGGACCCATCGATGCGATGGGTCCCGTCTGATCTCTCTGCAAAAGGGGATGGATGTGGAACTCGTCTGAGGAGTTGCCCGGGTGCACAACCGCGGTCTGGCGTTATGGCCGGGCGATGACGACCTTCACCACCATATCGAGCACTGGACCGGGATAGAATCCGCCGGAAACCTGCTCGAGCTCGAGCTCACTCAATTCCGTACTGAGGGTTTCGAACCAGGAATTCATGTATCTACTCCTATTCTGTAAACGACACAATTGAAAGCAATATCACTACCGGAGAACGGCCCGGCATTGAAAAAGAAGGGGGCAGCGGTCGGGCTGCCCCCGGGAAATCGGCTTAGTGCGTGAGGATGTATCCCCAGAGAACCCCGTCGGCCAGAGCGAGGCCGGCAATGATCAGCATGACGAATCCACCATCGACGTCATCGAGCTGAGTGGTCGAGAGTTCGCTGCCAACCATGGACAGCGCATCGAGCGAAGCGTTCATTATTGAAATCCTTTCCAATTACTTCCAGAGTCGTGTGATCGGTGACATCTGGTCCCGATCAGTCGATGCTTAGAGATGCGAGCCGACGTAGTAGCCGATACCGAAGTAGAGAACCGCGACGATGATGGCCACGACGCCGCCATCGACCTCGGAAAGCTGCTCGGTCGACAACTCCGTTCCGGCTGCCGACAGAACGTCCAATGAATGCACGATGTGCTCCTTCTACGAGTGACGGTTTAACTCGTGATGGGCGCCGGATCAGTGCGTCGCGTTCCCCCGCCGCGGTCGGGTCGTACGGGCTGCGCTGGCTCCTGCTCCCCTTTCCGTGTCACCGGACCTCGGTGATCACACACTGATCATGCGCCCAGTCGGGCGACTGGTCATCTGCAGAAGCTACGTATTCCAAGCCGTTCCCGACAGACTGGGAAAGCGACCGGCACGAGCACGATGCCGGGCATTCATACGCAACAAGAACGGTGGGGAGCCGTCAAGCCCTGACGACACGCGCGCCGATTCGGCCGTCGATATCCAATACGAACAGCCGCAGTTCGGCGTTATCGGTTGCAGTACTGCTGGGAATACCCGGTCGACCCGAACAAGGTCTGATCCTCCCGCCTGAATCCACTCACGTCATCGAATAGCCGGCGCCCCAAGCCCTGGCCATTCCGTCATCCCGAGCGACGTCGAGAGCCTGCCCTGAGCGACGTCGAATGGGGACCTCCTCACCGCAGCGAGTGGTGGTCACAACCACCTCATCCGATCTCCACCTTTGAACCAAGAGAGCCCAGTTCCCAGAACTTCCCCGCTCACCTGTCGAAATCCAACCATTCCACGCGACTAACGTGTGTACGGCTTGTACGACCACCGTGAGGAGGACATCTATGAAAACGCTGCACTTCGCAACCGTCATCGACGCGTCGCCGCAAAACGTGTGGGACACGATGCTCGGCAAAGAGACCTATCCGAAGTGGGTCGACGTTGCCTGGCCGGGCTCGAGCTACCACGGCGAATGGAAGCAGGGTTCCCAGATCCGCTTCACCGGCGCCGATGGCGGCGGCGGCACGCTTGCGGAAGTCACCGAGCTCGACCCGAACTCGAAGGTCGACCTCCACCACATCGCCGTCCTGCTCGACGACGGCAGCGAAGACCGCGCCAGCGAAATGGCCAAAACCTGGATCGGCTCCACCGAAACCTACACCTTCACCCCCGACAACGGCTCGACCAAGCTCGATGTGGAGCTCTCCATCCCGGCCGAATGGGTGGACGAGTTCGAAAGCGGTTGGCCCAAAGCCATCGAAGCACTCAAGCAACTGGCCGAGCAGTAAACGCGCCACTTCCTCGAAGCCTCGGTCATCGAACCGGGGCTTC
>DASTFJ010000236.1:0-6224 GCA_035708745.1 Thermomicrobiales bacterium | reverse complement strand
AGCGATCGGGTGAAGGATTCTTATCGCGAAAACTATCCACGCCTGCAGGCGATCAAGGCACAGGTCGATCCCGACAACCGTTTCCGGATCAATCAGAACATCGCCCCGAAATAGGGCTGCGTTGGGACCGAACCGCAGATTGGCGGTTCGGTCCCGCTTGCCGCGCCCGGCGCGTGGGAGTACAGTGGAGTTCTGAGCACATCAAGAGGAACACCGTGCCGTCTCGTGACGGGATGCGCCGTTCTGCAGAGGTCCCGGAGTGGTAGATGACCGCTCTGCTCGAAGCCACAACTCCACTCATCGGCCGTACGACCGCACTTGCCGAGCTGGAAACGCTGCTCACCACCCCGGGCACGCGTCTCGTCACGCTCACCGGCACCGGCGGCTCGGGCAAAACCCGGCTGGCCCTGCAAGCGGCCCGGACTGTGGCCGGCGATTTCCCGGGCGGCGTGATCGTCGTCTCGCTCGCGCCGATTGCCACCGCGCAGCTGGTGGCGCCCACGGTTGCGCGTGCACTCGGACTGCGTGAAGGCGGCGGCGAGCAGCTGGAGCAGCGGATCGCGGCGATGCTGAGCGATGAGCGCACCCTCGTGCTACTGGATAATTTCGAGCATGTCATCGATGCGGCCCCGTTCGTTTCCGATCTCTTGAAGGCATGTCCTCGCTTGGTCGTACTGACCACCAGCCGGATGCGATTGCGCGTTCTGGGCGAGCGCGAGCACCTGGTGCCACCCCTCACCGTCGCATCGTTGTCCGATCGCCAGGAGCCGGCATGCTGCTCTGAAGCGGCGTTGCTCTTCATCGACCGCATGAACGCGCTCGGAGCCGGAGGACCCGCGAACGCGGCCGAGCAAAGCGCGATCGAAGAGATTTGCCGGCGGTTGGACGGACTCCCGCTGGCGGTCGAGCTCTCCGCCGCCTGGTCGAAGGTGCTGCGACCACCCGGGCTGCTCGCCCATCTCGATCCGCGGCTTCCCATGCTGGCCGGCGGCAACCGGGACGCCCCCGCCCGGCATCGAACCGTGCGGGCCACCATCCAATGGAGTTATGACCTGCTGACTCCGGACGAGCAATCGCTGTTTCGCTGGCTGGCGGTCTTCCGCGGCGGTTTCACCCTCGAGTCGGCCGAAGTCATCGCCGGTGATGACGGCTCCTCCGCGCTCCATGGCCGGGTGCTCGATGTCATTGCCGGGCTGGTCGACAAGAGCCTGCTGGCACCGGTCGCCGCGTTCGGCGGCGAACCCCGATTCACCACGCTGGAGACCCTGCGCGAGTTCGCGGTGGACAGTCTCGATGCTGCTGGCGAGACACCCATTTTCCAGGAGCGCCATGCCCGCCATTTCGTGCAGCTGGCCAGGCGGCTCGGCCCCTTCCTGCAATGGCAACCGGACACTCAAGGCTCGATCGCGCGGCTCGATGAAGATCAGGACAATTTCCGGGCGGCGCTGACCTGGGCTGAGGCCAATGATCCGCACGATGCCTTTCTCGATCTGGTCTCCGCGTTGGAGCCATATTGGGCGCTGCGCGGCAAGCTGCAGGAGGGGCGCCAATGGCTCGAACGCGCGCTCCCCGTTTCGGAGGATGCGCCGCTGCTGATGCGCGCCAGGACGGTGCGGGCATGCGCCTGGAACGCCCGCTATCTGGATGCGTATCAACAGGCCGACGAGCTCGGCCAGCTTGCCTTCGAGCTTGCCCAAGCGGCAGGCGATCGATACGGCGTGGTGCATGCCCAGACGCTGCTCGGATTCTCGGCCCACGAGCAAGGCAACTTCGGGCGCGCATCCGAGATATTCGAAGATGTGCTTGCCCGCGCGCAAGAACTTGGCGATCTGAGCTGGGTCGCCTGGGCAACCCGCAACATCGGCCGGGTCGCGCATGAGCTCCAGGATTTCGATACGGCCCAAACGATGAACGAACGCGCGATCGCCATTTTTGGCGAGGCGCCTTGTCCATATGGCGCCATCGAAGCTCAGATGGGCATGGCGCTGATCGCAAAGCAGAAAGGGGAATTCGGCACGGCGGCCGTTTGCTGGCGAAATCGCATGGGTCCCGGTTGGGACGAGCCGGGGCTGCGGATCGCGCTGGAAGGGTTGGCCGAAATCGCGGTTGCCCTGCAGCGCCGGGAGTGGGCGGCTCGGCTCCTGGGCGCGGCCGAAGTGCAACGCGAGCGAATGGGGATCCAGGTCCGCCCCGCGGCGCGCGCACGCTTCGATTGCATGCTGGAGTCCGTGCGGTCTGCGCTCATCCCCATCGCGCTGGCGACGGCCTGGGATATCGGCCGCCAATGCTCGGCCAGCGAGGCGCGCTCCCTTGCCTACGCATTCGTCGAGGAGCTGGTCCACGAGCTGGAGTCCGCTCCCACTGCGGTTTCCAACCAATACGGGCTGACCCGGCGCGAGCTCGAAGTGCTCGAATTGGTCGCCGCCGGGCGCACCAACCGCCAGATCGCCGATGCGCTGTTCATTAGCCTTCCCACGGTGAAACGTCATCTCACCACGACCTATGGCAAGCTCGGGGTCGATTCCCGTGGGGATGCCGTGACCGTCCTCTCCGAAACCGCCTCGGGCTGATGTTCCATGCTCTCTACGTACCCGCTACGTAGCCGGTCGTAGGTCGCCGGGTTTTTTGCTGGCGAAATTACGACCCCCCGGTCGATGTTTTGGACGTCCTTCTGCGGCACGATCGGTCTGTTCGCAACAAGCGAAAGCCGATTTGCTGGAAGGAGCCATGTTATGAGCATTCCCGCCCTCTCTCGCCGAACCCTGATGGCATCCAGCGCCGCCACCCTGGCCGCGCTGGGAATGCCGCGGGGCGCTCGTCTCGCCTTCGCCGCGCAGACGCCCGTCGACGGAACCGTCATCCCCTGGACCGATCGGCTCGCGGAAAACCCGGTGCCGAACGTGATCGTGCAACAGCTCGATTGGGAAACGCTCGATTCCTGGATCACGCCAAATGACGAGTTCTTCATCATCAAGCACTACGACGAGCCAACGATCGACCTTTCGACCTGGGCATTGCAGGTCAGCGGTCTGGTTTCCACCCCGCTGTCGTTGTCGCTGGCCGACCTGCAGGCGCGCGAACGGGCGGAAGTCACCTTCACCATCGAATGCTCGGGCAACACTGGGTTGCCGTTTTTCGATGGCGGCATCGGCAATGCAGTCTGGGCGGGCACACCGCTGGCCTCGATTCTGGAAGACGCCGGGGTGTTGGAGAACGGCTCCGAGGTCGTCTTCTGGGGAGCGGACGCTGGTGATCAAGTGCGGGGCGAGGTCACTATCACCGAGCATTTCGCGCGCAGCATGTCGATCGAAGAGGCGATGAACCCGGAGAACCTCATCGTCTGGGAAATGAACGGCGAGCCCCTGCCCCCGTTGCATGGCGCGCCTGCCCGCTTGATCGCCCCCGGCTGGTACGGGGTGGCCAATGTGAAATGGCTCACCCGCATCGATATCACCAACCAGCGTCATGCCGGGAACTTCATGGCGCGGGATTACGTGACGATCCGCCAGGTTATGCATGACGACGAGCAGGTCTGGACCTTGAACACCGTCGCGCATGACCGGCTGAAATCCGCCCCGGCGCGCGTGATCGAGAACGCGGGAAGCTACGCGGTGCAGGGCGCGGCCTGGGGCGAAGCGATCGCCGGGGTCGATGTCAGCGTCGACGGTGCCGACTGGCAACCGGCCGAGCTCACCACTGGCGCAGACGATCCCTACACTTGGACTTTCTGGACGTACGACCTGGGAGCACTGCCGGCGGGCGAGCACTCAGTCGCCTCGCGGGCAACCTCGGTCTCCGGCGACGAGCAACCCGCGCCGGACGATCCCTTCCTGGCCGGCAAGACCACCTACTGGGAAAGCAACGGCATCATCACCCGGACCATCCTCGTGTCCTAAGCCGTCGTCCCGACCGTAGCCCAGGGACTCTGTGCCCTGGGAGGGACCTCTTTCGCTGTCACCGCAAACGGCTCTCGACTGAGAGATGCGTGTGGGGCAACGAGAGGTCCCTCGACTCGGCTCGGGACGACGATGACTCAGCTCAGCAGCTCCAACCCGCTGCAGGTTCCGAGGACACTCTGCAGCTCGGTCTGATTCAGGAAGACGTACGCCTGGCTGGCCAGCACCAGCGCGGGCTGCGGCGGGTTGCCCCCGAAGAGCTCCATATTCTCTTCATTCGCATCGAGTCCCACCAGCCGCAGCACATTCGAGAGCGTGTTGGCATAGCCGACCGACTCGGCGAAGCCGCGCCCCAGATCCTCGCCGTTCGGACCGGTCAGATAAACCGCGCCCTCGGAATATTGCGCGCCCCCGGCGAAGAAGCCCGACTGCCCGGTGGTGACGATGGGCGTCATGGTGAAGACGCGAATATCTTCCGGCACATCTTCACCAAAGGTGAACTCCCAGCGGTTCGGATACCAGGTGTAGGTCGGCGGATAGACATCCGGCGCCGGGGTATCGACACTCAGAATCCACTCGGTGATTTGCAGCTGGCCTTCGATCGCGTGGGTGACCGCATCGGGGTCCATGTATTTCGCATGGACCGCCCGCGTCATGGTGCCCGGCGGATTCGGACCGGTCTGGCGATAGAAGTCGAGATAGTCGTTGGAATGGATGGCGTAGGCGGTGATCTCGCGGCTGCCGTTGAATTGCGCCATGAACCAATCCCAACCGGACGGCGTCGGTGGGGTGAGGTTGTTGGCGGCGCGCACCACATCGGTATTGGCGATCGAGGAGAGCATGCCCCACTGGTGGTCGAACCAGAAGGTCCCTTCCTTCAGCTTGGCGGTCGTGCCATCGAGGGTGAGCGTGCTCACCTCCGGATCGAGCGTCAGCCCCGGAATCGAGTAGTAGAGTGTGCCGATGCCGTCGCAGCAGGGGGTGCAGCCTTCTGCCCCCTGCAGGAGATAGCTCTTGCCGGTGGTGAAGGTGAGATCCATCGAGAACTGCACCGGCTCGATCAGCCCGTCGTCCTGCCCCCAGGCTTGCAGGCGGATCGGGTAGATATCGTCCGCATCGGTCTGCCCGCCGGTTGAGGTGATGCTGTTCTTGCCCATGGTCGCGCCGAGCTTATCGGTCTCGAAGGTGAGCAGACCGGTGGTGCCGGCGATCGCGTACGGTTTGGCCTGATAGTGCCGATCGCCCGCTTTCGCGATGGCGAAATGCATCTCCACGACCTGATTCTCGACATCGGAGAGTTCGAGCAATTGCGCCATATCGGGCGGCACCAGCGACGAGCGGAAGAACATCATCTCGATGCCGTATTCCTGCCCGTCCTCCGCCACCGCGCTGCCGACGAAGAAATACCAGCCGATCTGCGAGGTGAGATCGACCGCGTTGCGTTGCGGAAAGTCGAAATCGGCCTGCTTCGGAATCGGCGGAAACCCGCGGGTTTGTTCCGGGCCGATCAGATTGGCGAGCAGATACGCCTGATGCGCATCGAGCGACTGCGCCACGGTGGCCAGCTCCTCGTAGCGCGGACTGTACGTCTGCACGAACGAGAGCGGTTGCGCGATCAGCTCCAGCAACCGCGCGCCCATGCGTAATCCGAAGGCGGTGTTGCTGTTCTTCGGTCCGATGATCTGGGCGAGGGCATCGGCCGGAATCTGATCGACGGTAATGTCGGTGGTCCAGAGGGCTCGCGCGATCGAATCCCTGGTTTCGGGATCGAGCGCATCGAAGGCAGCCTGCGCCGCCGCCATCGGATCGGCGCCGGGTGAGGCGACCGGTGGTGCGCTCGGGGTCGCATCCTGCGCCAGGGAGACGGCGGCAAGCTTGCCGAGGCCGATCGAGGCGAGCCCGGCGGCCCCGGCCGAACGAAGCAAAGCGCGCCGGGACCCGACCCGGGACACGAACCGGGTGAGGGCATCGAACTGATGGTCGTGCATGAACGGGATCTCCTCTCGACGACCGCACGGCCCGCCCGGACGCTCACTGCGCCCGGTCGTGCCGCACGGATCTCACCACCCGAACGGGAATGCTGAAGGTATGGCTTGTTGCGCGTGTCGGGATGCCTGATCCCGAGTTGGAATGCTCCGGCAGTGTAGCGAGTAGTGCGGGGTTGGGCAATAGGACGCAGGCGCAGACGGGTAAGCACATCGAATTCGATGTGCTTAGAACGTGGTCCCGGTCTGAGCCACCGGAGGGCCGCCCTGGGCTGCCAGAGGTCCTCGAGTCGAAACCAGGGGCTCACAGCGCGACGCCGCTCCGAGACTGAGGACGACGCTC
>DASTFJ010000235.1:0-4945 GCA_035708745.1 Thermomicrobiales bacterium | reverse complement strand
GCCACCGCGGCCGGGCCGATCAATTCGGGCCCCTCCCGTGAATCGAGCAGATTGATCAGGATATTCCCAAAATCGAAGACGGCCGATTGCTCGTCCTCGAAATGGACCGGTAGAGCGAAAACGTCCTGATAGAACTGTTTCGTCGCGGCCAAGTCCTCGGCGAAGATGGTGATCGCGAAGATCTTTTGCGGCCATTCCCGTCGTTCCCGTTGTGATTCGCTCATGTTGGCGTGCTTCTCCTGGTTCTCGGTCGAGTCGTATGCTGTTCGTTGTCGTACAGCATGGCGCAGAATCGACACCGCACGCGGGATCGAGACACATGTGCGGTGATCGTTGTTGCCCATTCTCGCGCCCGCCTGTATGTGGCCGTGGCTCTTCCTATCCACTACGCTGTTCCCGGAAACACCACGGGGTACCAGGGTGGAAGGTGGACGCCGCTGCCCCGGCTTGGACAAGGCATCCGTTCGCGCATCTCGACTGCCGGGAGGTTACCCATGGACGATGGCTCATTCGATAAACTTGCCAAGGGGATCGCCCTTGGCCGTAGCCGCCGCGCGTTGCTCAAAGCCGCCCTCGGGCTTGGGGCTGCCGGAATCGCAGGGGGCGCGCTGGGGCGTGACACCGAGGCGGCCCGACGCGGTTATCCCGGTCCCTTTCCACGCGGCACAGAGATGGGCGGTCCCGAAACGTGCGATCCCTCCACCTGCTATGGCTGTCACCAGTGTGTCAATGGGGTCTGTACCGATCAGCCGAAAACCAACTGCTACGACCATACCGACCAATGCCTGACGAGCGTCTGCGCTCCGGATGGCGGATGCCGCTATCCCTTCGATTGCCGCGTCAAGGAGGGTTGCTGTCCGGCGGATCAGGTATGCAATGCAGACGGCGCCTGTGTCTGCAAACCGGGCACCTGTTGCGGAGTGACGTGCCCTGAATGCCGGATATGCGTCGATGGTGCCTGTAAAGACAATCCAGCGGGCAGTTGCGTGCAACTTCCCTGCAAGACGGCCTTCTGCCAATCTGACGGCACGTGCGGGTATCAGGACGATTGCCGCACCGCCGCGGGTTGCTGCAGCGCAGACCAGACCTGCAACGCGGATGGCGTCTGCGTTTGCAAACCCGGGACGTGTTGCGGGGTGACGTGCCCTGCCTGCCAGGTGTGCGCGAACGGGGTCTGCACGGACAATGCAGCGGGAAGCTGCCCGAATGTGGCGTGCAAAGCGCCCTTCTGCGAAGCAAGTGGCGCCTGCGGCTACCAGGACGATTGCCGCAATGGCTCGGACTGTTGCGCCGCGGATCACGTATGCAATGCCGATGGTGTCTGTGTCTGCAAACCAGGCACCTGTTGCGGAGTGACGTGCCCCGGCTGCCAGGTTTGCGTCAATGGCGCGTGTGTCGGCGATTCCAGCAAATGCGGCGACCACACCGATCAATGCCAGGCGAGTGTTTGCGGTATTGATGGAGCATGCAGCTATCCCTTCGATTGCGCTGTGCGAGACGGCTGCTGCGCCGATGGCCAGCTCTGCGACATCAACACCGGGCAATGTGACGAAAAACCGGTCTGACGCAGCCAGACAAAGATGATGGTACCGATCGGCGCGAGGCTGGATCGGGGGCGAAGCGGGCGACCGTTGCGTGCGCTACGATCGCGCAGACGCCGAGGCACATGATGCCGCCGGCGGATGCGCGATCGAGTGAGGAGCACGAAACACGGTGAGATCGATTCCAGCACGGAGTACCCGCTGCCGCTTTGGCGTCGCCACCCGGGATGCGACCCCGCCATTGAATGCCTATGGCCGCTGGTGGGGAGCGGCCTTACACGATCAGAAAAAGGGAGTGCATCGCCCGCTCCTGACCTCCGCGGCGGTGTTCGCGCCGATCGAGGGCGAGGGCGATCCGCTGGTGCTGGTGACGATCGACAATTGCGTTTTCCGGCCGCCGGACGATCGGTCGCTGCGCGCGGCCATTCGGGAGCGCGCCGGTTTGCCCGAAGCGAATCTGATGTTGTCTCCGTCGCATTCGCATTCGAGCGCCAATATCAATACCGCGCTGACGCATCTGCCGGGTGGCGACCAGGCGCAACCGTTTCTCGACTATCTCGCCCGGGCCATCGGCGACGCGATCGAGGAGGCGCGCAATGCCGCGCAACCGTCGTGGGTTACCTGGGGATACGGGAAGTGCACCCTGGCTCGCAACCGGGATTTTTGGGACGAGGGCGCGCAGCAGTTTGCCTGCGGGTTCAATCCGGCGGGGCCGCAAGACGATACGCTGCTGGTCGGGCGGGTCACGCACGATGACGGCGCGATGGCGGCGGTGCTGTTCAACTATGCGTGCCATCCCACCACGCTCGCGTGGGACAACGATCTCTTCTCGCCCGACTACATCGGCGCCGCGCGCGAGGTGGTGACCGCGATCTATGACGTTCCCGCGCTCTTCATGCAGGGAGCATCCGGCGAGCTGGGACCGCGCGAGAGCTATGTGGGCGATACGGCGATTGCCGACCGGAATGGGCGCCAGCTCGGCTATGCGGTGGCGAGCACGCTGGAATCGTTGCAACCGGCGGGAACGACCTTCGTCTACCAGGGATTGCGCAAATCGGGCGCCGATCTGGGCGCCTGGGCCGACGAGCCGCTGTCCGATGACCAAATTGCGGCAGCGTCCGTGCTGGAGGCCGTCCAGACCGAGGTAACGATCGAGCTCATCGACATGCCGACCGTGACCGAGCTGCAGGACCAGCTGGCGGCCTGCGAGGACCGCGTCATCCAGGAACGGTTGCGCCGCTTCATCGACAAGCGGCGGGGCGTGGGCGATGGCGCGACCTTCGATTTTCCGCTCTGGGTCTGGAAGTTGGGCAACGCGATGGTCGTCGCGGTGCCGGGCGAGGCGTATTCGGTCATGCAAATCACGCTGCGGGAGGCGTTTCCGGAGACGCCGGTGCTGGTGCTGGGTGTCACGAATGGCGGGGTCGGTTATCTGCCGCCGCAGGATCGCTATACGGATACGACGCTCTACCAGGTGTGGCAGTCGCCCTATGCCGCGGGCTCGCTGGAAACGGTCACGCAGGCGGCGGAGCAGCAGATTCGCTCGATGGCGTGAGCTCTCGGTCGTAACACGCACGCCGATGCCAACCTGCTCCGGTTGGGAGAAGGAAGGCGGGCGGACCTCGGCATCGCTAAGGGCTCGGTAGGTGAGTACCGAGCCCTTTACCAGCGTGCATGAGGCGGTCATGAATGACTGGTACGGACCAGTATACAGGTCCGTACCAGTGAACGCAACCCCCTTGTATACATTGCCTCCCGTGTGGCGGTGAGGCTCGAATCGCGCTCGTACGCTACGATGACGGCGCCCGGCATCTCCCTTCGTGTTTACCGTTCGTGATGTCTTGTGGAGTCCCTCGATGAACGCGTTCGATGCGCTTGCCCCGAAGCCCGTCTCTCGCCGGCAAGTGCTGACCTCCGCGGCCGCGACCGCCGCTCTCGCTGTGGGCAGGATGCCCGGCATCACGAGCGCGACCGCGCAGGATGCTTCGCCAGCGGCAACTGCTCCGATCATGACCGCGAGTGGCCCAGTGACTGGAGTAGTGCTCGACGGCATCGAGATCTACAAGGGGATTCCCTACGTAGCCGCGCCGATGGGGGAGCTGCGCTGGAGGCATCCCCAGCCGGCCGCGCCCTGGACCGAGCCGCTGGCCGCGGTCGATTTCTGCAGCGATTGCATGCAGGCCCCCGGTCCGGAAGGGATCCAGACGACACCGTCGGAGGATTGTCTCGGGCTCAATGTCTGGCGCCCCTCTTGGGACGTCACGATCGATGCGCCGTTGCCGGTGCTGATCTGGATTCACGGCGGCGGCTATATCGGTGGCGGGTCGTCGATTCCCTGGTTCGATGGGGCGGCATTTGCCCGGCAGGGGATGATCTTCGTCAGTTTCAACTATCGATTGGGGCGTTTCGGTTTTTTTGCGCCGTCCGCGCTGATCGAAAACACGGACGCGCCGTATGCCAATTACGGCTATCTCGATCAGATCGCCGCATTGCACTGGGTGCAGGAAAACATCGGCGCGTTCGGGGGCGATCCCACTCGTGTAACGCTCATGGGAGAATCGGCCGGAGGCGCTTCGGTGATTCATCTGTTGACCTCGCCAGCGGTGGAGGACGGGCTCTTTCACCAAGCCGTCATCCTCTCCGGCGGAGGGCGCGAGGCGTTGCTCGACCGTCCCTTTCAGAGCGGATCGTTGACCGATCTCTCCGCGCCGGCGGTCGACAATTTTTTCTCGGCCTCGATCGGCGTGATCGGTGGCAGGGCGCACGATCTGGACAGGCTGCGCGCGCTGCCGGCGGAGACGCTGGTGGCTGATCTGGACCTGGAAAAGCTGGCCAAGCGCACCCTGACCGGCGGTCCGCTGGTCGGTGTGCCGGCGACCGATGGAATCATCGTCGAGGGGCAACCGCAGGATCATTTTCTGCATGGCACCGCCAGGCTGATGCCGGTGATCATCGGCACCACCGCGGTCGATGTGCCGACGCATTTCCCGCCGAGCAAGCTGCACCCGCTTTCCTGGTTCGGGCCGGATGAGGACGCGGCAAGGGAAGCCTATGGCTATGGGGCCAAGCGTTTCCTCGGGCCAGGCGACCTGATTCAGCTTCGGTTGGCGATCGGCGCCGATCTGACGATGCACGAGCCGGCGCATTTCATCGCGAGCACGATGCAAGAGGCCGGGTTCGGGGCCTGGGTTTATCGGTTTACGTACACCGCCGAATCTACCCGGCCAGCCTCGATGGCCCAAGTCCACTCCGGCGAACTGCCGTTTCTGTTCGATAATCTCGCGGCCCGGTATGGTGATGCGGTCACGGACAACGACGAGGCGGCTGCGATCGCGTTCCACACCTATGTCAGCAATTTTGTAAAGAACGGCAATCCCAACGGCGACGGATTGCCTGATTGGCCG
>DASTFJ010000234.1:0-2974 GCA_035708745.1 Thermomicrobiales bacterium | reverse complement strand
TCACCGCAGACCAAGCTGGTCGAGATCGAGTACGACCCGGACCAGGTGTCGCTCGAATCGATCAAGTCGGTGCTCTGGGCAGCCGGCTACCCGGCCAAGGAAATGCCAGCGAACGCCCCCAAGGCCGCAATCACGCTGTAGGCCGGCATTCGAGTGGTTTATCTCAGGTGAGATGATCGCTGGCGTCGCTAGTTATCGGCCTGCGGGCGATCGCGCGGGGAGCCGGAGTTGCCATTCGACGAGATACGAGCTGGGCGTAAACGTCCGGCTCGTTTTTGTTGGCGTGGGCGAGCAATCGAGCTTTGTAGATGTCGTGTTGACATGAGTGCGCGCGCTCTCTAGCATGCCGCTAATTGGTCGGACAACCTGACCAGTCCGGACGTGATGGCGCGTCCGGAGCTCGACGAGCAGCCTGGGAGTCGGCGGCGATGACGGTAGCAGTTCCCCGCGTTCAGCTTCATGCAACCGAGACGATCGACCCGCCACGCTGGGCGATGCGCGAGCTGGAGCTCATGGAGCGGATCGAGGCGGTCGCGCCCGAGTTCGTCGCCCGCTATACCCGGGACGATGGCTCGCTGATCTGGCGCGATGTCTGGCCGGGCATGGATGGCTCGGATGACCCCTACGAGGCCTTCCAGTACCTCGCGCTTTTCTATGCCCTCGGCGGCAGCGAAACCGTCTATCACCTCGCCCGGCAGATGTGGGATGCGATCACCTGGCAATGGACCCAATACGGCCAGCTCGACCGCGAGTTCCCGCGCCATTACGACTGGATGCACCACGGCGAGGCAAGTCTCTTCCATTACTTCTTCGGTCTGACCAAGCCCGACTCGCTGATCGACCGCCAGCGCGCGGTGCGCTTCGCCCACTTCTACGACGGCGCCGATCCGCTGGCGCCCAACTACGATCCCGAGCTCCATCTCATCAAGGCGCCGATGACCGGCAGCAACGGTCCGCTGCATGTGGCGACCAAAGAGCACTGGTCGACCCACCGTGGCGTGCTGACCGATTACCTCGCCCCCTTCGAGGATATGGAAAGCGTCGATTTCGCGCTGCTGAAATGCGATTGGCGGGACGACGCGGTCTACGACGAAGTCATCGCCAAGATGAACGAGCGCTTGAACAAGGGCGATGTACCGCTCAATCTCAATGCAACCGGGCAGCTCACCCACGCCTATCTCTACACCGGCGATCACGCATTCGAGCAATGGGTCATCGAGTATCTGGCGACCTGGAAAGCCCGCGCAGATGCAAATGACGGGATCCTGCCGGACAATGTCGGGCTCTCCGGCAAGGTCGGGGAATACCTCGATGGCAAATGGTGGGGCGGCCACTATGGCTGGCGCTGGCCGCATGGCTTCCACACCATCATCGAACCAAGCCTGAATGCGGCCCACAATGCCCTGTTGATGACCGGCGATCTGGATCAGCTCGCGCTGCCCCGGCAACAGATCGATGTGAATTACGCCCTCGGCAAGGAGATCGACGGCATCTGGCAGGTGCCCTACAAGCATTTCGATGCCGGTTGGACCGCCTACCGGCCAATGCATCCGCTCTATGCCATCCATCTCTGGACCCGCAGCCTGGCGGACGAGGACCGGGAGCGCATCGAGCGGATTCCGCGCACCTTCGACTGGGCCGAGATCACATTGCCGGACCGCCCGTTTGCCACCAAGCATTTCAACGCGAACACCATCCCCTGGTACGAATACATCGTGGGACGCAATCCAGGCTATCCGGAACGGATGCTCGACACCAATCACGCGCTGATCGACCAACAGCTCCGGCGGCTGCGTTCATCCGAGGGCGATCCGCGCAACTGGGACCAGATTCATCACATCGACGGCTATCTCGATACGGTCGATGCGCAGGTGGATGGCTACAACATCCATCTCTGGCAGGAGTTCTGCCCGGTCTATTTCGAATCGCTGGTGCAGCTCATGTGGGGCGCCCCTACCCACATCACCCACGGCGGGCTGCAATACGCCGCGGTGCGGTATTTCGACGCGGACGCCGAACGACCCGGCCTGCCACCAGGGGTAGCCGCCCTGGTCGATGGAATAACGGCGGATTCGGTCTCGGTGACGCTGGTCAACGCGAGCGACTTCGTCCGCCGGGTCGTGTTGCAAGCGGGATCCTTCCGCGAGCACCGCTTCGAGCGGGCGGCGTTACTGAACGAATCGGGGAGCGAAATCTCGGCGTCGGAGATCGATTCGGAATGGTTCGAGGTAAGTCTCGATCCCGGTGCGGTGGCGCGCTTGCGGTTGGACGTGACCCGGTTCGCGAACGACCCGAGCTATGAAACGCCATGGTCGAAACGGTCGGACTGGGACCCGGTGATTCGGGGCCGGGATGTTGCATAGAGGATGCTCAAAGGAACTGCCGTTCCGGACTGGGCTGTGTTCATCCGCCGGGTCGTGATCCCTGCCCAATTTCGTTTGCTGACAGCTTCGCTATCGAAGCACAGATCAACTCTCGAAAATCGCTTCGACCGCGGGGGGCGCCCGGACCCATCCCATCGAACCGCCAACGACCTGGATTTTCATCCATTCGACTCCACTGCTGTCGACTGCTCGCTCGAGTCCCGGACTCACCTGTGAGCCGGTTGGAATTTCTTGAACGATGGCCGCGTCGCCCCACGGAGCCGCTCGGAGCGTCATCGGCGCTGTTGTCCGGAGGAATGCGCTTCGGGGAGATGGAGTTCGAGTCGGCGAAAACGCCGGTTCCAGATTCGATTGAATCGCCGAGTCGTCTAAATAGTCCTGGACCACGGGAGATACGACTGCGGCCGCGAGCACGGCGAAGGCCCCGATCAGAGCCACGAGCAGGATGATACAGGCGCCGTGACCCGTACTTTGGTTTGCGCTCGAATCGTTCATCGCAAATCTTGGACCCCGGAGAAAACGCTGCAGAGACGGAGATAGCGAGCGGCCGGTGATGTGCGCACGTGCCCTGCTCCCTAATGTCTCCGACT
>DASTFJ010000233.1:0-9778 GCA_035708745.1 Thermomicrobiales bacterium | reverse complement strand
TCCTCGCCAGTTGAACACGGTCTCGATCAGAATCGACCCACCCAGCGATCCCGCCAACCCGAGCACCAGACCGGTCACGATCGGCGCCGCAGCCACCCGCAGGATATGCCGCCGCTCGATCACCCCGTCCGGCAATCCCTTGGCTCGCGCCAGCTGCACGTGATCCTCCAGCGCGGTCGTCACCGTCATCGTCCGCACCGAATAGATATACGGCCCGACACTGACCAGCACCAGCGTGATCACCGGCAAAATGGCGTGCTTGGCCAAATCCAGCCAGCGGTCGATTCCCGGCTCCGGCGGCGGATTGCTATACATCCCCCCGGCCGGAAACCAGCTCAGCCTGAACGCGAAGATCAGAATGAACAGGATCCCCAGCCACCAGGCCGGCACCGCGAAGGAGACCGCCGCGAAGTAAGCCACCGCCCGGTCCGACTTGCTGCCCACCCGGGTCGCCATCCGCACCCCCACGATCAACCCGATCGCCGCCGTGATGACCGAGGCGGTCGTCAGCAGCAGCATCGTGTAGGGCAGCCGCTCCTTCACGATATCGGAAATCTTCGTGCTGCCCTCCGCGGTCCGCAGTGAGCGCGCATCGCCCAGATCCAGCGTCAGCACCCGCCAGATCTGCGACGGCATTCGCCGCCACCACGATTCATTCAGTCCGTAGAAATCCTCCAGCTCTGCCTGCCGCTGTGTCACCGCCGCTTCCAGCTCGGCTGGATCCTTGATCGTCTGCGCTTGCGCTTGCCGGAACCCGCGCAGCTCCTCGTTCACCTGCGCCGACAGCAGCCGGTCGGAATACCCCGTCGCCCCGAGCGACACCACCAGCAGCACCAGCACCGCCACCAGCACTCCGAACAGCGTCAGCGCCCGAATCCCCAACGTCCGCGCGATGTTCACCAGAGCACCAAACGCACCCCCCTCTCCCTCCGGGGAGAGGGGCCGGGGGTGAGGTGATCCGGCAGATCAAGCTCTTGTCCTGGCTCTGCGCCCTGCCGTCCAGACGCAAAGCCCCCCTCTCTCTCCCAAAATTGGGAGAGAGAGGGGGGTTGGGGGGAGAGTGAGGGCAAAAACCGGGCAATCATCTCACGTCGATCCAGCTACTCACGTCCCGTCAAACCCCGATATTCAAATCCAACCGCTGCTGCGCCACTTTCGCCAGATCGCTACTCGACGCCAGCACCACCAGCTCATACAAACCTGGGAACAGCGTCGCCGTCACCGATGGATCGATCGCCACGGTAAAGCTCCCGCCGTCGCCCGGCGCATCGCCGTTCTCCAGCACATCGCCGGTCGAGGAATCGATGAAGGTGTATTGCACCGCCAGCGTGCCCGGTCCATCGACCGTCACCGGAATCGAGATATCGTCGCCCAATGCAATCGAATCGGGCGCTTTGGCATCGACCGTCAATTCCGGCGGCTCGCCGAAGCGGAAATCCGCCACCGTAAACGGGTACCCCTCCGGCCGGAACGCGTCGAGCTGCGCGAACTGCGCCGGTGGATCGTATTTCGTGAGCTGATACGGCCCGTTCGCGATCACCAGCAGATTCGTATCCTCGAACCACTGATTCGCCGCGTCGTAGCGCGCCTTCGCCTCATCCTCGGTCACGATGGTCGTACCGTTGATGTCGAACACGCCCTCCGGAATTGTCTTCTTCCGGCCGAATTCCTTGACCGAGCGAAGCACCAGCCGCGCATCCGATTCGGTCACCAGGCTGATCCACGGCACACTGAACCGCGCCGCCGCCGTATCGGAATACGCGCCCGTCCGCTTCTCGAACACCACATCGTCCATCGCCGCCAGAATCTCCCACGGCGTCGACACCCCCGAAGGCGAGGCATACGAAGCGATATAGCCATCGACGAAATGCCAGTAATCGACATAGACATCGACCGTCTTCTCACCGAAGACGTACCCCTTGAACGTCTCCAGCAACGGCCGCGAAGTAATCCCGAGCGCCGTCTCGATCTGCACCTTGTCGTCGTCGTACGCGATCTCGTAACCCTGCGCGATCGGATAGATCACATCGGCCATCGTGATCGGCTGGCCGTGCTGCCAGGTCGAGCCGAAAAATTTCGAATAGTCGAACGTCACCTTGCTCTTCGCCTTGGTGCCGGCGGCGACCGGCGCCCACACGTTTTGCTTGGCATCCCAGGTCATCGCCTCGGCTGGCACATCCATCGTCCCATCCGGACCAGCCGTATCGACCGTGAAATCGACCCGGAACGGCTGCGGCAGACCGGTAAAGGGATGATTGAAGATCGCCGGATCGATCAGGTTCTTGTAAATATCCGAGCTATAGGCATCCCCAAACCCGCCGATCGGATTCCAGGTCGTCCGCTCGGTCCAGACCCAGAGATTGCCGACCTTGATATCGGTCCGTCCCGGAATGTCCGCTCCCCGCAGGGCGAAGATATTGCGCGGTCCGCTAACGATATCGAGCGTCAAATTTTCGACATCGTTGCGCACCGGGAAGCTCTGCAGGGCCGTGACCAGCCACACCCGCACCGATTCGTCCAGCGCGAGCTGCGTCATCTGTTGATAGAGCGAATCGCGGTCGTCCTGGCTGGCGAACTCACCGCGATAGAGCTTTTTGCCCAGGTCGTCGAGCTGGTCGTTCTGGTACTGCCAGTAGCCAACTTCCTGCCACCCCGGCATATTGCCCAGCCAGGGCGCGGCAAACTGATTGATGCCGGCATCGTCGTAGCGCACCGGCGCGCCGCGACTCCACCCTTCGGTATAGATATGCCATTGGAAGGTCGCCGGATCGCTGGCATAGACCGCCAGCGTCGCCGGACCGAATTCCTGATATTGCGGCGCAACCTGGAAACCCAGCGTCTCCAGCGACGATCGCACCAGATCGCCGATATCCCGCCGCTCGTCCTCCACCCTGGTCACGATCTTGATCTGAATCGGATTGCCATTGAAGGTCCAGCTGTCGCCGTCCTTGCTTGCCCCAGCCGCCGTCATGGCATCGGTGATCTGCTTGGTCGCCAGATCGTTGTCGTAGCGGATATTCGCCTTGCTGATCACCGGAAAGATCGTGAGCTGGTCGTAATCGGTCGGGCTGATGTTGGTGACCATCGGCAGCGCCCGGCCCTGGTAGATATCGTTGGCAATGAAATCCCGGTCGATCAGGTATTGCATCGCCTGCCGGACTTCCTTGATCGAGAAGGGATTCAGCGATCCTTCCGGCGCCGGCGCGGGATTGAGAATCAACGAGAGCGTCGACGCCGGCGCCTCGATCAGCCGGACGCTGTCATCGCCTTCGAGACTCTTCGCTCCCGCGGTCTTCAACCCGAAGATATAGAGATCGATATCGCCGTTCTGCACATTCAGCGGCGCCTGATCGACATTGAACGCCCCGAACGTGATCGTGTCTGCTGCCGGACCAACCGGACCACCCGCTCCCGGGCTGGGCGACGCATCCTGCGCGCCCGCCAGCAACGGATCGCGCAGCAACGCCCCGATCGCAGACGCGCTCAACCCGAGTCCAATCGCCCGCCCGATGAACGCCCGCCGGCTCACTCGCCCCCGCGCGACCTCCTGCAACAACTCGGAAAGCTGGCTCTGTCGATTCATCTTGGCTTCTCCGTCGCGCTCCGCCCCGTACTGTCATTCTGAGCGAAGCGAAGAATCTCTCTCGTTCTACCCCAAATCACTGATACGGATCCAAATCCATTTCGGATGCCGTTCTCAGCCTCGGAGAGACTTCGCTCTGTGAGCCCCTGGTTTCAACCTGGGGAACCTCGCGGACCCCGGACCAACCGTCCTAGCTCGTCGGCGTCCCAACATCCTCCGGCTCCTCGACATCCTGCGACGAACCCGACGCGCCCGGACTTCCGACCGCCGAGGGCGTTCCCTCGGCCACCGGCGACGCCTCCGCTTCCGGCGTCAACCCGAGCGCCGACTCGATCGCGCCGAGCTGATCCTGCAACGAATCGAAGCCGAACTCGGTATAGAACGACGCCGTGGCCGTATTGCCCGTCTCGTCGTAGACCCGGATCTCGGTCGGACCCTCGCCGGTCAGCGGCATGTAGATGCTCGTCTGAAATTGCCCGTCCATATCGGTACGCAACGTCGAGGTGATCACCCCGCTGACATAGAGCTGGATCGCCGCGTCCGGCTGAAATCCGAAACCCTGGATATCGACGATCCGCCCCGCCGAACCCGATGGCGGACTCAGGAACAAGCTCGGCGGTTCGATCGCCGTCTTGCGCGCAAACCCGATTTGCTGGCTATAGCCGCCATATTCGCCCAACCGGGTATCCGGCCAGACCATGAACACGTCGTCCTCGGTCGCCGCGATCCCCATGTAGTCGCCGATGAACCGACCGCCTGGAAAGCCCTTCATCGGATTCGAGGAAAAGTCGGTCACCCGCGTATCCGGCGCGGTGAAATTCTGCTCCGGAATAGTGAACCCGAACGTCTCGCCCTGATCGATCGACTGCGTGTAGTAGATGTTGTATTTCAAACCGACCGGGTCGTCACGCTGATCGCCCCACATGATGTGCACCACATCGTCCGGACCGACCGCCACCTGTGGAAAGAATTGATTCTTGTCGGTGTCGTCCTGATTGACCTGCACCCCGGTATCCCAGTTCGTGCCCCCGTCGAGCGATCGGTAGAGAAACACATCGCTGTCGTCCTTCGGATCGATCGACGACCTTCCCGATTGCACGATGTAGAGGTCCCCGTTCGGACCGGCCGACATCGACGGCAGCGCGCCATAGCGGAAATTCGCGGTCCGCAAGCGATACGGCACCTCGCGGAACGTCGCCGCCACCGCCGGTGTGCTGAAGGTTGTTGCTTCGTCTGTCGAGGCCGCGAATCCAACTGTCGCCAAACCGGTGTCGCTACCGTCATCGGTCGAGTCGTACCAGCAAACCGCCAGCGTGCCATCGGGCAATACCTGGATTTGCGATCCCTGCACCACCCGCGAGGTGAAGGTGCCCTCACCAGTTTGTTGTTGCGCCTGATCCTGTCCCGGCGCCGCCAGGCTGAACCCGGAAAAAACCTTCTCACTCACCGGCGCCGGCGCACTCCACGTCTGCCCGCCGTCGTCCGAGGAAACCACCTTGATCTGCGTTGCCAGGAAGGGATTGGAAAGGAACGCCAGCTCGTCGGCATAGAGCACCGACGAGGTCTGCTCGAATTCGGTATAGGAAAGGTAGACCACATCCTTGTCGGGATCGGTCGGGCTCGGACCCACCGTCAACCACGGCTTGTCCAGATCGACCGTGGTGATCGTGCCGCGTTCCTTGCCCTCGGAATCGACATTGCTCACCGTCGCCACCGATCCGGACGATGCGAGCTGCGGTTCGGTCCAGGTCAAGCCGCCGTCGTACGACTTCGCCACCGCTATCTGCAACACACCCACCTGGGACGAGATCGTGCCCAGCACAAACTCCCGCACCCCGATCGAGATCATCGCAATATAGACATTGCCATCCCGGTCGAAGGCCACCACCGGATCGCCCGCGCCGCTGATGTCATCCCGGAAATAGACGATCTGCTTCGGACCGTCCCACGTTTCACCCGCGTCCCAGGAGACATAGACCGACATGGTCGAGCCCATGTTGTAGTCGATCACGCCGACCACCAGATGCTCCGGATCGGTCGGGTCGACCGCGATGGTCGGCTCGGTCTGGAAGGGCGAATAGCCGTAGTTGCGCGTGATCAGCAGGTTGCGGCTGAAGGCCGGGGCCGGATTGCGAAACGGCACCTGCTGATTGGCGCTCGGCTGGTCGCTCCCACTGCCGGCCACCGCGCTCAGATAGGGATCGGAGATGATCCCCCGGTCGACATAGAACCGCTCCAGCGCCAGCTGTGCCCCATTCGAGGCATACGGGCGGTTCACCACCACCAGACCGCCGAAATTGAGCGGCGTGCCACCGAATTGCTCGTCGCTGTCCTGTGCGAGCGTCGGATGCCCGACCAGCGCCGGCAGCAGCGGCGTGAGCGTCAATAAGGCCACCACCGCCAGCATGGAGAGCTGCCAGCGTCGTCGATTCTGCCGAAAGCGTGGGATCATGCGGTTCACCTCGTCGACCGGTGTCTTCGTTTGGGGCTGGCGGTTGGGAATGCCCCGGCTCGCCGAAACGAACCTCGTTTTCTGCACAGTTGCCTGGCAAGTATGGCGCAGAATGCTGAACGATTTCCCTCGCTGGTCGCCATGCTAGACTCTGATCGTTGCGCTGTCTATCCCGCTCGGTAGGCGATCGTCGTATTGCAACGCTCCTGCGAGCGTTTCCACCTCGGTCCAGCAGTGGCCCGGCGAACGAGGAGTCCCCACGCATGCCGCGTCCAACCAAGCGCTCCCGACTCCTCGCCGTTGCCGCCGTCCTACTGATGATCGCGACCGTCGCCGGTTCGCTCGCCCTCTTTGGGCCGGTGCGCGCGCAGGACGATTCTCCGGTCGGACAGTGGTCGGTCGCCATCACGCGCACCGATGTTCCGGTCGATATCGCCAGCTCCTTCTCCTACGTCGGCCGCTGGCGGCTCGGTATCGAGACTGACGGAACCTACGACGCCGAGCGGCTCGATGTCGGCGCCACGGTCGTTTCGGGCACGTGGACGGTCGATGGCGACCAGATCACCTTTACCGACGACGACGGGCTACTCTCCTGCTCCAATGCCGCCGCCGCGCCGATCATCGACGACGACATCGCTACCGGCGCCTACACCTGGACCCGTTCCGGCAAGACACTCACCCTCACCCGGGTCGATGATGCTTGCCCCGGCCGTGTGATTTTGCTCACGACCTTCTCGTTCAGCACCTTCGTCCCCTGCTCCACCGCGCCGCTGTCGATGGCCGAGCTGCTCGGTTCGCCGGTTGCCAGTCCCATCGCCGAAGCGCCGGACGTCACCGCGTCTCCTGAGAGCATCACCTCGGTCCTGACGCCCGATGCTTCCCCGGCCGCGATCGGCTCGGCGGAAGCCGCGCCCGAGCTCGCATCGACCGCCAGCCCGGCGCCCGTTCGCCTCGACTTTGCCACCGAGGTCGATGATCTCCTCGCCCAGCTCACCGCTTGCTGGGCCAGCCGTGAGCCCGAACGCTGGCTGCCATTGCTCAGCGACGAATTCCGCGATTCGCTGATCCAGTCCGATCCCAACTTCCTAGAGACCCTCACCATCTCGATGACCTCACCGATCGTCTGGGAGCGCAGCGGCGACATCACCATCGAAGCGCCGAACCAGATCTCCTGCATCGTCAAATCGACCGTCGGCACCGAAGAGGACTACCAGAAATTCGTCTTCGTCTTCGAAGACGGCCAATGGAAATGGAACGGCTAGCGGGATTTGGAGCGCAATCCGGACCCTAACCCGTTCTTGCCATCCTGACGAAGGAAGGATCTCATCGCCGCGGCGAGTGCCTCCATTGCACGCAATGTCGAGAACACCACGAACGATTGCGCATACCGCTTCGGCCCTCCTCACGACAATGCAAACGGCCGGTCCGGACAAGTCCGGACCGGCCGTTTGGTTGTCTCGCGACTCGGCAATTGCTGGTGCCGCGGACGAGCCTCAGCCTCCCAGCGCCGCCGCGCCGGCGTTCGCGCATTCGACATCCTGATCGCCCGAGCCCCCGCTACACCCCACCGCGCCGACCAACACATCACCGGCCATCAAGGGAACGCCACCCGGCAGCAAGGTAATCCCCGGCGCCTTCAGAATCGACGCCATCGTGGCAGGATCGGCCGATACCGCCGGTCCAAACTGATCGGTCGGCCCATGGAACGACGCGGCCGTGAACGCCTTGTCCGTCGCCAGATCGAGACTGCTCAACGGCGAGCCATCCATCCGCGCCATCGCCTTCGGCATTCCGGCCGCATCGACGACCACGACCACGCTCGGCACGCCGATCTCGGTCGCCTTGGCCATCGCCGCTTGCACCACACTCATCGCGCCATCGAGGGTGAGCGCTACGGTCGATGCGGTTCCACCTCCGGCCGCGGGTGTCGCCGCATCCTGCGCGGCAGCGAAATTGGAGCTCAGCGCCACGCCGGCCAGCGCGGCACTCCCCGCGCCTACCGTCATCAATCGCCGCCGGCTCATCCCGGTGGAATGTTGGGTCGTCACTGCGAACCCTCCTTTCGTGATGCGCATCGATCGGTTCCCGGACTTCCGGTGAGCTCGGCTCAAATGCCGATCGACACAAAGTTCCTCGCTAAATGGTCGGCTGCCCGCCACGCCAGTGCCTGAATGGTCAGCGTCGGGTTGTAGGACGCCGCATCTGACTAGCACCAAAAACAGACACGGCGGTCTGCCGCTACGGAATCGAAGCGGTCGGTGATAGTGCCAAATAAATCGCGGTTGACAGAACGGCTGGCGCAAAATCAGCAACACGCCGCGCATGCAACGATTCGTCGCCTTTTTGCGTCGTGCGTAGTGCAAGCGCCGATCGCCATGAACTGAGCCGCGACGCACCCGGCCGGTCCGCTTCGTCGCATGCGGTAAAGTGAGCCGGGAACAGGGGCGACACGCGCTGGAGCCAGGCGAAGATGCCAGAACCTCAGATACTCACTCGTCGTGTCCGGCGTATCCGGCGGCTCCTCTCCGACTCCATACTGACCCTTCCTCGGCAGCTCTTGCGCGCTACCTGCTTCGACGCGAGGCCGGCCCCCACACCAGGGCTCCGGTGAGCCATGCCTGATCTCGACCCCATCGACCCGCCCGCCAATCCCGAGCTCGAGCTCGATCCGACCCCCGACGAGGAATCGACCGTCGGCACCGGCTCGGTGCTGGCAATCGGCTGTTCGATCATCGTCTTGCTCATCCTGATCGTGGGTATCGCCCTCTTCATCTCTCGTCAGGTCGATTGATTTGGCAAACTAGAGGTGGAACGAAGTGGCCGTCCATGACGGATCGCGCCAGAAGGAGCATGCGCACATGGCAAACGCCTCACCAGAAAAAACCTGGGGGAACTACATCGGCGGTGAATGGGTCGCGTCCCAATCGGGCAAGACCTTCGAAAGCCGCAACCCCGCCAACACCAGGGAGCTGATCGGCGAGTTCGCCGCATCGACCAAAGCCGACGTCGATGCCGCGATCCAGGCCGCCAGCGACGCGGCGCCCAAATGGCGCGACACCACCGCCATCGCCCGCGCCAACATCCTCTACAAAGCCGCCGAGATCCTCGCCTCCCGCCAGGCCGATGTCGGCCGCGAGCTCGCCCGCGAGGAAGGCAAAACCCTCAAAGAGGGCGTCGGCGAAACCGGCCGCGCCGTTCAAATCCTGCGCTACTATGCCGGTGACATTCAGCAACCCGACGGCGAGCACTATCCCTCCGCCAATCCGGACACTCTGCTCTACACCACCCGCGAGCCGCTGGGCGTCGTGGCCGTGATCACCCCCTGGAACTTCCCCATCGCCATTCCGGCCTGGAAAATCGTCCCGGCCATCGCCTACGGCAACACCGTCGTCTTCAAGCCTGCCAGCGCCACCCCCCTGCTAGCCGCGCGTTTCGTGGAAGCTCTGGCCGACGCCGGACTCCCCCCGGGCGTCGTCAATCTCGTTACCGGCAGCGCCTCCACCGTGGGCGATCCGCTGGTGGAAGACGATCGCATCGCCGCCATCTCCTTCACCGGTTCAGGTGAGGTCGGCCGCCAGCTCTATGCCACCGCCGCCAAACGCGGCGCCAAAGTGCAGCTCGAGCTCGGCGGCCAAAATCCGGCCATCGTGCTGGCCGATGCCGACATGAACCACGCCCTTCAGCACGTCATGACCGGCGCGATGTGGTCCAGCGGGCAAAAATGCACCGCCACCAGCCGCGCC
>DASTFJ010000232.1:0-8469 GCA_035708745.1 Thermomicrobiales bacterium | reverse complement strand
GCAGATTCGGTGGGCGGACAAGGTGGTCGTCCTGCGCAAGGGCGAGGTCATCGACCAGGGCACGCACGACGAACTGCTGGAACGCTGCACGCTTTATCGGCGCATCTTCGCGCGGTACGATCCGGCGTTGCAGGAGCACGTGGCGGCGTAATCCCTTCGTCGTCCCGACCGGAGCGGAGGGACCTCTCTCGTTCCCGCGCAATCCCCTTGTTGCAGCACAAACGAGTTGTTCACAGGGTACGAACGCAGTGCTATGTCCGCGGTCGTTGGCCGATGGTCGACGCCCTTATCTCCCCCTATTGTCCTGACGACGGAAGGTTCTCTTGTTTCAAACGTATTTCGGGCTCGGAAACCAGCGTTGTTCTCATTCGGAGCTGGTCGATTCCAACAGGAGATCCTTCCGTCGTCAGTAGGACAAGGGGCGGTACGGAGCGATCGAACTGGACAAGCAGCGCTTCACCGAGCGCGCAGGATCGCAAGCATGGACGCGTGCTCAGGATGACGGTGGCGCTGAATCCGGAGCGCCCGAGTATCATTCGTCCTTGCGTTTTCATGACGCCGGAGTTGCCGTGCCCGCGGTTCCGGCAAGTCGGAGCAGAGCATGGTCCTCGAAACGGTCGCACGCACGGATCTCACGCCGTATCCAGACGAGCGGGGGCGGTTCGGCCGGTTCGGCGGGCAATATGCGCCCGAGACCCTGATGCCGGCCCTCGAAGAGCTGGAAGCCGCCTGGAATGACGCGAAGAACGATGTCGCCTATCTGGCCGAAATCCGGCGGTTGGCCCGCGATTATGTCGGGCGGCCGACGCCCCTCTACGAAGCGGAACGGTTGACGGCCGAAGCAGGTGGCGCACGCATCTTTCTGAAACGGGAGGATCTGGCGCACACCGGCGCGCACAAGATCAACAACGCCATCGGCCAGGGTCTGCTGGCGAAGCGGATGGGCAAGAAGCGCATCATCGCCGAGACCGGGGCCGGTCAGCACGGGGTCGCAACGGCCACTGTTTGCGCGCTCCTCGGACTCGAATGCATCGTCTATATGGGCGAAGTCGATATCGAGCGGCAGAAGCCGAACGTCTTCCGTATGAAGCTGCTCGGCGCGGAGGTGCGCTCGGTTTCGTCGGGTTCGAAAACCCTCAAGGACGCCATCAACGAAGCAATCCGCGACTGGGTCACGAATGTCGAAAACACGTTCTATATCTTCGGCACGGCCGCGGGGATGCACCCCTATCCGGTGATGGTGCGCGATCTGCAATCGGTCATCGGCCGTGAGGCGCGCGCGCAGATCATCGAGAAAACCGGCGGGCTGCCGAATGCGGTCATCGCCTGCGTCGGCGGCGGATCGAATGCCATCGGTATGTTCTATCCCTTTGTGGCCGACAAATCGGTCGAGCTGATCGGGGTCGAAGCCGGCGGACACGGCATCGACAGTGGCCTGCATGCCTCGACGATCGTCGCTGGGCGCGAAGGCATCCTGCACGGTTCGCGCTCGCTGGTGCTGCAAGACGATGACGGCCAGGTGATCGAAACGCATTCGATCTCGGCGGGGCTCGATTATCCCGGGGTCGGACCCGAGCACGCATGGCTGAGCGATGTCGGGCGGGCGCGGTATGTCTCGATCACCGACGCGGAAGCGCTGGAAGGCTTCCAGGCACTCTGCCGCACCGAGGGGATCATTCCGGCGCTCGAATCGAGTCACGCGATTGCGCATGGCATGAAGGACGCAAGCGTACGCCCACAGAACGAGGTGGTCTTGATCAACCTGTCCGGTCGCGGCGACAAGGATCTGGAAACGGTCGCCCGAGAGCTGCAGGTGAATCTGTGAGCGTCACCAGCACCAATACGCGAATCGCGGCCGCTTTCGAGAAGGCGCGCGCTGAAAACCGCGCCGCGCTGATGCCGTTTCTGACCGTCGGCTATCCCACCCTGGATGCGTCGAAGGAGCTGATTCTCGCGATTGTCGAGGGGGGCGCCGATATTATCGAGATCGGCATCCCCTTCTCCGATCCGCTGGCCGATGGGGCGACCGTGCAACACACCAGCCAGGTCGCCCTCGAGAACGGCGCCAGTCTCACATCCGGGTTCGAGCTGGCCGAATTCGCGCGGGCGAACGGGGTCGAGATCCCGCTCGTTTTCATGGGATATGTCAACCCGTTTTTTCAGTACGGTATCGAGCGGTTGGCCGCCGATTCTCGGCGCATCGGCGTCGACGGGTACATCATTCCCGATCTGCCGATCGAAGAAAGCGACGATTTTCGGCTGCCGCTGGCCGATGCCGGAGTCGATCTGATCTATATGGTCGCGCCGACCAGCACCGACCGGCGCATCGCCCAGGTGGCCGAGCGCGCCAGCGGTTTCATCTACTGCGTCTCGGTTACCGGGGTTACCGGCGCGCGTTCGAATCTGGCCGAGAATCTCGGGCCGTATATCGCGAAGGTCCGCGAGCAGGTGAGCATCCCGCTCGCTATCGGATTTGGCATCTCGACCCCGGAGCATGTCCGGCAGGCGTCGTCCATCGGCGACGGGGTGGTGGTCGCCAGCGCAATGATCAACTATCTCGATACACTGCCACTGAACGAGCAGCCGGCAGCAGCCGCCCGGTTCGTGCGCGAGCTCGCGAACGCGACCGGGAAACCCGGGGTATGAGGAAAACGGAATCGATGGCGGAGACGATTTATAACGGCGAACCGGCCAGCAGCGAGCGTCCGATTGTCTGCCGGGGCATCCGGGGGGCGACCACCGCGGACGCGAACACGGCCGAGGATATCCTCGAAGCGACCACCGAGATGATGGAAATCCTGATCCGGCTCAACGAGCTGGAACCGGAGCACGTGGTCAGTGCGATTTTTACGACCTCGCCCGATCTCGATGCCACCTTTCCGGCGGTAGCGGCGCGCGCGCTCGGTTGGAACGATGTGCCGTTGATGTGCGCGCATGAGATGAACGTTCCTGCCTCGCTGCAAAAGGCGGTGCGGGTGCTGTTGCAGATCAACACGACCAAGTCGCCGTCCGAGATACGGCATGTTTATCTGAAAGGCGCCCGCCAGCTTCGGCCGGAATGGGCGTACGATGAGGACACGGCGAAAGTCCCGGCGAGGGCGTGAGGCCGGGGTCCGGGGTCTGGAGAGATTGTCGATCGTAGTGGAGGGCGTTTCTGCCCTCTCGGGTCAAGTGTCAAGGGTCCAGTGTCACGAGTCCGGAGCTGCCCGCTGACTGCTGAACGCTCCAAAGCGTCTCAGGACCCGGGACTCCGGGCTCAGGACCATAAGAACCGGCAACCCGCGCGCCGGACGTGCGAGCCGCGGTCTGGAGGAACGAAATGATCGTCGTGATGCAGCCGGGCGCGTCCGAGCAATCGATCGGCGCCGTAGTCGAGCGGATCAAGCAGCTGGGGCTCGACGCCCACCTCTCGTCGGGGGAACAACGCACCATCATCGGTGTGGTCGGCACCACGCCCCTTCCCCCTACCCTCGATGAAATGCTCGAAGCCTACGAAGAGGTCGAGCAGGTCATGCGGGTGACCAAGAAATACAAGCTGGCCGGTTGGGACTTCCATCCGCGGAAGACCCGTGTCAAGGTGCTCGATTTCGAGATCGGCGGCGACGAAGTCATCGTCGTGGCCGGTCCCTGTTCGGTCGAATCCGAGGAACAGACGCTGGAAACGGCGCGAGCGGTCAAAGCCGCCGGGGCCAAGATCCTGCGGGGCGGCGCCTACAAACCGCGCACTTCGCCGTACGAGTTCCGCGGTCTGGGTCAAAAGGGGCTCGAGATCCTGGCGACCGCTCGGGAAGAAACCGGGCTCGCCATCATCACCGAAGTGATGACGCCGGCGGATGTCGAGCAGGTCTACAAGTACACCGATATTTTCCAGATCGGCGCGCGCAACTGCCAGAACTATTTCCTGCTGGAAGAAGTCGGCCGCACGGGCAAACCGGTGATGCTGAAACGCGGGATGAGCATGCTGATCGAGGAATGGCTGCTGGCAGCGGAATATGTGCTGGCCCAGAGCAACCCGAATGTGATCTTCTGCGAGCGGGGTATCCGCACCTTCGAGAATCAGACGCGCAATACATTCGACATTGCGGCGGTGCCGGTGGTGCAGAGACTTTCCCACCTCCCGATCTTCGTCGATCCGAGTCATGCCGCCGGCAAGCGCCCCTTCGTCTCGGCGCTTTCGCTGGCCGGCGTCGCCGCCGGCGCGGACGGCCTGATGCTGGAAGTGCACCCGAATCCGGATCGTGCACTTTCCGACGGGCAACAATCGCTGAACTTCGAGGAGTTCGCCGATCTCATGCCCCGCCTGGCGAAGGTCGCGAGCGCGGTCGACCGCACGGTTGCCACCGCGGAAGCGCTAGCGTCGGTCTAGCCACCCATCGTTCAGGACGACGAACGAGCCAACGCGCAATGCCTTGGCTCGTTTCGTTTACGTTCGGACACGTCCGTGCGATGATCGGTACGCGAGCGGTAAGCCTTCAGTGCTTCCGGCCGCCGCTCAGGAGAACGCTATGCCCACCGCCCCACGAAACGATCGATGGTTGGAACAGTCTCGTGACGAATGGAACGACCGCGCCGGGTTCTTCGACGAGCTGTCGGCGCGCAATGCCGCCGGTGACGACCGCAAGCGCGAGCTCGATTTCATCGCAGCGGCCATGGGGTTGCATCCCGGCAGCCGCCTCCTCGATGCCGGATGCGGACCAGGCTATTTCGCGATTGCCTTTGCGGAACGGGGATGCGTCGTCGATGGCGTCGATCTTTCCGATGCGATGATCGAGCGCGCTCGCGCGAACGGCGAGGCTGCCGGGGTGTCGATCAGGTTCTCCACTGGCGATCTGGCTGCGCTCGATGCGCCAGATGACGCGTACGACGCGATCGTGGCGCGTATGGCTCTGCAATTCTCACCGCACCTTTCCGCGGTCCTGGACGAATTCGAGCGCGTTGCCGCGCCGAACGCGCGCATGTGGCTCTCGGTGCCCGGCTCGCTGGCGCCGATGTACCGCGATTCCTGGAAACGGTTCGTCGACCCCGAACCGCCCGCGGTCACCTATCTCGTTCCCTGGGAGCTGGTCCGGTTGATCGAGGAACGCGGCTGGACGGTGTCCGAGCAATGGGGCAGCTTCGATTCGATCGCGTCGCTCGGCGACGATGCACGCAACGCCGCAAGCGGTCTGGATATCGCGACGCTGCCATTGCTACTGCAACAGGCGGCGGCCACTGTCTGGAATCTGATCGTTTCCCCGGATCGGTAACCAGGGCGCGGATCAACTCGAACGATGCATGGCCGGAGGTCGACTTCCGGCCCAGCGCTGGTATCCTCGCGTTTCAGAATCCGAAACCTTCCAGAGAACCGCCTCGTAGCGGTAGAGCACGTCGTGGTATTTCGTTCACCTCCGGAGGATTTTTTCTTGGACGATCGACGATTCGACGCGTTGACCAAATCGTTCGCAGCAGGACGTAGCCGGCGGACACTGCTCAAGGGTCTTCTGGGTCTCGGTGGCGCGGCGGTGGCGGCCGGAGCTGGACGTACACCACCAACGGATGCGGCTCGCCGACCGACCCCGACCCCGAAACCGCTCAAGTGCCCTGGTGTTCAGATACCGGTCGATGGCGAATGCATTTGTCCAGACGGTCTCGACAAATGCGGTCCCGCTTGTTGCAACGAGACTGCGCCATTGGGATCTCCCGAGCATAGCGAATGCTGCGACAACGCCTGTTGTTTTGGAAAATGCATGGGCGAAGAGCTTTGCTGCCCGACCAGCCAGCTCTGCCTGGGCGATGGAACGAGCCCGGACCTCTGCTGCTCCTCCAGCGAAAGCTGTTGCAACGGCGGCACGGCCGGCAACACCTGTGTCGAGGTGACCGGCGAAGGATTTTGCTGCGAAGCGAGCGACTGTGCCGGCGTCTGTGGCGCCTGCAACCCAGAAACGCACCAGTGCTACACACCGGAAGGGTATTCCCCTTGCGGAACCGGCTGTTGCTTGAATGGACAATGCACCACCAGCGGCGCTTGTTGCGGCTCCGGGCTGAGCCCGTGTGGAGCGACGTGTTGCGAATTGGGACAATGCAACGATAGCGGGGTTTGTTGCACAGGCGACGATTTCGCGTGCCTGGCCAGTTGCTGCCCACGGGATGTGTGTGGCAGCGAAGGTTGCTGCGAGGAAGACTTCTTCTCTTGCGGCGGCGTCTGCTGCCGGCCAGGTCAGTGCACATCCGACCTCATTTGTTGCCCAGTCCAGCAGGACGTATGCGGGGCGATCTGCTGCGGTGACAACGAGATGTGCCAGAACGGCCAATGTGTCTGCAATCCGGTTTCGATTCCCTGCAATGGTCAGTGTGTGACCGACCAGTGCTGCGACGATGACACAAGCACCTGTCTGGCCGAGGCCGGGATGGATGCCGATTGCTCGACCTGTCAGGCTGGAACCTGTGTGGCCCTGCCCACGTACACTCCCTGCGGCGAAAGCGGATACTGCGCGGCGCGGGGACATTGCTCCGACTGCAAGAGCTTCGCCTCCACCTGCGAGGATTCTCGGGAATGCTGTTCGGATTTGGTCTGCAACAACAATGAGTGCGGGTTTTAGGCCGATGCGTGTTCGGTGACTGCGCGAGGACGAGAGCTCCATTCCCGTTTGTTGCGCCGCGCGCACGTGCCTTTCGTAGGGTCGCAGGCGGTTGCGGCAAGAATGTACCGCCCGGGACGAACTCGTCGGGCGGACCCAGCGCAGAGCAGAATTCGCCTGGACGTTCGAGGGCGGGCCGTGGTCGCGCGGTCGTGTTCCCACCTTTGATGCGCTGGGCCAAAGCATCCTTGTTCATCGACCGCGACATTGTGTCCCGTGCATTTGTTGAGGACTGGGTTGCTCTCCAACAAGAGATTCTTCGCTGCGGCTCAGTACACTGACCGCGCCTTTTTGTCCGATCACTCAGCGTCGCGGCGGCGCCACCCCATCCCTGTCATTCTGAGCCGCAGCGAAGAATCTCTCGTTGCAGGGAACCCCAGTCCTCAACAAATGCATGGGACAGATTGTCGCGGTCGATGTACTGAGCGAAGTCGAAGGAACTCTCTCGTCGGACCTGCCCACAGTCACGTTTTGGATATCGGACGAGAGGATGAAGATATCGCGCTATCGCTCGGAGGTCCTGCGCTACGCTCGTCCCCGGACCCCGGACCCCGGACCCCGGACCCCTTATCCCTCGTCTTCGAAAACCGGAAGCTCCTCGTCGGTGGGAATATGAGGCGGTTCCTCCGCCTTGCGCTGATCGAGATAGGCGATATAGCGCTCGATCTCTTCACCGCTCAGGGAGTGCGCTTTCCCCTGCTCGAACGCGCTGAGCTGCGACGCCTTGATCCCGCCGATCGCTTTGGCGGCTTCGCTCAACCCGATATGCATCGACATGCGCTTCCAGAACTGGGCATAGCCCAGCTGCGCGGCTTCGGTCATTTCCATTGGTTCGATCCTCGAATTCACACCGGTTCGCGTACGAACGTGCCATTCGTACCGACGATCAGCGTACCATGACGGGCCCTGAAGTCTGGACCCTGCGTCCTGTAACGACCGGAGGGCATGGACTCCGCGCCATACCGGAGACGATCGTAGCGAAGGGCCACTGTGCCCTCTCGTGACTGCTCCCCAACGTCTCAGGTCCCAGGACTCAGCACCGGGATTCGCGCAAGTTTTGCATCGCCGCGTCCAGATCGAACGCGCCGGGTTTGTTGGCGAAATACCCCGGTAGTGGCACGAACTCGACATCCTTGTACCCAAAGGCCGCTGGGCCGACATTGCGCATCGCCGGCTCCGACTTGAGCGCTTCCGGCGCGGGAATGCCAAGCACCTCGATCCGCAGCCCATAACGCAGCAGCTCGGTGGTGATCGGCTCGGCGGTCTCGGCATCGACGATGCAGATCAGATCGGGCACGACCGCCAAAATCTCGCCCCCGCCGGTGCGGGCAATCAGATTTTCATTTTGGAAATCGATCGTCAACGTCTGGCCATCCTGGGGTCCCATCCCCTCGACCGAAAGCACGCCCCGAGCGAATCCACCCACCAGCCGCCGGTCGACATCGACGATCTTGCCGCGGAAGAGCCGCTGCCCGCCGGAGATTGCCAGCACGGCATCGACCGCATCCGCATGTCCCGCGCGTGCCTTCAGCACCGCATCGCCGATCTCGATGGCCAGCGTGATGGTGTCGCGAATGAGCGTGCGTTTCATAGCGCGGCCAGACATGGTCGGTCCGGCCGCCCCTGCGGAGCCGCCCATTTGAATGGTGACGGTCCGGGCGTAGCGCTCCAGGGTAGTCGGGTCGTCGAGCTTGTCGAAGATGGCGACGTGCCCGCGCGGATCGGAGATGACGGCCGGGGTCGGATGGATGCCGTAGATCATGAAGGTGTCCATTTGCAGCTCGGGGAAGGCGCGACCCATACCGTCGCCGTCGACGACCGGCAGGTTCGCCTGCGCGGCCACGATCATGGG
>DASTFJ010000231.1:0-13760 GCA_035708745.1 Thermomicrobiales bacterium | reverse complement strand
CCTTTCCCGGCCGCTGGGAAACCCGCCCCTTCCAGCTCCTCGAACGCGACTGGCGCGCCCAGCTTCCGAGCGATCTACGCGCCATCGTCTCCTCGCTCGCCTTCCACCATCTGAAAGGAACCGCCAAGCGCGATCTCTTCGCCGATCTGCACGACCATCTCGCCCCCGGCGGCGCGCTCCTCATTGCCGATCTGGTCGAACCCGCCAGCCTCGCCGCTCTGCGCCACATGGCCCGCGCCTGGGACGAAGATGTCGAGCGCCAATCGACCGGGCTCTCCGGCTCCCCCGCCGCCTGGGAATACTTCCGCGACGACCATTGGAATATCTACACCTGGCCCGACCTCGAAATGGACTTCCCCTCCCCCCTCGTCGACCAGATCGACTGGCTCCGCCAAACCGGCTACACCCGCATCGACATCCCCTGGGCCCGCGCCGGCCACACCCTCATCGCCGCGTATCGGAGCTAGGGCGTGCCCACAACGCACATCGACTGGGTGTCGTGCAGGACGCCCCTGTTCCGCTGTTCCCGGACCCCATACCCAACCAGGACACGGAGGTCCTGCACGACCCCAAGCTCCCGACTCCCGACTCCTCTACATACGGATTTACGTCGTTTGACAGATACCGCCACGCAGCGAAATCCGGCACACTCGCATGAGTGAGGCGGTATTGAAGTCGCCTGGATAGCGGAAGGAGCCGGGAACGCGATCGTGTCAAAGATGTAGAAGATGTTGATAAACCGACCCAACATATTGCTCGCACAAAGCTAATGGACTTTAAGAGGAATGCTTCCCATGGAAACGATGACTTCTCAGGTATCACGCCGCGCATTTCTGCGCAAGGGCCTCGCCGCTGGCGCCGCCACGCTGGTCGCTGGTTCGCTGGTCGGCCGCACCGCCGCGCAGGATGACACGGCCCTGGCCGCGTCTGGCTATTACAGCACCACCGACTATGTCAATTTCCGCACTGGTCCGGGACTCGACTACGGCGTCATCCGCGTCTTGCCACCCAATTCGCCCCTCACCGCGGTCGGCGCCGCCAGCGGCTCGTTCGTCAAAGTCTCGAATCAGGGCGAAATCGGCTGGGTGCACCGCGACTACGTCGGACCCGGCAACGGCGGCAGTGCCGACTATCCGCCCAGCCTCGGCTACAAGACGACCACTGCCTATGTCAACATGCGCAGTGGCCCGAGCACCGGCTATTCCGTCATCCGCACCCTGCCCACCGGCACGCAAGTCGAAGTCTTCGACGCCTACCAGGGCAATTTTCAGATGGTCGGCTATGCCCAGCAGGTCGGCTGGGTTTCGCTCGACTATCTCTCCGGTGGCGGAGGCGACGGCGGTGGCAGCGGCCAGCCGATCGGCCAGCTGCGCGTCACCTCGGCGCTCAACCTGCGCACGAATCCGTCTCTCTCAGCCGGGGTCATCCGTGTCATGCCGGCCGGCACAATGGTCTGGCCCTCCGATGAGCTCAGCGACGGCTTCCGCTATGTGGATCTGGTCGATGGCAGCGGCTCCGGTTGGGCCTACGACGACTACCTCGCCTGACCGCCCAGAAAATCGGACGAACACCTCAGGCAAACGGGCGGCTTTCCAGCCGCCCGTTCTCGTCGCCCATCTATCGTCATCCCGAGCGAAGCTGAGAGCCTGCCCAGAGCGAAGGCGAATGGGGACCTCCACGCCGCGGCCGGCGCCGCCAGACGACTCGCCTCCGCCTAATCCCCGATCGCCGCGCCACCCACCCCACATTCTCCCATTTGCCCATATGTCACCAAATTTCCGGGTATTGCCCCACCAGGCACATTGACCCGCGTTCGTACGCACCATTTCCCGCAAGCAAATCGCTTTCAATTTGCGCCGCGATGCGTATAATGGGCAACGACGGCGATGAAGGGCGCTGTCGGATGAGGGTATTGGGGGGTTCCACATGCAGGTTCGCGTACGCTATCTCATTGCCGGGCTGGCACTTCTGATTGGACTGCTTGTCACGCCGGTGGCGCACGCGCTTCCTGTCGCCGCGCAAGAAAATACGGCACGTACCATCGCGCTCGACGTCTTCCGGTGCCCTCCGGGCGTCACCCTTCAGCAAATGGTCGCCGCCGATTGCACCCCCATCACCAGCGGCGTCGATGTCACCCTCACCTCCATCAACGGCACGATTGCGCCATTGACCATTGCCGATGCGGCCCTCGATGGCAACACCTTCCGCTGGGATACCACCGCCTCCGGTTCATCCACCGACGAATGGGGATTCACCCACGGCGCGCTGCCCGAAGGCACTTCGGCCTTCCTGGTCCAGGGCGAAGGCGTGGTCGCAGGGCAGGGCGGCTCGTTCGATTACCGTTTCACCACCAGCTTCAGCAACCCAGCCGCCTCGCTCGATATGTTCTTGCTCATGTCGGCCGACGCCCCGGTGATCGAGCCACCCTCCGAAGAATCCCCGGCTACCACCCCGACTACGACCACCCAGCTCGCCGAGGTCACCCCGGAAGCGACCGCCGGTCTGCGCCCCTCGCCTACCGCAACGGCAACCGCGGCTCCCACCGAGGCAGCCCCCACCGATGACACGGCCACCGATGCCTCGGTCGATTCCGCCTCCACCGGCGACAGCGAAAGCGTCGCTCCGGCCGATACCGGCGACACCTTCGTCGCCGGCGATCAGGTCGAGGTCGCCGAGGGACCGCTCAATCTGCGGTCCGCCGCCGGCACCACCTCCACGTCGATCGGCTCGCTCGCGGTTGGCGCCCAGCTCACCATCGTCTCCGGTCCGGTTTCCGCCAGCGGCTACAACTGGTATCAGGTTAAATCCACCGCTGGGCAGACGGGGTGGGTCATCGTCGACGCGCTCCAGATCGTTCCCGATGCGAATGCGGACTTCGCCGTTGGCGATCAGGTCGTCGTCTTCGACGGCCCGGTGAACCTGCGCGCGTCCGCCGGCACCAGCGCCAACGTCGTCCAGTCGCTCCCGCAGGAAACCCTGCTCACCGTCACCGGCGGCCCCACCGCCGCCAACGGCCACACCTGGTATCAGGTGCAGACCGCCGATTCCGCGTCCGGCTGGGTCGCCGCCGACTTCATCCACGCGGTCGCTACTCCTCCACCGCCCTCGGATGGTGGCCAAACCACTGGGGGTCGCGCCACCGTCATCGACGGTCCGGTCAATCTGCGCAGCGCCGCCGGCATCGGAAACGCGGTGGTCACGGTCCTGCAGACCGGCGACACCCTCGACATCACCGGCGGCCCAACATCAGCCGATGGCTACACCTGGTACGCGGTCAAGACCTCCACAGGCAGCACCGGCTGGGTCGCCGGCGAATTCCTGAAGCAGACCGGCTATAGCACCGGCGATATCGTCTACGTGAATACCGACTCGCTCAACGTCCGCAGCGAAGCGGGTCTGAACAGCACCGTGCTCGACACCATCTTCCAGGGCACCAGCGCCGTCATCACCGGCGGCCCGGCCACGGCCGATAGTCGCGACTGGTACAAGATCGACGTCAGCGGCGTCGTCTCCGGGTGGGTCGCGGCCGAATATCTCGCCCTCTCCAGTGCCGATCCGGTCGATCCGCCCAGCGGCAACTTCAGCGCCGGCGACTGGATCTTCGTCACCGATCCGCCGCTGAACCTGCGCGACACCCCCAGCACCAGCGGCCAGGTGCTGGCCAGCCTGAGCGATGGCGACGGCATGCTCGTCCTGGGCGAAACCGTTACCGCCGATGGCTACGATTGGAACCAGGTCGAGAATGACGGTGTCACCGGCTATGTCGCCGCCCAATATGTTGCTGGCGGCTTCGCCCTCGGCGAAGTGGCCGTGGTCGCCGACGGCCCGGTCAATCTGCGCAGCGCCGCCGGTACCGGCAATCAAATCCTGGCCGGCCTCGCGCAAGGCGCCCAGGTGAGTGTGCTCGATGTCAATCCGCAAGTGGTCGATGGAGTCTACTGGTTCCAGGTCACTACCACCGATTCCGTGACTGGCTGGGTTGCGGGTCGATATCTCGGTCCGGGCCCTGCCTAGTCGCAACGCGCCGGACAACCGGAATGGTGCAAACGCCCGGGGGAATCCTCCCGGGCGTTTTGCTTATAACCATCGAAACACCAGCCGCATTCGCCCGGTTGCCAGCACCCTAGCGCGAAATTCGGGCCGAAAGCGACACGCCCTCTGCACGCTGGTCCTAGCGCAGGGACCCGTGCCCTGCGCCACGCTCGGGAGAGCGCAGCTCGATAATGGACCCGCCCAACAGGCACGTCGAGCGTGGCAACCGATTTGGATTTCGCTCTAAATGGGAGCACGTCCCACCTACTCGAAGCTGAGCGACGCCCGATCCAGCGCGAACTGCGTCCGCACCAGCCGGCGCGCCGGCGGCCAGGAGAGCTCGATCGCTGGGTCGATCGTTCGCCGCACCAGTTCGGACGACATCATCCCCATCACCCGCTCCGCCGCAACGTAGCCTCTCCGTACGATCATGTTGGATATGTCGTCCCGTTGGGGCAGATGAGCGGCAAAATAGTCTGCCCGCTCTGCTCTGTATTGCGCGCTATACACCTTCCGGTCTGGCTGATGGCGCTCCATTCCAATAAAGCAAGGGATTCGTTGGAACCGGAATCGACCCCAAAGCCGTCGCCAGAGATCGAAATCCATCACATAGTGCAATGACTCGTCGACGAACCCGGTCTCCAGCATCGGACGGCGAAAGAAGAGAGCTGGCTGATAAAACGGGGTGACATACTCGGTCAACCGGGAAACGAATGGGGGCGCCCAGAGAACCTGCAATACGTCATTCTCCGGACCGACCATCAGCGAATGCCCGTAGACCACATCGATCTCGTGATTGCTGGCGAAACACTGGACCACCCGCTGCACCGCCCGCCGGTCCACATAGCCATCGTCGGCATTGATCCAGCCAATGATGTGCCCCGAGCTTTTCGAAAGGGCCTTATTGAGCGCATGCGACTGCCCCCGGTCCGGCGCGCTTTCCCACACCAGTGACCGCGACTCCGTCCCGGCCAGCAGCTCGACACTCCCATCGGTAGAGCCCCCATCGATCACCACATGCTCGATCACCGGATAGGTTTGCGCGGCAACGGATGCCAGATTATCGGCCAGCCAGGCGCGCTGATTCAGGGAAGGCGTCAGGATCGAGACCAACATATCCGGATTGCCTCCCGCTACGGGTGGGACGGCCTGGACGCAAATCCGTACCGATAGCAAGGCGCCTGGTACGCACCGAGCGTAGCGCAGGCGCGTCTGTGTCCTGCGATCGGGCGCAGCCCGATAACCAACCTGGCCAGTAGCCCTGCCGATCGTGGCAACCAATTCGGAATTCGCTCTATATCCAAAGGTGCGTAGCGCAAACGCCGGATCACCTGTGACGTTCAGCGTAATCGGCTCCGGTTCGCAAGCCGATCGAAGCTGCGCCTAAAGCGCCACTCGAACGGCTACCATCGCCAGCATCCCGACCCCTACCAACATCAACAAAAACACCGACGACCCGCATCCGACCGGCTTCCCCGGCATCGTCGGCAACGACCGCCGGCCGGTGCTTGTCGTCTTGCCAAAGTCCGGATCGTCCGACCGCTCGATGACCACCGGCGGCGCTTCTTCCTGCCCTTCTTCAGACGTCTTCTTCGGGAACAGGGGACCTTCACTCATCTGCGTTCCTCCGATCGCGCGGAACCGCTTCGTGCCGGAATCGTCTGTCTTCGTATTGTCCACCACCATCCCCACCGCCGTCCCCCTCCGCTGTCATCCGGAGCGAAGCGAAGAATCTCTCTCGTGGTGGCCCACAACCGAGCCCTCGAATAAAATCGATCGTGTCGAAACGACGACCGGCACATCGACCCACGTGCCCCCGCCAATGACCCTCGGCGCCATCGAGCTCGATCGGTCCCGAATCGATCGAACCAGCCATCATTCACTCCAGAGCGGGGCGCCACGATCGACGATACCGGAATTCCCCGCCGAACGAAAGACCAGCGCCAACCCGATGGCACCCACCCCTAACAACGCGCCCAGCACATGGAACACCGGCAGATAATCATCCGTCATCGCCAGCACCGCCCCACCGATCAGCGCGCCCAGCGCGCCACCCAGCCCAACCGCCGCTGACGACAGCGCCATCACCGTTCCCCGGATCTTGGCCGGGCGATGCACCAGCAGCGTGTTCAGTCCTACATAGGCAAACGACGTGCAAAGATGTAAGAGCGCGATTCCCACGAAGAGCCCGCCCATCGAGCCAAAAAGCGCGCCACTCCCCAACAACGCGGCAGCCATACCCGCCATCCCGAGCAGCGCCACCCGCCGCACCGGCGCTCGATGGGAGAGGGCAGGCGCGCCGAAGTTCCCGGCCAGCTCCGCCAGCCCGCCCACGATGAAGAGCACCCCGATTCGCCCGGCCCCTCCGGTGAAGTCGCGTTCCACATAGGCGCTGTAATAGGTAATCCATCCAATATAGGCCACGAAGATCGAGCCGGTCGCCAGCACGATCGCGAGGGTCACCCGGTCATCCCGCAACAACCGCCGCGCCAGCCCGCGGTCGATGGCTTCGTCGGGCCCATCCCCGCTCGTGGCTCGTCTCCCGGCTGGAAGCAACATCGTCCCGGCCAGACTCAGTCCCAGGGGAACCGACAGACTCCCCAGCGCCAGCCGCCACCCGACCTGATCCTCCAGAAACGCGATCGCCGGTAGTCCCGCCAGCACGGCCACGGTCGTACCCGAGGCCACGATCCCCACCGCCCGCCCCTGCTTGCCGAGTTCGGTCACCACCTCGCTCGCCGCGGTGAAACAATTCGCCACCAACGCGCCCGCCGCGATTCCGATCAGGATCCGCCCCAGCACCATCACCGGAAAATTCGGGGCCAGTGCCGACAGCAACACCGCCACCAACAGCAACCCGAGCTCGGCGCGCAGCCAGGTTCGCCGTGCATACCGCCCCATCCAGGGAGCGGAGACCAGCGCGGAAATCGTCGATACGAACCCGCCGACCGTCGCCAGCTGCCCCACCGCGCTTTCCGATACCCCGAATTCCTCCGATATCGCGGTCAGCAACGGACTGAGCGACACCGAAAGGGTCACATACGCAAATGTCGTGAACGCCATTGTCCAGATGATCAGCTCCACCCGCGCGGGCGAGCGCGTTCCACCCTCCCCTTCATGGGTTATCCGCACAGGCGCGCCCCTTGCCGTCCCATCTGACTCCCAGGCTTCATACGTACGTCCAGAACGGGTAGAAGTGTACGGTCAGCACCTGCTATGATGAAGCTACCCCCGTACAGATGCGTCCCCGCGCAGTCTGCCGGACCGCGAAGCTGCTGGCTCGCTGGTTCAGCAATCGGATGTCTGCACGTTCCGCTTGCGGTCACCCGCCGCGGCCACGTGCCAGCGCCGCGCCATCCGCGCGGCCGCGGAGAGCGAAGAGGGGATCATGATGAATCGCACACGAGGAGCAGTCGGCTCGCTGGCATTGGCCGCGCTGCTCGGAATGACCCTGGCGGGATCGCCATCGGGCCCGATTGCCGCTCAGGACGCCACCGAAACGCCCACGGCCCCGGCGACCACCAACGAATCGCAAACCCAGGCCGATGCCGATGCCGCGGCAATCGCCACCGGAAAATATCCCTTTGGCACCCACCTTCTGCTGCTCGATGGCCAGGCCAGCGTGCGCAACGCCGCCGGTTCCGAAGCCGCCACCCTCACCGAGATCGACGAGGGCGAATCGGTCACCGTCCAGGCCGGTCCCGAACAAGTCGGCGGCGCCGACTGGTACCAGGTCGAAACCGAAGGCGGCGTGACCGGCTGGGTCGATGCCAGCCAGTTCGCCGTTGCCCAGGGCGCGCCCGCCCTCGATGCCGGCACGGAGCGCCAGGTCGTGACCGACTCGCTCAATCTCCGCGCCCAGCCCGGCACCTCCAGCGAGGTCGTCAGCGGTCTCGTCCAGGGCGACACCGTCACCATTGTCAGCGGCCCCCAGGCCGTCGACGATCTCGACTGGTATGAAGTCGAAACCATCTATGGCGAAGATGGTTGGCTTGCCGGCGTCTACCTCGGCACGCCCGGTGAAACCAGTGGAACCGCCGCGGTCGGCGCGCAGGAAGGCGACTCCGCCACCCCCGAAGCAGCAGCCACCGCCGCCGCCTTCCCCGAAGACTCCTATGTCTTCATCGCTGGCGATGGCGAATCGGTCAACCTCCGGGCCGATGCCTCCATCGACGCCGAGATCGTCAGTGAGCTCGCCGACGGCGCCATCGGCGCCATTACCGGCGCGCCTACCACCGCGGGCGACTACGACTGGTACCCGGTTTCCTTCGGCACCGGCGACGCCACCGTCACCGGCTTCGTCGCGGGATCGCTCCTGACCGGCGGCATCACCGTCGGTTCCACCGCCCTGGTCGCCGACGGACCGCTCAATGTGCGTGCCGACACCACCACCGACGGCGAGCCGATCGCGCAGCTCGAAACCGGCGCCTCCGTCACCGTCGTGAGTGGACCAACCGAAGTGGACGGGGTCGCCTGGTTCGAGATCCAATCGGGCGACACCAACGGCTACGTCTCCGGCCGCTACCTCGGTCTTACCGCGGCGGACGCAACCGAGACGACAGACACTCCGGAGGCAACCGAAACAACCGATACCGCGGCCGAATAATCCGCATCCCCTCCCTTCGGAAAACGGCCTGCCCGGTTCGCCGGTCAGGTCGTTTTCCATTTCTATTCCCGGACGCCCCTCCGTCGTCCCGACCGCCCAATCGTCGTCCCGACTGAGGTGGAGGGACCTCTTGTTGCCCACAATTTTGTCACCCTCACACCACGTTTCGCCGAAACCAAAGGGCGCTGTGCTCACCGGTTGACACAACCCCAACCGGTCCACCATGCTGCCGAATGGCTCAGCCACCGCTCGTCATCGGGAGCCGGCTCGAACGTGACCTTCGCCTCATCCGAATCTACCGAACTGGCATCACGCGCCATCGCGCCCGGCGCCTCCCTGCCCCGCCCATTGACCCAGCTCATCGCGCGGGAAAACGATCTCGACGCCATCCTCCAACGGCTGCACGACCCCGCCGTCCGCTTGCTCACGCTCACCGGTCCCGGCGGCGTCGGCAAAACCCGGCTGGCGATTGCAGCCGCCGCCCAGGCAGCAGACACCTTTCCGGACGGCATTGCCTATATCGACCTGGCCTCTGTCCGCGATCCGCAGCTGGTGATGCACACCATCGCCACCAATCTCGCCATGCGCGATATCGCCGGCGACGCGCTCCTGGACCGCCTCGTCTCCGTGATCGCCAACCGGCGCATGCTCCTGGTGCTCGACAACTTCGAGCAGGTCGTCACCGCCGCACCGGAGGTCCGGCAACTGCTCGACCATTGCCCGCGGCTGGTCTTGCTGATCACCAGCCGCATCCGGTTGCGCGTTTCCGGCGAGCAGGAATGTCCCGTCGCCCCACTGCCACTCCTGGAGTCATCCGACCCCGGCGAAAGCGGGGCCGTCCAGCTCTTCATCGAACGCGCGCGCGACGTTGCTCCGGAATTCGATCCCGCGCCGGAAACCATGCCGGTCATTGCCGAAATTGTGCTTCGGGTCGACGGCCTGCCGCTCGCCATCGAGCTCGCCGCCGCCCGCATCAAAGCCTTGCCGCCTGCCGCGCTGCTCGACCGGCTGGAACGGCGGCTGCCGCTCCTCAGCGGCGGCTGGCGCGATCTACCGATGCGCCAGCAAACCATGCGCGACACCATCGGCTGGAGCTACGACCTGCTGGACGAGCCCAGCCAAGCCACCTTTCGCCATCTCGGGGTGTTCATCGGCGGCTTCACCCTCGAGTCGGCCGAAGCGATGCTCGCCGGGTTTCCGGAGCCGGTCGATACGCTCGACCAGCTCACCTCTCTGATCGAGCAAAGTCTGCTCCGGCAGCGGACCGGTCCCGATGGCACACCGCGCTTTCAGATGCTGGAAACCGTGCGCGAATACGCTCGCGACCGGCTCGATGCCGCCCAGGAGTCCGATGCTGCCCTGCGCCACCACGCCGAAATCGTCCTGGCGCTGGCCGAAGCCGCCGAGCCGGAGATCACCGGCCCAGACCAGGCCGCCTGGCTCGACCGGCTCGATCGCGAAAAGGACAACATCCGGGCCGCGCTCGACTGGTCGATCCGGCAGCCAGAGATCGATATCGCCAACCGGATCGGCGCGGCGATCTGGCTCTACTGGCGCCGCCGGGGATATCTCAGCGAGGGGCGCACCCAGCTCGACCGCATCCTCGCGCTCGCTCCCGGTCCGGATGTCACCGAGGCCCGCTGCATTGTTCGCACCGGAGCCGCCGTCCTCGCGATGTACCAGGGGGACTACGATCGAGCCCTCCAGCATGGCTCGGCCGCGCTCGAAAATTGGCGCCGGCGCGGCAATCGGAAATGGATCGGCCGTACCCTCCTCTGTCTCGCCATCGTCGCCCTCTTTCGCGACGATTACGTCACAGCGCGCACACTGGGCGAAGAGAGCCTGACTGCCTTCGCGTCGATCGACGATCGCTGGGGGACCGGTCGCCTCCTGACCCACCTCGGCATGATCGCCTCGGTGCAGGGGCGCCGTGCAGAGGGCTCTGCCTGCTACGAGGAAGCACTCGCGCAGCTCCGTCAGGTTGGCGACATCGCCGGCATATTCGAAGTGCTCCTCGAAATCGGTAAGGGCGCCTCGGACGAAGGCGACCTCGGACGGGCGACCAGACATTTCGAGGAGGCGCTTGCGCTCGCGTCGTCCATCAGCGATACCGATGGTCGCAGCGCGGCCCTGACCGAGCTCGGCGTCGTGGCGCACCGAGCCGGTGACGACGCCCGCGCGCCCGAGCTGCTCCTGCAGGCCACCGCCCTCGCCCAGCAAAACGGCGATCGCCGCCAGCTCGCCTATCTCGCGGCCCACCTCGCGGATATCGAGTTCGGCCTCGGCGCCATCGCAAACGCCGCGGTCCGCTCTGCCGAAGCGCTGTCGCTGTTCCTGCCGATGGGCAATCGCGTCGGCATCGCGCAATCGCTCGAAGCCATCGGCCGTTGCGCCGCGGCCCAGGGCGAGCTCGCTCCCGCGGTCCGCCTCCTTGCCAGCAGCGCCACCATGTTCCGCGCCATCGGCGCCACCCCGCCACCCGCACGCGATCCGGCTGCCACCGCCGAATCGATCCGTCCGGGGCTGACTCCCGAAGTATTCGACCGCGCCTGGGACGACGGCCAATCGCTCACCCCCGAGCAAGCCGCCGCCGACGCTCTCGCGTTCGTCACCACCCTGACCGCCGGCTCGCCATCCGAACCGCCTCCTGTGCGGTCACCCGCCGCGGACTTCGGACTAACCCCCCGCGAAATCGAGATTCTGGTCCTGCTGCAAGGAGGCTTGACCGACCGCGAGATCGCCGGCGCCCTCTCGATCAGCGAGCGCACCGCCGGCAACCACGTCCAGCACGCCATGCAAAAGCTCGGCGTCACCTCCCGCACCGCCGCCGCCATCTTCGCCCTCCGCCACGACCTCATCTAACCCCCTTCGTCGTCCCGACCGGAGCGCAGCGGAGTGGAGGGGACCTCTCCGCCCCCCCGCAACCCAGCCTCCAGAGCGCAACTCCATCCCCCTCGTCGCCCCGCAATCCAGCCGTCCACTCGAAGCCCTCGACCTGCGACCAGGGAATTCTCCTCACTCCCCGATTTCCACGATTCGGGGAATCCCCCCGATGTGCCGGTGCCCCCTTCCGCCGCATCATCGAAGCACGCCCCCGGGAGCTGGCCCGGACCCGCAAACGCTTCGTAGAAAGGGAACAGCATGAGTCCAGGCCGTCTGTCTTCACTCGCGGAAACGCGCCTCTCGCGCCGGTCCGCCGCTCGTCTCCTCGGTGGAACCGGAGCCGCCGCTCTGGCAGTTCACCGCCTCGATCGTCTTCAGGCCACGGCCAGTGCGGCCGGCGATTCGTCCGTTTCATCCACCCAAAAGGAGAACATCGTCATGTCCCAGGCCACTCCAACCGCGAACGCCGATCTGACCGTCGCCCTCGTGCACGGCGCCTTCGCCGACTCCTCGAGCTGGACCACGGTCATCGAGCTGTTGCAGGCAGCAGGGGTAAACGTCACCGCCATTCCAAACGAGCTGCGCAGCGTGTCCGGGGACGCCGCTTATGTCGCCAGCGCGCTGAATCAGATTCCCGGACCGGTGCTGCTGGTCGGTCATTCCTACGGCGGCGCGGTCATCACCAACGCCGGCAGCATGGCGCCGAATGTCGTCGGTCTCGTCTATGTCTCCGCGTTCGCGCCCGACGAAGGCGAATCGCTGGCAAGCATCGAAACCGATTCGAAGGACAGCGTGCTCGTCACCGCCCTGGTTCCCCGGCAATATCCGACCGGCAACGGCTCGGAAACGGCCACCGAATTCCTGATCGACCCCGCCAAGGTCAAAGAGGCCTTCGCCGGCGATCTCTCGGATAGCCAGATCGCGGTCATCGGCGCCACCCAACGGCCGATCTCCGAGCTCGCCTTCACCGAGCCGACCACATCGCCGGCGTGGAAGACGCTGCCGAGCTGGGCAGTCGTCGCGACCGGTGACAAGGCCGCTGGCACCGACGTGCTCCGCACGATGGCCGAGCGCGCCGGGGCCACCGTCACCGAGGTCGATGCCTCGCACGTCGTCATGATCTCGCAACCGCAGGCGGTTACCGACGTAATCATGACCGCGATCGCCGCGGTTTCCTGATCGGCACTACCCGCCCATCCGCAATCACGCACGAAAGGACCTCATCATGAACATCGTCGTCATCGGCGGCACCGGGCTCATCGGCTCGAAGGTCGTCGAAAATCTGAAAGCCCTCGGTCACGAGGCCATGCCCGCCTCGCCCCGCCTGGGGATCGACACCCTCACCGGAAAGGGCCTGCCGGAAGCGCTCGCGGACGCCTCGGTCGTCGTCGATGTCTCCAACTCTCCCTCATTCGAGGGCAGCGCCGTGATGAATTTCTTCATCACCTCGACCCGCCATCTGCTCGAGGCAGAGCAGAACGCCGGCGTAGGCCATCACGTGGCGCTCTCCATCGTCGGTATCGACCGTTCCCCCGACAACGGCTATTTCAAAGCCAAGCTCGCGCAAGAGGCGCTGATCGAAGCCGGGCCGATCCCCTACACCATCGTCCGCTCCACCCAGTTCATGGAATTCGTCGACGGCATCGCCGATTCCGCCACCACCGGCAACGAAGTGCACATGGCCCCGGTCGCCTTCCAGCCTATCGCCGCCGAGGATGTCGCCCGCGCCGTAACCGATGCGGCGATCAACGCACCCGTCAACGGCCGGGTCGAGATCGCCGGACCCGACCGGCTCCGCTTCGACGAGGTCATCGGCCGCAAGCTCGAACTGCGCCACGACCCGCGAGTCGTCGTCTCCGATCCGAACGCCATCTACTTCGGCGCGGTCCCCAGCGAAGACTCACTCGTCCCACTCAACGGCGCGCGTCTTGGCGCGATCCACTACGAAGATTGGCTACGTCTCCCAACCACCCGGTAGCACCCGCACTGCGCCGCCCGCGCTCACTCCGCGGGCGGCGCTCCACCCGTTCGTCATCCCGACCGGAGTGGAGGGACCTCCTCGCCGCGGCGAGCGCCACCACCCAACCCGTCTCCGATTCGACCGCCATCGTCCCAACCGTCCGTTCGCACCATGACTCAGGAACCGCTCATGAACACCCTTTCCACCCGTCCGCTTCCCTATCCACCGGTCGTCCTCGAACCCGCCGCCCAGTCGTTCGCCGACATCCTCGCCGGCAAT
>DASTFJ010000230.1:0-10511 GCA_035708745.1 Thermomicrobiales bacterium | reverse complement strand
GTTGCGGTTCCGCACATCGCGTGGTAGCCTGAAGTCATCCCGCTGTGACAATTCGACACATCTGCAGGGCGCCGGCTGGGGCCCGATTGGGGGAGCAGATGAGCCTCGCACAAACCACTTCGACATCGTCGCGCCCGCTGGGGCGGACCGGCGGCATCTTCGCGCCGGCTACGCCGGAAATCAGCCGCCGGGTCGTGCTCAAGGCGAGCGCGCTACTTGCCACGATGGCAACCGGCGTGTTTTTCGGCCGCGGTCTCACACTGCCGAAGGCGTCCGCACAGGACGCGCCGCCGGTTTCGAGCTACGACTGGGTCGAGGCGGACCAGATTTCGAGCGACCTGCTCGGCACCGGCACGGCCTTCGAAGCGGTTGCGCCATTTCCCTTTAGCTCGGTCGGCGCCAGCTGGCCGATCGAGGTCGGCGACTGGCCGGTGCTGCTGATCGAGGTCAGCGCGGACGGGTACGGCTATTCCAGCATCTTTTCGATCGGCGCCTCGGCGGAGTCGAGTCCAGTCGATCCGGGCGACCGGGTCTTTTCCTCACTCGTTTGCGCGCAGCAGGGCGCGTCGATCCGCTATCGCACCATCGACGGGGAAGGCAATCCGGCGGTCATTCCCGGATTGACCTTCACGTTCATCGACTCGAGCGCCGGTCCGACCGTTGGCGATTTCCCCGAATCGATCTCGGCGAAGGCCGCCTACGATGTGTCCGCGCCACCGTCTTTTCTGACCCGAGCCGATTGGGGCGCCGATGAGTCGTACCGCTTCGAGGAAGACGGCGAATGGTGGATCAAGGAGTATCAGCTGGTGGAGCACGCCATCGTCCACCACTCGGAAACCCCGAATTCCCAGGATCCGCTGGAAGCCATCCGCTCGATCTACTACTACCACGCGGTCACGCGCGGGTGGCATGACATTGGGTACAACTATCTGGTCGACAAGCTCGGCAATATCTATCAGGGCCGGGTCGGGGGCCGGAACATCGTCGGAGGACACGCCTACGAATATGCTCATGGTTCGACCGGCATCTGCTTCATCGGTGAGTTTTTCGACGATGAGGTGACCGAAGAGGCGCTGGCCGCGATGGTGGCGATTCTTGCCTGGACCTGCCAGGACCTCGATCCGCAGGGGTACAGCGATTTCCACTCGCAAACCCATCTGCCGACTATTTGCGCCCACCGCGATGTCAATCTCTCGACCTGCCCGGGCGACAAGGCGTATGCCGAGCTGCCGGTGCTGCGCGATCTGGTCGCGCAAACCCTCGCCAATTTCCCGAACGGCCCGCTGGCCGATCTGGTCGCCGGCGACCAGGTGCGCACCCAGGTACAGACACCGGCCCGAGACGATGCCGGATTCGCTGCGCCAACCGCCCTTACGCTCGACGAATACATGGTGGGACTGGTGACCGAAGGACCGGTTTTTGCCGACGATGTGCCCTGGTACCGCATCGCGACCGACATTGGACAGGGGTGGGTCGAATACTCGGCGCTCTTCCGCGATCCGCCCATCGGTGGCTCCAGTGGAATCTTCGGGCTGGATGATGTGGTCGAGTTGTCAGATTCGGCCAATCTGCGGCGCGTTCCCGGGGTGCTGGCCGATGTCGCGCAGAACGCGCCCAAGGGTACGGCCGGCGTGGTGGTGGCGGGCCCGGAAGACGCGGACGGCTACCGTTGGTACCGCATCATGACCAGTGAGCGCTTCGCATGGGTCGCCAGCACCTTCCTGACCTGGTCGGACCAACCCGCGCCTGAGCGCCCGGTTCCGACAAGCAATTTGAGTGTGGGGGATAGTGTGGCCGTTGCTGACGGGCCGCTGCAGATGCACCGCACGCCTGGCCTGGGTGACGACGTGATCGGCATCATCGAAACGGGGACGGTCGGCGTGCTCACCAATGGACCGGAGATTGCCGACGACCAGATCTGGTTCGAGATGCGCACGGCCACTTTCACCGGTTGGGTGTCCGCGCCGTACCTCGAAACGTCCGCCGCCAGCGCGCCATCGACCTTTGCGGTCGGGGACGCGGTCTATGTCTCAGACGGACCGGTGAATCTGCGCCAGGTGGCCGACGACGGCGCCGCCATCCTCGCCGAGCTGCAGACCGGCGACCACGGCACCGTCACCAACGGCCCGGTGACCTGGAATGGCTACACCTGGTACGAGATCCAAACGTCGCAAGGCATCGGCTGGGTGGTGGGGATCTATCTGTCGCTGCAATGATCCCGCGTTCGCTAGACTGCCTGCAAGAGTCCGGAGTCCTGTGTCCGGAGTCCGGAGCAACGAAGGGGCAGCGGCGTGAGCGACCATTTGCAGCGAGTCATCGAGGCTATCGACCGGCGGGCGGATGAGATCGTCGCCTTCGCGGGCGAGCTGATCCGGCAACCGTCGGTCAATCCCGATCTGGAACCGAACGATGCCGCCGAGCGGCCCGCCCAGGAGTGGCTGCGGGATCAGCTCGATCAAACCGGCGGCTATGAGATCGACTACTACGAGGTGGCGGCCAACCGGCCGAATGTGGTCGCTACCCGCAAGGGCGCCGGTGGCGGCCGCTCGTTGATCTGGGCGGCGCATACCGATGTGGTGCCGGTCACGCCGGAACAGCGCGAGGTCTGGGTCGGGTCCGGTCCATTCTCGGGGGAAGTGATCGACAACAAGCTCTATGGCCGCGGAGCCTCCGATATGAAGGGCGCGATCGCGGCGTATGTCATGGCCGCGACGATCCTGCAAGACGAGGGGATCGAGCTACAGGGCGATCTGATCCTGGCCCAATCACCGGGCGAGGAAGCCGGGCGGCGCGATATCGGCTGCAACACGGTGCTGGAGCGCGGCCACCGGGCGGATTTCGCGATCTTTCCCGAACCGTCCAATTTCTCGATCTACCCCACGATCAAGGGCGAGCTCTATTTCAAGCTGACGGTTCCCGGAAAATCGACCCATATCTGCAATCGTCACCTGGTGGCGCAGCCCCTCCCTCACGGGATGGAGCGGCCGGGAGTCTCGGCCATCGACAACATGCTCAAATACCAGCTCGCGATTCTGGAGCTGGAAAAGCAATGGAATCTCTGGCGATCGAACGAGCATGTCCCGCCCGGCGGCATGTTCATCAATATCAACACGATGCAAGCGGGGACCTCGCTGACCTCGGTGCCCGACAGCGCCGAAGCGACGGGGTCGTTGCTCTTCAATCCCGATCTCACCGCCGCCGAGGTGGAAGACGAGATCCGCGCCACCCTCAACCGCGTTACCCAGAGCGACTACTGGCTGCGCGAGCATCCGCCGGTGCTCGATCTGCCCCTCGACGCGGACAGCACCGCCCCCTGGGTCAAGGAGCCGGTCAATCTCCCGCACGATCATCCGGCGGTCGGCGTGATCCGGGAAGCGCATCAGAAGGTGACCGGCCTCACGCCCGAGGTGACGATCTCGCCTTTCGTCTGCGACGCGAATTTCTGGTTCCCGCTTGGGCAGCCCTGCCTGGTCTATGGGGTCGGGGATCCCTCGTGGGGTATCCACGGCGCGAACGAGTTCCTACCGGTCGCGGATTTGATTCAGGCGACCAAGACGTTCGCGGCGATCACCATGGACTGGTGCGGCGTCGCCAATTAGCGGGAGCAGCCCGTCTTCGAGACACAATCGCACCGTTTCCCGTAGTTGCAGCCCTCCGTGGCTGCTCTTTCGACCAACGGCAGCCACAGAGGGTGTATGGGGAAGGGAAATCCTTGACAACGAGGAAGAGACATCCCTTACAGCGCCTCGCAAACGAAATCGAGGCCGGCGAAGTGATTCGCCGGCCTCGATGAACTGCAGCGAGATTGCTCGCTATGAAACGGTCAACGTCCCGACCATACCCGCCGCGCGATGACCCGGAACATCGCAGAAGTAGGTGTATTCACCTGCCGGCAAATTGAAGGTGAAGGAGGCCGATTCACCGTTGGCAATCAGCGGGGTGGCGTAGTCCGTGTCCTCGATGACGAGGTCGTGCTGCACAACGCCGCTATTCGTCAGCGTCAGCGTGACATCGGTGTCAGCGGGAGCTTGCAGCTCGGTTTCCTCGAACGCGATATCGATCGCGGTCACATTCAGCTCGGTAGTGGCTGCGGCCGCGGCCGGTGTGGCTTCCCCTCCCGCGGGACTCGCTTCCGGCGACGCGGACGGTCCCGGCGCTTCCTGCACGGTTCCACCCACTTTGAGCGCGATCAGCTGAGTAACCGCCTCGGGTGCGGGGTTCCAGGTGTCGGCGCTCGGGATGAACGGTGCGCCCGACGGAATCAGGAGCAAGTCGCCATACGCACCCAGAGGAGCGCTGAGACCGCTGGCTGTCTGGTAAGAAAAGACTTGGGCGCCATCCGCGACATCGAAGCCACGCACGATGCCATCGAGGCCGCCGGTGAAGACGATGTCGTTTACGACCGTCGCCGCGGCAAAGAGCGGCGTCGGAACGGTGACGTCCCATGCGATCTCTCCGCTGGCGCCGTCCAGCGCCACGACCTGGCCGTTTGCAGTCGCCAGACTCTCGGGCCCTTCCCCTTCGCCTTCCGCGGTGTAGTATCCGGGGCTGTTCAAGAGGGCGACGAAAACCCGGCCGTCAGCAAAGGCGAACGGCGTCTCGACTCCACCAAGGTTGCCGGGAAAGACCGTCAGGGTCTCACCCTCGGGGATCTCCTGAACGTCGTCATTCTCGTGGCGTCCAACCGGAGTGCGCCACAGCTCTTCGCCGGTCTCTCTATTGATGGCGAGCACATTGCCATGCTTGCCTGTTGCGAAGACCACGTCCACATCGGCGCCGTCGATCGTGACCGTGCCAAGCACCGGAGAGAGCTGCTGATCGAGGTCGAAGAGATCGTGCGGTTTGACATTGAGATACCACTCGATGCCACCCCGGACGGTGTCGATGCGCAGGATCGAGTTTGCGTAGTCGTTGTCGCCGGGACGACCGGTGGCGTTCGGGTAATCGGGCGAGCCGGCATAGGGCGCGGCGTTCGCGACGGAAACATACAAATCGCCGGTTTCGACATCGATGGAGGGCGGATTCCAGAGTCCGCCACCGGCATTCAGGCGGGCGCCGCCCCAGAGATTGTCGGTGGTGGTATCGAAATACCAGAGAACGGTGCCGGTCCAGACATCGAGCGCGTACAGGAATCCGCGCATGCCGGCGAGATACGAGATTCCCGGTGAGCCCGGCACGGTACTGATATAGACGGTGTTGTCGTAGATCAGCGGGGCCATATCGATCCCCTCGCCAAGGGGGCCTTCGAGGCTGATCGACCAGAGGACATCACCGGTCTCCGTGTCGAGCGCGTCGACCTGACCGGACGCACCCACGCCGAAGACCGCGATGCCGTATCCAACGGCGATACCGTTCGGCCCGGCCTGCGCGACCACCTGGTCGTAGACCTTCTCCCAGATGACTTCGCCCGTGTCGGCATTCAGGACGTGGATGTTCGACGCGCCGTCCTGCAAATAAATCTTGCCGTCGACGCCGATCGGATTGGCGACGAAGGGGATATACGCCGCGGTCACCTCGAAGGGCGTCGCCCAGGCCAGACCCAGCTGCCCGGCGGTATCGGTCGAGATCTCGTTCTGACCATCGTAGAAACGCGTTTGGGCAAGATCGTATCCCTGCACCGGCCAGTTTTTGGGATCTTCGAATTCGGGTGGCACGGCCGGGCCGTTTGGCGTTGGCGTGCGCGCGGCCGGATTTATCTGATAGCCCTGGGCCGCGTCACTGTCGCTGCCGCCCTGGGTCGCTTCGCCCGCGGTGGGCGTTCCTTCGTCATCCTGGGCCAGAATCGACTTGCCCATCACTGCCGCACCAAGCAGCCCGATCCCGGCTCCAGCGGTGCGCTTCAGCACTGCCCGCCGATGCATCAGGTGATGGTGCAACCCGCGCTGTATCGACTCGTTCAACTCCTCTTGAGACACGTGTGGGGTTCCTTTCGTTTCGGCATGCGCCCACTGTCACACCAGTGGGTCTTCCATACATTTCAGGCTATCGCATCCCGCGAGGTTGACTTATTTATTGTGAGTTCCTGATCTTGATTTGAAGATAGTTGGGGACAGCGCGAATGCCAGCTCCGCTCAACCCGGGTGCCCCTCTCACTTTTTCATGGGACGCGGCGGGTCAGGCCTATCATTGCAACGGTCTCCATTTTGGAGGTGTATTCGTTGCGAAACTCTCCCAAACTCCCGGTTCTCTCCCTCTACCTGGCGGTGGCGATCACCATCCTGCTCCTCTTCACGACCCGCAAAGGCGGCCGTTTTCCCCTTACCGAGATCGAGCTCGGTCTGGTGGCCGCGGCGGTAACGCTGGCGGTCTACGGGCTGCAAGGGCTCATCTCCATCGCCGTCGAGGGGGTGGAGCTGGTTCCGGGACATCGTGGCCCGATGCTGACCGGTCCGGCGAGCGTATCGATCGTGGTGTTTTCACTGGCGCTCTTTGCGGTCGCGGTTGCGCTGGCCTGGGGTATCGCGGACGACTGGGCCGAGCGCACGATCGGCATCCTCGCGGGGCTCGGATCGTTGCTCCTGGCGCTCATTCTGATGCTCTACAAAGAGGCGTTCCTCGGCGACGAGGCACGGTTCGACGACCGGAACGACGGTGTGCCATGGTAGAACAGCAGCCGCGCGACCGGTCTTCCGAATCCCGGTTTCCGCGCCGCCGCTTTCTGAAATGGCTGATTCGCATTGGCTATGGCGCCTTTGCCCTTGCCTTCCTGCTGCCGGCGCTCGCCCTGCGAACGCTGAAAAGCGAAGCCAGATCGGTGGCCGCCGGTGACCAGCTGGTGTACGCAACCGGCAATCAGGCCGGCAGTCCGGTGTCTATCGACGACCTGGCAGCTGGATCGGCGGTGCAGGCTTTCCCCAAAGGGAAGAGCGACAACCAGAACACCCTGATTCAGCTCGTGCATCTCCCCGGAGACAGCGATCCGCCTATCGTTGCCTATAGCGCTATCTGCACGCATCTGGGCTGCTCGGTGCTGGCTCAGCTCAACAAGGACGGAAATATCGTGTGCCCCTGCCATGGCAGCGTCTACAACCCTGCCGATGACGCCGCCGTGGTCAAAGGACCAGCCGGGCGGCCGCTGCCGGGTCTCCCCATCACAGTCGATTCCGATGGCGCAGTCACCGCCGATGGGTCGTTCGACGGCCCGGTCGGCCCGCAATGATTCGAGGGTGACGCTGGCATGGCAGAGGTCGCTCGGCCTTCCCAAAATCAGAACGAGCGCGCGGTCCGCCGGACGCCGGGATGGTTCGACGAACGTCTCGATATCGGCGCACTCTACCGGAAATATGGCCGCAAGGCATTTCCCGTTCATTCCACGTTTTTCTTCGGCGAGATGGCGCTCTTCGCCTTCGTCATCCTGGTGTTGACCGGCACCTATCTGGCGTTCATCTATGTACCGTCGAATGCCGATGTCACGGTCAATGGCGAAACCGTACCGGAGGCCTTTGCGAGTGTCCAGCTGATCGAGTCGATACCCGTTGCGAATCTCTTTCGCAATGTGCATCACTGGGCGGCGCATGTCATGGTCGCCTCGATCTTGCTGCACACTTTGCGGATCTTCCTGAGCGGCACCTATCGCAAGCCACGCGAGATCAACTGGATCATCGGCGTCGTCCTGTTGCTGCTGACGCTTGGCGCGGCGTTCTATGGTTATGGGCTCCCCTATGACTCCTACGCGGTCACCGCGACCGGTATCGGCTATGAGATCGCCCGCTCGATTCCGTGGGTGGGCGATGTCGTCTCGGAGCTCGCTTTTGGAGGCACATTTCCAACTCTCGGCAGTCTCTCGCGCATGTTCGCGCTGCATGTCTTCGTGATCCCACTTCTCATCATGGGCGCGGTCGGCGTGCATCTGCTGGTCATCGTGAAGCAAAAACACTCGCAGCCCGGCTATGCCCGGCGCCTGGCCGAGCCCGGGAAAGTGCTCGGGGTGCCGCTTTGGCCCTATCAGGCGCTGCTGGCGCTGCAGCTCTTGCTGGTCATGTTCGGGGTTCTTTGTTTGCTGTCGGCCTTCGTGCCGCCGCATCCACTGAGTGCGTTCGGACCGCCGACGCCGGAAACGCCGGAGGTCAAGCCCGACTGGTATCTGATGTGGATCTACGGCATGTTGCGGATCATCCCGCCCGATGTGTCGTTCTCGCTGTTCGGCACGACCATCGATCCGACCTTCATCGGCGGTGTGCTATTTCCGATGGTTTTCTTCGGTTTCCTGTTTGCCGTTCCGTTTCTCGACCGCACCAACCGACAGGTCTACGGTACCTACGAATATCTGGAACCCCTGCGCCAGGTGCCGGTGCGGCTGGCCGTCAGCGCGGCCACGCTCGTCTTTCTGGCCGCCCTCTGCCTGGCCGCGTTCTACGACAAATACGACCTTTCCCTGACTGAGATTTGGGCTATTGTGGTGGCTGCGCCAGTGGTTGCCGGCTCGGCGGTCTATGTGATCGGCCGGCGATTCGAACCGGCGCATCGATTCGATACGCGTTCCTCGGACGTGCGCGTGGCGCCGGAAGCGCCGCCCACGCCGCTCGTCGAACCGCTCCATCCCGCCCCGGCTCCCACGCGTGCACCCGCCCCCGCGGGAGTCTCCGTGGCAGCACCGCTCCCCCTACCCGACGAGCGTGGGAAACGCGGCTTCATGCCGTTTCCAACCGTGGCCGAGCGCGGTGAGCGCGCCCTCGATAACGTCGTGACCTCATTGCATGAGCTGGGCGAGCTGGCGCCGCTCGTGCGCCAGACCGACGATCCGGACGAATTGCTCGAGATCCTCACCTATATCGAGAGCGTTCGCGCCGGTTTGGCCGATTCCAACCAGACATTGATCGGGGTCGTCCGCAGCGAGGAAGAGCTCGACCGTTCCCGGGAGAGGTAATCGGGATGCGCCTCAGAGCGACACGGTCCTCTTCCAAACCGTAGATGCAGCCCTCCGTGGCGGCTGGGCCGCCACGGAGGGCTGCATCTACGCGGTGACGAGCGTGCGCCTCTCGTTCAGACGTACTCCGTGCTAACCGCCCAGGCGCACCACCGGGTTCGTCAGGGTGCCGATGCCGTCGATGGTGATCGAGACCTCGTCGCCTGCTTCGAGGGTGAAGTCGGAGGGTGGGACGATGCCGGTGCCGGTCATCAGGATGGCGCCGTGAACGTGGGTGTTGTCGCGATAGAGATACTCCACCAGATCGGCGAAGGTGCGGTGGAGCTGATTCGTGTTGGTGGTTCCCTGGAATCCGACAGCGCCGTCCCGCCGGATGACCAGCTCGATGGAAAGATCGTTCGGATCGTCGATCTCGCCCGCCAGCGCGATCACCGGACCGAGCGCCGCCGCTTTGTCGTAGACCTTGGCCTGCGGGAGATAGAGTGGATTCTCGCCCTCGATGCTACGCGATGAGACATCGTTGCCGACGGTGTAACCGACGATCTCGCCGGCGCTGTTGATCACCAGCGCGCATTCCGGCTCGGGTACATCCCAGGTGCTATCCCCACGAATGGCGATCTCCTGTCCCGGTCCGGCGACCCGAAAGCGCATTCCCTTGAAAAACAGCTCCGGCCGGTCGGCCTCGTAGACCTTGTCGTAGACGCTCTTCGACTGCGATTCCTCCATGCGGGCATCGCGGCTGCGCAGGTAGGTCACCCCGGCGCACCAGACCTCCTGCCAGTCGATGGGGGCATTCAGGGTCACATCGGCCAGCGGCGTGCGCAGATCGCTCCCCTTCACGCCGGTCAATGCGGTGTCGAAATCGGATTTGGAAAGCTGTAACGCCGCACCCAGCGACGCCGGACCACCGGCCGCCGCGACATCGATGACGTCGTCGCCTTCGATGAGCCCAAATAGGGGTTTGCCGGCGGCGCCGAGCTGATAGATGCAAAGTGGCAAGGTCGTTCTCCCATTTTGGTCCGGAGTCCGGGGACCGGAGGCCGGAGATTCGAATCGGCTCGTGATTTCGATATGGTCGCCGCTACTAGGCGTTCGACTCCGGACTCCGGACTCCGGGCTCCGGACCCAACTGGTCGATCCGCGCGGCCACCAATTCCGCGATATGCGCGACTTTCAGCGAGCGTCCTTCGGCATCGCAGCCGCCGCGCAGGTGCATGATGCAGCCTTGATTGTCGGTGACGACCAGCGGCGCGTCGGTAGCTTGCGCGTTGTCGAGCTTACGATTCATCAGGCGCTCGGCGATCTCCGGGTAGTCGAAGCTGAACGACCCGCCGAACCCACAGCAGGTGCGATTACCGTCCAACTCTCGCACCTCGCACCCGAGCAGGTCGACCAGAATCTCACGCGGTTCTTCGGACAGGCCGAGCGCATTCAGTCCCTGGCACGAATCGTGATAGGTCACCACCGGGGTGACGCTATCCGACGTGAGCGTACCAGCCGGAATCCGGGCCACGTTCACCAGGAACGAGGTGAAATCCATCACTTTGCCCGCCAGGGCCTCGGCGCGTGCCTGCCAGGTGAGCTCATTGCGGAAGATATGGAGATAATCCTGCGTCAGCATCGCCACGCAGCTGGCGCTGCCGGA
>DASTFJ010000229.1:0-11090 GCA_035708745.1 Thermomicrobiales bacterium | reverse complement strand
GCCGATCCCTGAACGCTGGGATTCCAGCCCTTCAAATTCAATCGCCGGTAATAATTGGTGATCCGGGAGCGGAGGCTGGTCCTGCCAGAAAACCATTGCACAACCTGGTTTACGGTTAACTTGCTGTGGCGATGGTGCTCGATGTGCTCCCACGCCATCATAAGTAGCACGGAATCTAGGAACATTTCGGTGGCGGTGTAGAACTCAAGAAAGCTCGCAGTGAGATTCCCGTCTTGTTCGACTGTCTGCCTTGCGGCTATGGACCGCAAACCATATTCCGCCATAGCGTTTTTCCGTCTCAACATTGACGAGAACACTAAGACTCGTTCAAACTGTGATTCGGTCAAATCTTCGACCTCATAATCGAAGTGTTTTGACATTAGATTCGGAATTACAGATCCTCTGGAAATAATCCTTGAGTCACTCTGTGCATGAGCAGTAAACGGAACAAATGGAAAACAATTATGCAGCGTCGTCAATCTCACCTTTAAGTCATTTGTTGCCAACAGATATGCGGCCTCCAGCAAGTTAAGTTCCTCTAAGCAGTTACAAAACGCCCATTGGAGTAGATCGCCACTTCGATTCTCGGTTTCAAAGAGTGCAGTAGTGAGTTGCACAATCGTTGCTCTGTTGTTGACGGACGGAATCGGTATGTCTCCAAATGACACAGGACTAGTGGAGATCATTTGCGTTTCCTCAGAGGCTTCTTTGTTAGATTCTGATTTCGGACTTGATACTGCCGATTGTTGATTCAACTCCATCGCATATTGGCCAAGACGTGGATCGAACACCGCGCTATGCTCATGGCGATGAATTCGTATTGTTACAAAATTGGCACCGGCAGTGACTTTCATAGCAAGCCGCCAATCTTCCCACTCCACATCATTTCCCCAAGGGATTTGTTCAATTCGAGGCAGGGTGAGACGCTGTTCACCGGTGAATCCGAGCGGCCAAAGTGTCGGCAGAAAAAAATCAACGAGGCTTGGTTGACTGAGAGCCTCTGTTTCGAATCGCCGATTTACTTCGTCAACTTCATCAAACAGTTCTTTCTGATTAGGCTCGGTCATCGCTTTATTCGATCCGGTCTAAAGGTGAATTGCACATTGGGATTTAACTTGTGCGCGTGATTTGCGGATTTTAGCAAATGGCCATGTCCGAATTTAGCCAAAATTCGGATAGGCAATTTCTCTGTTCAAAGTTGTTGGCACACTTTTATTGAGGGGTTGAACGTACCGTTTGCGGATGATCCCAATCCGGCCCACGTTTGAAAACAGGCATTGGAACATGATTTTCAGGGGCACGGCGGTTTGCGACTATTGGGGTCGCGGGCTTACTGCCCAAACGAAACGTCGTGGCTCGCTTTACCCTGTGGTCCCTACCAAAATGGGCCAGTGAAACGGCCCAGAATTCAGATCCCGTTCAGTTCCCCTAGTCAAGAAACTGCCGCCTCAGTTCCGGGGGTGCCCCGACTATGTCCCAGCCACCACCTGTCAGGGCAGCGGCTTCGATCCACCCCTGACTTACGAAGGGCTGCATGGCGTAGTCGGTAAAAACTTCGGATTGTCCTAGGGATTTCCGGATATCCTCGGAGGTCGTCATGCCGTCATTGACGATCCGAGCTGCCACAGCAGTTAGAAGCGAATCCCATTTCGAGTATCACGTATCTACTCCCTTACCGAACAGCCTTCGGGCAAATTCAGTAACGAATCGGGGATGTTGAGCCACTGGATCACCCGGTATAGGCGATGCGGTAGAGGACGCCGGCGGTGTCGTCGGAGATGATGAGACTGCCATCCGGGGCGACGATCACCCCGGCGGGACGGCCCCAGCGGTTGCCGTTTTCGTCCTGCCAGCCGGTGACGAAGTCGGTGACGGCGGTGGGCGCGCCGTTTTCGAGGGTCACATAGATGAGCTTCGGTTCGGCCGGGGGCTGGCGGTTCCAGGACCCATGCTGGACCACGAAGATGCCGTCCTGCCAGGCATCGGGGAACTGGTCGCCGGTGGAAAAGGCGAGACCGAGCGGCGCGGAATGCGCCTGGATGCCGACCGTCGGCGGGGTGATGCCGGAGCAATCGGCGCCCGCCTCTTGCGGGGTGGCATCGGGCGGTTGGCAATCGGGCCAGCCGTAATTCGCGTCTTCGGTGACGATGGTTACCAAATCCGGCGGGATTTCGTTGCCCTGATCGTCCCGCTCGTTCACGGTGGCCCAGAGGGTGTTGGTGCCGGGTTCGAAGGCGAGCCCGACCGGGTTGCGCAGGCCCCAGGCGAAGCGCTCGCCGTTGGAGCCGTCCGCGTCGTAACGCATCACGGCCGCGCGGCGCTCGTCATCTTCGGCGCAGATATTGCAGGACGAGCCGATGCCGACATAGAGCTTGCCATCTTCGCCAAAGGCCACGGTGCGCGTGTGGTGCCCACCGGTGGGGAGATCGGGAACGATCACTTCACCTTCGCCGATCTCTCCGCCCTCGCCGTAAGGGAAGCGGGTGATCTGGGACTCTTCCCCGACATAGAGCCAGGTGGCGCCGTCGATGTCGGTAAATGCCAGGCTGGACGGGCCGGTCAGCCCGGAGATCAGGGGTTCGGGGGCTTGCCCGCTCGGTTCGATCGTGGTGTCCGCATTCGGTCCGTAGCGATAGATCGCGCCGGCATCCTGATCGGCCACCAGCAAGCTGCCGTCCCGGTCGAAGGCCATGAACCGCGGAGCAGAAAGTCCGCTGGCGACGACGGTTGCGGTGAATCCCGCGGGCAGCAGCAGTTGCGATCCGGGCGCCTGGGCGTCACCGGCGGCGGTGAGCTGCACCGGCGCCAGATCGGGATTGGCCGAGGCCGCATCGTCGACGATCAGTGGTGCTTTCCCTTGGGCTGATGTGTCTTGGACGCTTCCATAGAGGAGCGGCATGAGGGCTACCACTGCGATCAGCAGCATCGGCAGGACGATGTGTTTGTCGTGCGCCGGCATTCGTCGCCTCCTTTGGCAGCCGGCCCGGTCGATCTCCCCATCGGGCGCGACAATGTCCAGCCTTCATGATATGGACATCGCCCCGGTCGCGCTGGTTTCAGATTGGACCGCTCGATGGCCGAACGGATTGCCGAATCAGGCCGTCAGCCGGTAGAAGTAGAAGGCGTCGCTTTCGACCGGCAGGATCTCGACCGAGGTAAAACCCGCTTCGGCGGCATACCGGCGGAAGAGGCCGGGCCGCATGACCGCGCCAGTTTGCGCGGAATCGGGATTTCCCATGCCCACCGGGAGGCAATGGAGAATGCTGAAGCCGTACAACATACGTTCCTGATCGGCGCCATGCGGCAGGAACGATTCGTCCGCGCGCTCGTCGATGATGAGGGCGGTCCCGCCGGGCCCGACCAGCCGGCGCATGGCGCTCAGCACCGCCACCGGGTTCGCCATGTCGTGCACGCATTCCACCGCCAGCGCGAAATCGTATTGCCCGGCCAGCTCGGAGTCGCCCGCGTCGCGACAATGGCAGACCACCCGGCCGCTCAAACCCTCGGCGGCGATGTTGGCGTTCGCCTGCTCGACCGAATAGGCGTCCAGATCGTAGCCATCGACCGTGATCTTCGGATAGCCACGGGCCAGCCCGATCGACGACCACGCCATGCCCATGCCGATATCGGCCACCTTGGCCGGTGGGTCGGCTTTGAGCCGGGCGTCGATGTCGGGCATGGCCGGAATGTATTCCTGGGCGAGCTGATGGAGCAGCATCGGGCGGTTGAAGCGGGCCTGACCGGCGGCCAGATCGCGTCCATAGGCGTCGTAGGGAACGCCGTCGCCGCTGCGGAACGCCTCCAGTAACCTGGGCAGCGGCGCAACCGCGCCGACGAATATTTGCGCGCCCTGGGCCATGCCGATGAAGCTGTCGGGATCGACGAAGACCGCTTCGTATTCCCGCGGCAGGGAAAAGACGCGTTCGGTTGCCGGTTGGGCGTAATCGTCCACCGTGAGAAAACCGGTGACCGCTTGTTGTTCCAGCCATTCGCGCACATATCGTTCGTTGGCGCCGGTGCGCTCGGCCAGTTGGGTGCTGGTGGCCGGACCATCGGCCGCCAGCGATCGATAGAAGCCGAGCTGGTCGCCGATATATACGGCGAAGAGGTCGAATCCGCCGAGCATGGAGGAAAAGAGCCGTCCGGCGAGCTCGTCTGGAGGTACAAGAGGCACGGTCATAGAGAGTAATCAGCCTTTCACGCATGCAACTCAGATGGGCTGTATGTTTTCGGAATTCTTGCAAGCATTCCAAGCGAAGTCAATTTTCGGGACGTGACAATACGATGCTGCCTCTACTTGCAATCGGGTGAGATGGTGGGATGATGGATAGGCACATCCCAGCTAATCCGGAGGTCTTGACCTGTTATGGCACCTTCCTCACGACCCCAGTCCGGAATTCACCTGCTCACCGTGGTCATCGGCATCGCCCTGCTCTTGACGGCGCTGCCGGTCGCCGCGCAGTCGCCAGTAGCCCAACCGGTGGCGCAACCCCAAATCAAGCTCATCCATCTCTACGAGCACACCTGCCCAGCCGGGGTCGATCCCACGGTGGGCACGGTGATCGACGCGATCGGCGTCTGTCCGCAAGCAGCGCCGAATGTCGCATTCACCCTGACATCGCAGGATCCAACCTTCGCGCCGCAAACCCATCCGACCGATTCATTGGGCGCTACCGAGTGGCACGAGATTCCGTCGACGGCTCCCTATGCCATCCAGCAAACCGTTCCCGCCGGATACGACAGTCCAGTGGTGCGCTGCCAGTTCGGCATGCACTTCGATCCCTCGTTTGGATATATGGAGCAGACGCTTTCGGCTCCAGGCGGCCGGCTGGATATTGGCGTCACCGATCCCACGTTGACCGGCTATGGGGATGTGTCGTGTTACTGGTTCGATCTACCGAGCAGACCGCCGGATGCGCAGGGCGAATCGGTGGCCCAGCAGCCCGAGGCCGCGGTTGCGGAGTCGCCCGATGCGGCACAAGCCGAGGCGTCCCCTCCGTCGGCGGCGCAGGGGGCACAGCCAGAAGGCACGCGGCTCGATATTCGCGCCTGGGAATGCCCATTCCACTATGACGCCGCGATTGCGACGGTCGACGAGCTGCTGGCGAATTGCACCCGCCCCGACCGGGACGCCAACTTCATCATCAATGGCGATCCCGCCACCCAGCAATACACCGGGAGTATCGGCGCAACCAGCTATCAGAATGTGCCGTTTGGCACGGTAACCATCCAGCAGCTTGCCGCTGCGTCTTTCGATCCGGTGCGGGTCTTCTGTTACACCCAGCCCTTCACCGCTTCGCACGGTCCGCTGCAGGCATCCCAGGAGATCGGATTCACCGAAGAACCGGGCGACACCTTCTCGGTGTCCATCACCGTCAATCCGGGTGACGCGATCGACTGCATCTGGTTCGATAGCTGGCTGACCGAAGACGAATATGGCACCGTGCTGCTGCACAAATACGTCTGCCCGGATGGGACCAATACCGCCGCGTTCGATATGGACCTGCTGCTGCATGCCTGCCCGGAACCGCAGGTCGCCTATTTCGAGCTTCTCTTCCCGGGAGGGAGCAGCGCTGGCAACGAAACCGATTCCGACGGCTATCTCGGGTTCATCAACTTCGGCCCCGGTTCCTTTACGATCCGGGAGACCGCGCCGCTGGGCTATTCCTCAGCTCGAATCTTTTGTCGCACCTATAACGCCGACGACTGGAATCACATCGTCGATCCCTGGGTCGAGCAAACGGTCGTGAACAATACCGGCTTTGTCGCCAATGTCCAGCCGCATTTCGAAACAGAATGCAACTGGTTCGATGTCAAGGGACTCAATTACGGCTACCTCGATATCACCGCCAGGAGCTGCCCGCTCACCTTCGCGCCCACGGCAGACACGCCGCGCCTCACCTATGCGCAGCAATGCCAGGCAGGAATCTCCGGCGCGATGTTCGAACTTTCGTCGAACGCGAACTTCGATCTCAGCGCCACCAGCACCGACGGATATGCGCTCTTCCAGGAGCACGTGCCAGTGGGATATCTCTCGATCTCGTCCACGGGGCCCCAGGCGTATTCGGTCATGAAGACCTTCTGCGGCGATGCGCCCTTCATCGGCATCGGCGCGATTCCCACCAATTGGAAACCATTCAACGGCGGGTTCGTGCTCTACAACGTTCCACTCGACTATCAGGTGGTCTGCGAGTACTACTTCAGGCCGATCGCCATCGTGGATACGGGAGTTGCCAGCCCGGAGGCGGATGGCTCCGCTGCCGATGAGAACGCCGCGGGGGACGAATCCGCCGCGACAGAGGCCAGCCCGGCGGCGGACGTCTCAACGACCGATGAAAACACCACCGCGGACGAATCCGCCGGCGCGGGGGCCAGTCCAACCACGGACGCCACCGAGGAATCGAGCTCCGGTTCCGGAAGCGACAACGGGACCACACAGAGCGGTACGGGCGGTCAGAGTGGTGGCTCGAGCACGAACCAGGGATCGTCTGGCGGAACGACGGAACCGAGCCAGACGTCGGAAAACGCCAACGCGACGGCCACTCTGGCTCTGGTCGCGTTCAGTTGCCCACCGGGCTACGATCTCTATTCCGCCGATATGGCCCCATCTGGCGACTGCCCGGATCCGGCGATCGGGATCGATTTCACCATGACCGGGCCGGATGGAAGCGCGCACCAGGCGGCTTCCAACGCGGGTGGGGAGCTTTCCTTGACCGATCTGCCGCCTGGCTCCTACGTGTTGCGCGCGGCGCTGCCCCCGGAAATCGAAAGCGCGTTCATCGCCAATTGCGTGAGCGACCAGCGCGATCTTTCAAGCGAAAGCCCATTCATTCCGGTTGCCTACGCCGGTCCCGATGGGCAAATTGGCGTCACCCTGCTTCCGGGGGAGGCGCTGGCCTGTAGCTGGTACGACATTCCAGCGGGACAGGGCGCCACCGTGACTGGGCAGCTCTTCACCTGTCCGGGCACGACCGTGATCAAGACGCAATGCGCGCCAGGAACCGGACCCGCTTCGCTGACGTTCGAGCCAGCGCCGGGGCAATCCGGCACTCCGTTCGACCTGCAGTTCGGTGACGATGGGTCGGCCCAGGGCACCGCTCCGGCAGGGACCTATGCCCTCACGGGTATCCCGATCGATGCCTGCCTGGTCGAATCCGACGGGTTCGACGCCAGCGGGCAGCTCGTGCTCGCAGAAGGCGCCACGGTGGAGGTGCGGATCTATACCTGCGGCGGTTCCTGATCGGCGCCGGTGTGCTCGGCGTCGGTGACGTGCACACCCCACGTCACCGGGCTGCCCTGATCGTCGACCGGCGCGATGGCGACGTGCAGCATGAAGCGGTCGGGCGCGGCTCCGTGCCAGTGGTGCTCACCCGGCTCGAAGAACACCCGGCCGCCCGGCCGGATCTCTTCCACCGGGCCGCTGGCGCGTTGGCAGCGACCGACACCTTCGAGCACATAGATGGTTTGTCCGTTTGGATACCTTGCCTGTCCGCGGATGCGTAAAGCGCTCCGAGGTCTGCCAGTCTTTTTCCTGGAAGGCAAGGACATAACAACATCACACCCATTGTCGCGTGGAACGCGGATCTCCCAAGCTGAAGCGGTTTCCAGCCGCTTGGGAAATCCATCAAGGCGTAGCACCCCTATGAAAGATGAGCCGCTCTGGCTGAAATCGTCGTGCCGATTTCCATGAATGATTCTCGTGCCATGCTAGAGCGCTACAATGGATCACCGCCGAAGCCATTCATTTGCAGAGATGGACGACCTCTCGGTGTCTGACCGGCTTAATCGCCCGGGACGGGGGCATCCGTGACTCACTACATTTTCGACAACGCCGCCGAACAAACACCACGGCGGTTCCAGAGTCTGGAGTCGCTGTACGACCCCCATACGCTTCGCGTTTTAGATGCGACTGGGGTTGGGCCATCATGGCAATGCCTGGAAGTTGGCGCCGGAGGGGGGTCGATCGCAACCTGGTTGGCAGTGCGTGTCGGACCAAGCGGGCATGTGCTGGTAACGGACATTGACGCGAGTCATCTGGAAGCCTTAACGACGTCCGGACATCCGAATGTTGAGGTGCGACATCATGATATTGGGGTGGACCCGCTGCCAAACGAGGTATTTGACCTGATTCATGCGCGCCTGGTGCTCATTCACGTACCACAACGTGAGCGTGCCCTTGCCCGGCTGTTCGATGCGTTGAAGCCGGGCGGGTGGATTGTGATTGAAGATTTTGACCCGGCGCTGATCGACCGAGGTTTTGCAGCCGTGGATCCGGAAGGGTATGCGGCCTTCGACACCGTTCGGATCGCTATGCGGCAACTCATGGACCGGCACGGCCTCGATCCGACGTGGGGACGCAGCCTCTATCGCCGTTTCGTCGCTTTGGGATTGACCGGCGTGCAAATGGAAGGTCGTTTTTCCATTTGGCCCGGTGGATCGCCCGGCGCACTTATGGACGGCGCGAATTTTGAGCAGATTCGCTCCGAAGCCGTCGCGGCGGGACTCGTGACAGACGCGCAGGTAGAGCAGGCGATTGCCGTGCTCGGTAACCCTGCCTTTGCCCTGAGTTCGATCCCGATGATGACCGCTTCTGGGCGGAAACCATCATAGGGATCCGAAGCGTTAGCCGCGATGCGCCTAATCCGCAACCGCGGAATGGCCCAGTGCGGCCATTCTATGGTGTGCACGAACCGCTTTCACGCAAATAGGGGATAGCTCGACCAAGCTGGGCGTTACCGCTGACGGCAATGCTATCCGTTGTATTCCGCGTCGGTGACTTTGTCGCCCCAATCGGCGCTCTTGCCGGTGTCGTCTACTTCGACCAGCGCCACATGCAGCATGAAGCGGTCGGGCGCCGCTCCGTGCCAGTGCGCTTCCCCGGGTTCGAAGAAGACACGGTCGCCTGGCCGGATCTCTTCCACCGGACCGCCCTTGCGCTGGCAGCGGCCGACCCCCTCCAGCACGAAGATCGTCTGGCCAAGCGGATGGGTATGCTAGGCCGTGCGCGCGCCGGGGGTGAAATGGACATTCGACGCCCCGGCGGTAAAACGGCCGTCCGCCTCCGCCACAACATCGATATAAACATCGCCGGTGAAGTACTCCGCCGAACCCTTGCGGGTGGCGATGGCGCTGCGCGTAATTTTCATGGTCGATGCTCCTGATTCGTCTCGATTGGTGACGCGAAGGTGATCGTGACCGGCAGCGACATGCGGCCCCATTCCTCCAGATCGTTGCCCTTCCGGTATTTCTGGACCAGCAGCTCGCGCGCGCGACGGTCTTCGGGGGTATCTGGTGCGAGCGCCTGTGCGACGCCGGCAAACGTGGCAGTCCCGAGCTCGATCGACACATCTGGGTTCGCCATGAGGTTCTGCACCCAGTCGGATCGGTCCCGGCCGCCGGAAAGGAGATAGAGCTGACCGTTGTCCACCGCGAACCAGATCTCGATGCGATGCGGCGCGCCGGTCCGACGCCCGGTGGTCGTCAGATAGGCGAAGGGCTCATTGGCCCACTGGTCGAGCGCAGGGGCTGTATCAGGCGCGGACTTGCTCACGGTCTTGTCCTCGTATTCGACGCGCGGATCGCCAGAATGTCGAATCAGCGCGGAAAGGGATGGAGCCTTTCCTTCTTCGACCCGGCTCATGCCTGTCGCGTTCCCGGCTGTCCGACCCTGCTCGATGCGATCGGGCCGCTGGTAGCGCCACTCGAAACCGTTCCAATGTACACGGTTGCTTACGAGACGGTTGCCACGTTCATGGCGCGCAGCAACTCCGCGGTTTCGGCATTCGCGGGGAAAAAGGCTTCGATCGCCAGCTCGGCGAGGGTGATTTCCAGCGGGGTGCCGAAGACGGTCGTGGTGCTGAAGAGACGGAGCTCACCTGACTCGGTGCGCAGCACGAGCGGCACGAGCAGCGCATCGATGCGACCGTGCTCCTCCGTGTTCTCGAAGGGATAGTTCGCCAATTCCTGCCGCAATGCGATCAGCTGCGGATCGGCGGTGTGCGCGATCTGCCGGTCGAGGCGGTCGAAGAGATGGGCGCGCCACTCGGCTAGATTGACGATGCGCGGGGCGAGTCCATCCGGATGCAGGCTAAGCCGCAGCACATTCACCGGCGGTTGCAGCAGCTCCGGCGCGATGCCCGCGAGGAGCGGTCCGATCGCCTGATTGAAGGCGAGCAGATTCCAATGCCGGTCGATGGCAAGCGCGGGATAGGGCTCGTGCCCGGTGAGGATGCGCTGCACCGCTTCGCGCGCCTGGGCCAGCGCGGGTGATTCGAGCGAGCGGTCCCGGTAGACCGGAGCGAATCCGCCTGCCAGCAGCAGGTCGTTCTGCTCACGTAAGGGAATGTCCAACCGCTCTGCCAATTTGAGGATCATCTCGCGGCTTGGCTGGGCCCGCCCGGTTTCCACGAAACTGAGATGCCGGGTGGAGACCTCCGCCTCCAGCGCCAGATCGAGCTGGCTCAAACGGCGGCGCATCCGCCACTCCCGCAACAACGTTCCCACCGGTTCCTGCGCAACGCTCATGCGCTCATTCTGCCCAACGATCTGCGCTTCGGCAATGACCTCGGTGGTAATGCTACGCCTGCTGCGCCGATCGCCGATCGACAACCGGCGCGGCAGGTGGGTTACTGGACCGTGAAGACCTGGATCATGCCCAGCGTGGCATGCGGCGCCTGACTGTATCGATCGGAGACCAAACACGCGACCCCGTACGTGCCAGGAGTCAGGTCCACCTCGATCCAGGTCGTCTGGCCCGCCGAGAAGATCACCGAGGAATACACATCCTGAACGTCGTCGAAACCCAGTGCGCTCACCGCGGGCGTCCCAGTCAGGGCCATGTCGAGAAACTCGGTCAACTGGCCGGTCGTCGTTCCCTCCGGGAGCTCCACCAGACCCAGGAAATGCGGCTGCGCGCCGGTATTGGTCAGTTGCCAAATTTGCGGGCCGGCGACCAGGCTGGCTGGCAGGTCGAAGTGGTACTCCGACAGGAGAATTGGGATGGCATCCGCGAGCGCCGCGGTCGCCGGGAGCTCCCCGGTCACCTGCAGCCTGGTCGCACTGTCCGTTGGCTGGCCGGCGTCACTCGATGA
>DASTFJ010000228.1:0-7013 GCA_035708745.1 Thermomicrobiales bacterium | reverse complement strand
AGATTCTTCACTGCGTTCAGAATGACAATAGGGGGCGAGCACTTCGACGATGGGCCACAACCCGACATGTTCGATTGGACGCACCACTGAGCCAAGCGAAGAATCTCTCCTCGTCCCTACGCGACTGCTGCGATACCCCACCACTTCGCCAGAACGTGTTCGATCACCACAATGCGGGGTGCTTGCGCTACGACGATGGTCGCAGGGTTGCGGGGAGACGAGAGGTCTCCATTCGACTTCGCTCACGGCAGGCTCTCCACGTTGGTCAGGACGACGGCGACGCTCGAAAATCACACCGGCGGCCAGGTCAACATCCACCCGCCATCGACATAATGTGTCTGACCGGTGCAATAGGACGCCGCCTCCGAAGCGAGAAAGAGGGCCATGTTGGCAATGTCTTCCGGCAGCCCCGCGCGACCCAGGACGATCTGCCGCTCGGCACTCTCCAGATAGGCCGGGTCGCTCATCGCGCGGAAGTTCATCGGCGTCAGAATCATTCCCGGAGCGATCACATTGACTGTGATGCCGTAACGGCCCAGCTCCGCGGCCGCCGTTCGGCTCAGATTCCGCAATCCGCCTTTCGACGCGTTGTATCCGGACGCGCCCGCGGAACACGCTTCCTCGTGGACCGAGGTGATGTCGATGATGCGGCCGCCTTCGTTCCGCGCGATCATGCGGCGCGCTGCCTGCTGAATGAACAGATACGGGCCGAAGAGGTTCGTGCGGATCGTCCGCTCGAAATCCTCGAATGGCTGATCGACGATCTCTTTGCCATAACCGACACCCGCGTTGTTGACCAGAATGTCGATTCGGTCGAAGGTGTTGTCGTGCTGCCGGAAAATATCGAGCACCGCCTGTGGATCGCCCACGTCGCCCTGCGCCACGATCGCCCTGCGCCCGAATGCGCGACAGGCAGCGGCGGTTTGCTCGGCACCCTCCCGGTCCGAGTAGTAGCAAACCGTGATATCCGCTCCCGACTCGGCCAGCCGCAGGGCAATACCCCGTCCGATTCCACTATCCGCGCCGGTGACCAGCGCTACCTTACCGTCGACTCGTAATTCCATTGTTGTTCTTCTCCCCCTGGCTTCATCAGGCCGCAATTCTCCACGAGCCGGGCGCTGGGAAACAGGGTGACTGGTACCATCAGCGAAATACGCACTATCGCTCAGCGTCATTGCGGGCAGGGGGTTCTGCAACGACGGTTTCTGGGCGCCCAGTGTGGACTGATGACGAATCAAGGCAAGAGGAGGAGCCGTGTCAATCGAGGAGAACAAGCGGATCGCCCGCACTTTTTTCGAGGAGATCTGGAATCAGAAGGACGAGTCCGCCATCGACCGGTACATTCCGGAAGACGCTGGCGGAAACGACGCCGACTTCGGGCACGGCCGGGAAGGCTTCCGCACCCAATGGAAGCAATGGATCGCCGCCTTCCCCGATCTCCATTTCGAAGTCGTCGATCTCATCTCCGAGGGGGATAAGGTGCTCACCCGCTGGGTGCTGACCGGCACCTTCGAAGGCGAGCTGTTGGGCGCCACCGGTGACGGCCGCAAGATCCGCGTCGAGGGGATGAGTCTCGACCGCATCGAAAACGGTCTGGTCGCCGAAGGCTTCGATGGCTGGGACAACTACGGCTTTCGCAAGCAGCTCGGTGTGGTCGAGTAAATGCCGGAACCTGCACGACTCTATTTTCTGCGGCACGGTCAGACCACCTGGAATGCCGATGGCAACCGCTATGCCGGCGCCACCGATGTGCCCCTGACCGAGCTTGGCATAGAACAGGCGCGCAAGGGCGCCGAGCTGATTCGAGATCTCCAACTCGATGCGGTTTTTTGCTCGGGACTGAGCCGGGCTTTGGAAACCGCCCGGCTGGCGCTCGATGGCCGCGATATCCCGATCGTACGGGATCCCCGCCTCAACGAGATGAACTATGGCGACTGGGAAGGCAAAACCCACGCCGAGATTCTGGCCGAACCGGACAACCACTGGCATGACTGGGTGGCCGATCCCGATGCCTGGCGTCCCGGCAAGAACGGCGAGCTGGCGAGCGAGCTGGTGGCGCGGGTGACCGCCTTTCTCTTCGATGTACTGCAGCCCGGGCGCACCGTGCTGGCCGTAGCGCATCACACCACCGGCCGCCTGCTGATCGCGCACATGCTGGAGATGCCGCTGGCGAACTACCGCCGCTTGCAGCTGGACAATGCCAGCCTGAGTCTCTTCGAGCGCTCCGACCGCGGCGACATCTGGCAGTTCATCAATCGGGTGTAAACGAGCAGACAGCACGCGACACGCGAGAATCAGTCAAGAGTCAAGAGTCAAGAGTCAAGGACGTTATCCCTGGACACTTGACTCTTGACCTTTCCTCTGGGTACTGCGTGCTACTCGGCGGCCTTGCGGCTCATCGCCCAGTAGTCGTAGGTGCCGATGTTGACGGGGTTGATGTAGATCCCGTCGATGTCGTTCTGGTAGTAGTAGGTCCATGCCGGCTCGATGTAGTAGATCGAGGGTGGATCGTCTTTCGAAAGGATCTCCTGAATCTCGGAAATCGCCTTCATGTAGGTGTCCTGATCGGGCGCATTCTTGGCCGTATCGAGCAGCTCCTGCACCTTGTCGTTGCAGTAGTAGCCCATATTGGAGCCGGCCGGACCCTGGGCATCGCACGACACCTGGGGATAGAGATGATTCCAGGCGTCGTTATAGTCGGGCCACCATCCCCACCACATGAAGTTCGGTCGCTCGTCCGCTCCAGCGTCGCCGTAGATCATGCCGGTGTAGGACGAAAGATCCCATTCCTCGACTTCCAGCTCGATCCCGATCTGCGCCAGATTCTGCTGGAAGAGCTGTGCCGCGGCCTTGGGCCCCTCGAGTCCGCTTTCCAGTGACATGTTCAGCTTGGTGCCTTCCGCGACACCCGCTTTTTCGAGCAACGCTTTGGCCTGGTCGAGATCGGTGGTGTACTCGAACGTATTGGGATCGTGTCCCTGAATTTCCGGTGGAACCGGACCTTTGGGGTGGCGGCCCAGCTCACCATAGATGCCGTTGACCACCTCATCCCATGGCCACGCGAAGTTCATCGCCTGGCGCGCTTCGGGCGTTTCCAGCGGGCCGGCGACCGCCATCGCCCAATACTGGTTGCGAGTGACGAACTTGCTGAGGGTGGTGATGTCCGGGTTTTCCTTGATCGCCTGGTGTTGCTCCAATGTCAGCGAATCGACGATATCGCCTTCGCCTTGTTCGAGCAGTTGTCGCCGGGTTTCCCCTTCGGTCACCACGCGCACCACGATCTTCTCGAAATGATTGCCATCCCAGCCGCGCCAGTAGTCATCGAACTTCTCCATTTCCAGGACCTGCCCTGGCTCGAAGTTCGTGATCTTGTAGGGACCGCTGCCAGTGCCTTCGGCATTGGTTTGCGCCCAGATGTGTCCCCAGTCCCCGTCTTCCTCGTGCTCCTTGAGCAGCTTGGCATTGGCGACCAGTGGTCCATAGGTGGAGGCGATGGCGAAGGGAAAGAGCGGCTGCGGCGCTTTGCAGTCGAAGACTACGGTCTTGGCATCGGGGGCGGTGATCTGCGCCGGATCGGAGATGAACCGAGTCAGCACCGCCACCGGGCCGAGCCCAAGGGTAATGAACCGTTCGTAGTTGAGCCGCACGGCCTCGGCATCGACGGGAGAGCCGTCCTGAAAGGTGACGCCGTCGCGCAGATGGAAGGTCCAGACACTTTGATCGTCATTCGACTCCCAGGTCTCGGCGATATGACCCTCGAACTCGTCGGTGGTCTCGCCCTTGAGTCCAATCAATCCTTCGTATGCGCCAAGGATGGCCATCACGGATTGATAGTCGTAGGACGAATGCGGGTCGATATCGGACGGCGAGCCGGAGGCCACGACCACCAGGGTGGTTGGATCGCCTGCCTTGCGCTCCAGACGGCTTCCTGTCGAGCTGGCTGGAGCGGCCAGACCGGCCACTGGCGCCAGCGTAATGCCGGCGACGCCGGCTGCCCCGGCGCCTTTGATGAGCGTGCGGCGATCCACACGGCCTCGCAGCAAATCGTTGTCGATCAAGGGCTCTCCCTCCTGTCTGGGATGCTGCCGTTCGATTGGTGCTTGCGCGCTGCGAATGATAGCAGGGGCATACGTGCCGAACGGGGGACAATCCCTCGGGTATTCTGACGCAACGAACATGTGACGTTGTCCCAGGAGGAGTGTGCGAGACCGATGCTGACGACCCTGATTGGCCTGCCGATCGAAGAGCTCGACACCCCGGCGGTGTTGATCGATCTCGACGCGCTCGAATCGAATATCAAAACCATGGCGGCCGATGTGAAATCGCGCGGGTCGAACTGGCGGCCGCATTCGAAATCGCACAAATGCCCGGCTATCGCACACCTGCAAGTGGAGGCCGGAGCGATCGGCGTCGCCTGCGCCAAGCTCGGTGAAGCTGAAGTCATGGCGGCCAACGGCATCCGCGACATTTTGGTCCCGAACCAGATCGTCGGGCCGATCAAGGCGCGCCGCGTCGCCGCGCTGGCGACCCAGGCCGATATCTGCGTTTCTGTCGATGCGATCGAAAATGTGCGCGAGCTCGACGACGCCGCGTTGCGGCTCGGCACCCGGCCGCGCGCCGTCATCGAGGTCGATACCGGTATGGGGCGTGCCGGTGTCTGTCCCGGCGAGGCGGCGCGCAAGCTCGCCCACGAGATGGCGAAATGCGAGGGATTGCGTTTCGCCGGGCTGATGACCTGGGAAGGACATTGCTGGTCGATCGACGATCCGGACGAGCGTCTGGCCGAGATCAACCGCGCGGTTGGCTCGCTGGTCGACACCGCCGAGCAGATCCGCGCCGACGGCATTCCCGTCGAGATCGTCTCCGCCGGTGGCACCGCGACCTATCTGACCACCTCAGGAATCGAAGGCGTTACCGAGATCCAGGCCGGCGGCGGCATCTTCGGAGATATCGAATATCTGCAACAGGGCGCCAACGTGCAGCGCGCGATTTCGCTCATGTGTCAGGTCACCAGCCGGCCCACCCTCGACCGCATCATCACCGACGCCGGCCGCAAGACCATCGACCCGGGCAATCGCCAGCCGGAGCCGCGCGGTCTGAACCTATCTGGACCGATCTCGTTCTCAGCCGAGCATGGGACGCTCGATCTCGCCGAGTCTTCTGCCGACCCCCGGCCGGGCGACCGCATCTTCTTCAATGTCGGTTATTCCGACCAGTGCAATCACCTGCACGAGAATTTCTACGGCGTCCGCAACGGCGTGCTCGAAACCATCTGGCCGATTCTCGGCCGCGGGAAGTTGCAGTAGTCATTACCAGGGCCGGAAGGCGCAACAGCTTTTCGGCCCCATCGTTCATCCCACCAGAGCCGCGTACAATTTGGCGGCTATGACAAACCCCACGCTCTCATCGGACATCCAGCAGACTCCTCGGCCAGACATCATGACTGGAGAGTTTGTCGCGCAGCTGAAGCGCGCTGGTGTGACGGAAGCGTTTCTGTTTGGAAGTGTCTCGCGGGGAGAGGAACGGCCGGACAGCGATATCGACCTGGTCGTTCGCTTCGGCCATGACTACAGTCTCAAGGAACAACTGGATCTTATGGTGAAGTTGTCGAGACTGACCGGGCGTGAAGTTCAGGTGGTTACGGACATCGACCCAATTTTCGAGCCGTATATCACGCCAACGCTGGTGCCAATTCCACTTCGATGAAGTATGCCGAGCCGTACCTGCTCGTTGCATTACGATCGCTCGATCGTCTCGAAGAGCATGTGCCAGCGACCGCAGAAGCGTTTTTCGGGCAGCGCGTAGTGCAGGACGCGATCCTGCTGCAAGTTCTCCAGATCGGAGAAAACCTCTCCCAACTCCGAAGTCAATTCCCAAAGGGATTTCAACGCGCTCCGGAATCCTGGGATGAGATTATTGGGCATCGCAACGTCATTGCCCATGGATATGAGAGCATCAGAATTCCGGATATTTGGGAGTTCTTGATGGAACATCTCGACGCGCTACGAGAATCACTCGCAACTGCCTTGAGCTAAAGTTGGTTTTCCTTCCCAGAAGACGACGTTCACCCGGACAGCGGCTCGAACCGTTCGATGTAGCTATCGAACTCCGCCAACTCGTCGGCGGCGCGGTCTTTCGACCAGCCGAGGTGGGATTGTCCGATGCGAGCGGCACCCTCGGCGGCGGATTGACCCAAATCGGCAGTCCAGGCAGCCATGGCGCGGCGAATGACGGCATCGCTGAGGCCGAGCGCCATCTCGTTTTCTATCGACCAGACGAATTCGGCGCCGATCGCGGTCGCTTCTTTGGCCAGAGGTTGGGCCAGCGCGGGATCCGATGCGGCCAGTGCGGCGATCTCACGGGAGCGGGCGCCGTAGATCGAGGTAAGGCGCTCGGCGAACGAACCGCTCAGCCCATAGTGTCCGATCAGCTCTTGACGCAGGTCTTCCATGCCGGTTCCCGGCGAATAGGGGAACGGCAGGTTGCGAGTGCGGCAGGGCGCGTGGTTGTCGAGGTCGCGAGCCACTTTGTCGACAACATCCTCGGCCAGACCCCGGTGGGTGGTGAGCTTGCCGCCGATGACCGAATAGAGGCCCTTGCGTTCTGGCGAGTGGTCGACCACGAAATGCCGCCGGGTAATCCCGCCGGGTGACGACGCAGAAACCACCGGAAGTGGCCGCACACCAGAGTAGGTGAAGAGGACGTCGTCGCGCGTCAGATCGGCAAACGGCAGTAACCGGCGCGCTTCGGCCAGGAGGTAGTCGATCTCGTCCTCGGTGGCGGTGACGTCATCCAGATCGCCCGAGAAGGGGAGATCGGTCGTGCCGATCATGATCAACCCATTCCAGGGCACGATGAAAAACGGCCGTCCGTCCGTATCGGCCTCGGCATAGAGCGCATCGGTTGGCTCGGCTCCGGTCCGCGCGAGAAAGATGTGCGAGCCCTTGGTGCCACCGATCTCTTGCTTCGGCGGTGGAACGAGCGAGGCGAGCACCTGGTCGACCCACGGGCCG
>DASTFJ010000227.1:0-3340 GCA_035708745.1 Thermomicrobiales bacterium | reverse complement strand
CGGTATTGTCGGTCCGGCCGGGGTAGGCAAAACCCGCCTGGCGCTGGAAGCCCTGCGCACCGCCGATGAACGCTATCCCGGCGGCGCGGTGATCGTCCGCCTGGCGGCGATCGAGCGCGTGAGCGACATCGTGCCCGAAATCGCCCGCGCCCTGGGCATGATCGACCAGGCAGAAAAGCTGGACGACCTGGTGCGCGAAGCACTGGCCGAGGAACCGGCCGTGCTGCTGCTCGACAATCTCGAGCATCTCACCCCGGCGGCCGACTCGATCGTGACTGGATTGCTGCGCGACTGTCCGGAGCTGCGCGTGGTGCTGACGACCCGCCTCCCTACGACGCTGCCCGGCGTGCGCCGCTTCGAGCTGTCGCCACTGGCGACGGCGACCGACGACGCGGAGAACGCTGCGCTGCACAGTGATGCCGTGCGGCTCTTCATCGACCGGGCGCGCAAAGCCCGCGAGCGATTCAAACTCCAGCGGGGCGACGCCGAGATCATCAATGCGCTTTGCGCCCGCTATGACGGTCTGCCGCTGGCGATCGAGCTGATGGCAAGCTGGGTGACCGTCTTGTCGCCTCGGGAGCTGCTGGACTGGAAACCGGACCAGCTCGCATTCCGCGCCCCGGTCGACGATCCGCGCCACCAAAGTTTGTTCGACGCGATTGCCTGGAGTTTCGAGCACCTCTCCCCGGATGAGCAGGAGCTCCTGGTGCGACTCTCGGTCTTCTCCGGTGGGTTCAGCCGCGATCTTGTGGAAAGGATGGCGCACGGCCGCGAAGCCGGCGCAGGGTATCCCTATGCCGACGGGTACGACGCCTTTTGGACATACAAAATCGAGGGTCTCGACGATCCCACGGATCAGCCCCAAGACCCCGAGATCGCCCGCGCCCTCGCTCCGCTTGCCACCGATGCGGTGCTGTTGCTTGCCACCCTGATCGATCATCGACTGGTCTATCAGGTTGGTGAGATCGATGGCATTGCTCGGTTCGATATGCTGGAAGCCATTCGAGAATTCGGTCGATTCCAGTTGCAACGCAGCGGCCAATCGGAAGCAGTCCGGCATGCCCACGCGGCCACCATGATCGCGTTTGCAGAAGCGACGACCGAAGGATTCTGGAACAGGAAATACCGACAGTGGCCACACGAGCGCACCGATGCAGACCTGCAGAATCTCCGCGCGGCGCTTGCATGGGCCGCCCACCTGGGTGACAAGGGAGCCGAAATCGGGCTCCGTCTTTCCGGTCCACTCTGGAGCTACTGGCAAATCCGCGGACTCATCACCGAAGGCCGGAGTTACATCGACAGTTGGCTCTTCCGGCCGGGGCAGAAAGAGTGGTGCCGGTGCACCAACTCGCCAGGACTCGCCTTTCTTTGCTGGATCCAGGGTGACGACACTCGTTGCCAGGAAATCGTCGACGCGACCCTCTCGATCCCAGTGATCGGCCGCTATTTCAGCTCCGAAGCCATGATCTATCTGGTGATGTCACTGCTGGAGTTCCGGCGTGGGCTGGAAAACGTCGTCACGATGATGGAGTACGTGGAACGGGCCGAGCAGCTTTTCGACCGGGCTGGCGATTGGAACGGCAAAGGCTGCTGTTATCTCATCTACGGGCAAGTCTTCCGGTTGACTGGCGACTATGAACGCGCCCTGCAGTTCTTCAAGGCGTCACGCGAGCTCCTCGAACGAGATGGCTTCGAGTGGGGGATTGCCGCCGGTCGGTACTTCTCCGCCGAGGTCACCCGCGATCTGGCCGAAAAGGATCCGTCCTACATTCCCCAAGCGGTCAAGCTGATGAACGAAGCCCTCGAGCACTTTTGGGCGATGGGCGATTTCTGGGGAGCGGGCGGCGCGATGTCCGGCCTGGCCTGCATCTTGACGATGCAGAACGTGGAGGAACAGGCCGCTGCGTACTTCGGCGCGGCCCAGGTACTGATGGGGCGGGTCGGCGGCTCATTGCTCCCCAGCGAGCTGATGACGCATCAGGAAACCGAGGCCGAACTGCAGGCGCGTATGCCGGCGGCAGCCTGGCGGAAAGCCTTGGCGCTGGGACAGGAAGCCCCAGATCGGATGGTGGAGTTCGCTCTGGCCGATGCCGCGCATGTATCGCCGTCTGGAAGTGTCACACCCCCCAAGCTCACCCGCATTCAGCTCTCGATCGTGCAAGACCTGGCCCAGGGATGGGATATCGGCTCGATCGCCAAGCGGCGCGGCCGTAGCCAAAGCGCGACCTATGAGCTAGTCGAGCGGATCGTCACAAAGCTGGGACTCACCGACCGCGAAGAAATCGCCCCCTATGCCGTGAAAACCGGACTCGTCAAAGCGCCGAACCCCCGCCCGGGATTCATTCCACCGAAATAATTCGTCGAAAACCGGAAAATCCGGAGTTTTTCCGGAGCAAAAGCCCTTGCCGTTCGGCGAAATCTCAAGCATTATTTTTTCATCGAACAAATCGATGGAACTCGTTCCCAAACGTTCCGGCGCCCGGCACACAGGTCGACCGCCCGGGGGAGTGCGTCTATGTTGCGCTTTCCAAAATCGACTCCGCCTCCTCCTCTTCACTTTCCCAACTTCCTTCGTCATGCCGACCGGCGCTTCCGTCCCGTCATCCCGGCCGGAGCGCCCACCCCCTGTCATCCCGACCGGAGCGCTCACCCCCTGTCATCCCGACCGGAGCGCAGCGGAGTGGAGGGACCTCTTTCGTTCTCGTCCCCCAATCGCCCATCTTCGGGATGTCAAGCACGGGGCAACGAAAGATTCTTCGACTCCGCTCAGAATGACGACCCTTCGTCATCCCGACTCCCTTCGTCATCCCGACCCCCTTCGTCATCCCGACCGCAGTGGAGGGACCTCCTCGCCGCAGCGAGTGCCACCCGGCGACCCAGCACCCCTGCGCGAGTCGATCGTTCCGCAAACAGCGAAAACCAAGTCATCTTCTTTTGCCTGGATGCCGGCCAGTTCCCGGCCTTCGGTTTCCTCACCGGACGGCGCGCTGACTCGCGTCTCGCTACCGTCCGGCATTTTCCTGCCCCTGCCCCGCCACGCAGCCCAGTCGCCGGTCCAGCCGTCGGCCTCAACGGGCATCGCGGAGTCACATCTCCCACGTGCAGCGGGGCCAGGGGGGCGGGGGCGCCAATTGCAGCGGACCCATCGATATTGGAGGCAGATCCCATGCCCGAGCTTCATCCACCCGACGACTTCTCTCGAATACCGGCGCCACTCCCCCGGCTGACGAGACGCCAGCTCTCCGTGGTCCGCGAGCTGGCCCAGGGGTACGACATCGCCACCGTGGCCGCGCACCGGGGCCGCGGCCTGAGCGCGACGTACGAGCTGGCGGAACGAATC
>DASTFJ010000226.1:0-14171 GCA_035708745.1 Thermomicrobiales bacterium | reverse complement strand
CCATGGCATACGATTCCGCGGCCGATCTTCCCGCTCGATCCAGATATCACGTTTACCTGCGATCCGGTCATCACCGGCACCGCGGCGTCTTCCATTCAATAGGGGTTTCCGGACGCAGGACGCGTCCGTAGCCTGATACAGCCGGCGGTCACACCGCCCACGAGGAAAGGACGAACGAACATGATCCAGAAGGGACTCTCCCGGCGTGACATGCTCAAGATCGCCGGAGCCACCGGAGGCGCGGCGGCCCTCGGCGGCTTTGGCGGGTTGCGGCCAGGCGCCATTCGCGCGCAGGACGGCGCCTACGAGGGCGTCACCATCCGCGCGCTCGGGCTCGCCGGCACCGCCTGGAATCCGGCCGTCGAGCAATGGGCCAAGGATTTCAATGCGAAAACCGGCGCTACGGTGGAATGGGATTTCCAACCGTGGGAACAGACCATGCCGAAGCTGCAAGCCGACCTCGCCGCCGGCACGCCGCAATACGACATCTTCTGCAACGACATCGAATTCCAGTACACCATCTACCCCTCGCTGCTGCCGATCAATGATCTGATCGAATCCAGCGGCTACGACATGGATGGCTTCTTCGAGCCAATCTACAAATACGGCGCCGGTGTGGCCGGCGGTCAGGCCGATGTGCGCTATGGACTCCCGATCCGGGTCGGCGCTTCCTGGATCTTCTATCGCACCGACTTGATCTCCGAGTTCCCCACCACCTGGGCCGACTACGATGCCCTGCTCGCCGAGCAGACCACCGGCGATCAGTACGGCCTCGCCTTCGCCGGCGTCACCGCCCAGCTCATCAAGCTCTTCCTCGCCCGCTACTGGTCCCGCGGGGCCGCGCTGTTGACACCCGACTGGAAACCGCTGGTCAACGGCGAAGACGGGGTCGCCGCCCTGCAACAGCTCTTCGACGAGATGAAGGCCTATACCCCCCCAGGCATCCTCGGCTGGGACAACCCGGACGCCTCCAACGCCTTCCTCAATGGCGATGTAGCCGTGCTCGAAGGCTGGGCCAGCTTCATTCTGCCGAGTCTCGACGATCCCGAGGCCTCCAAGGTGGTTGGTAAGTGGAATGTTGCCCCCTATCCCGAAAACGGCACCGGCAACTTCACCCAGCACAACTTCTGCATCTTCAACACCAGTAAGAACCAGCAGGCCGCCTTCGACTACATCGCCTATTGCACCGGCTTGGAAACCGCCCCGGCCCTGTTGAACGAGTACAACGAGGAAAGCCCGCGCAAGACCGTCTGGCTCGAACCCGAAACCCTCGAGAAGCAGCCGTATCTGTCCGCCGTGGTCGATTCCTACGATGTCGGCAAACCGTTCACCCCTGGTCTGCCGCAATGGCTCGAGCTCTTCATCGGTCTCGGCGAAGGACTCTCGTCCGCAATGTCGGAAGAGCAATCCCCGCAGGACGCGCTGAACGAAGTCGCCGACAAATGGTCGGAGCTCATCGAGCAGGCCCCGCCAGATTGGGAGTACAGCGAATAAGGTTTCGTCATCTTGGGCGGGGTCGATATCCAGCGACCCCGCCCCCCTTGTCATTCTGAGCAACGCGAAGAATCTCTCTCGTCGGGGTAGCCCGAAGGCAATCCCCCCTGCCGAAACCCTTGCTTCGGTTCGTCATCGACAAGGTTCAGCTTCGTCAATCACGTTCCCACGAGGGAGATGCTTCACTCCGTTCAGAATGACAAAAATGGGGAACCGACCGGCCCAGTCGCACACTTTTGAGTTGCTCATGACCGCAATCACACCCGAAATCACCCAAGCTCAATCCCCGCCGCCGGTGCTGAAGCAAAGTCACCGGGGCGAGAAGATCGGCTCTGCCATCTTTCTCGCGCCGGCGGTGGCGTTTTTACTGCTGACCTCGGTCTATCCCCTCATCTATTCCCTCTGGCTCAGCTTCCACTCGTGGAATATGACCATCCCTAACAGCCAGCCGGTCTGGATCGGCACGCGCAATTACGAGCGGCTTTGGGACGACCCCGACTTCTGGAATAGCGTCCAGGTCACCCTGATCTTCGTGCTCGTCGCCGTCACGGTCGAGTTCATTTTCGGCATGGGTTTGGCCTTACTGGCCACCAGCCGCATCCGCGCCATGGGCTGGATCCGCACCATCATGCTCTTCCCGCTCATGCTCGCCCCGGTGGTCGCCGGAGTGCTCTGGCGCACCCTCTTCCAGTCGAGCTACGGCGTCATCAACTGGGCCATCGGGCTGGTGGGCATCCCCGCGCAAGAATGGCTCGGCTCCCCGAGTCAGGCATTACCGGCGGTCATCGCGGTCGAGGTCTGGCAAAACCTGCCAGTGGTCACCTTCATCCTGGCGGCCGGCATCCAATCCCTCCCGCTCGACCTCTACAAAGCCGCCCAGGTCGACGGCGCCAGCTCCTGGCAGATCTTCCGGCGCATCACCCTCCCTCTGCTCAAGCCGGTCATCCTGGTGCTCCTCCTGCTGCGCATCATGGACGCCTTCAAGGTCTTCGACATCGTCTTCACCATGACCTACGGCGGTCCCGGCCAGACCACCGAGCTGATGTCGATGCTGATCTACAAAACCGGCTTCAAGTTCTTCCAGGTCGGGCAAGCCAGCGCCATGTCCTGGGTTTTCCTGGTTGCGATCTTCATCATCTCGCTCTTCTTCATCTGGAGACTGGACAAGGAATGAGCGCCACGACGATGACCCCGGTTCGACCAGCTCCCGGAACCCCGAACTACCACCGCCGCAAGCAGATCGGGGCGATCTTGCTCTATCTGCTCACCATCGCGATCATGATCGTCATCGCCTTTCCGATGTATTGGCTGATCACCACCTCGTTCAAAGTCCCTGCCGACGCCACCGCCAATCCGCCGGTCATCATCCCGACCCGCTTTACGCTCGACAACTACGTCAATGCCTTCAAAACCGCGGGCGTGTCGCGCGCCTTCGTCAACTCGATCGTCGTCGCGCTGGCCTCGACCTTCTTCACGACCATCCTTGGCTCGATGGCCGCCTACGCTCTCGCCAAGTCCTATCTCTCCTATGCCATCCGTCGCGGATTGATGATCTGGATTCTCGTCACCCGCATCTTCCCGCCGGTCACCACCGCCATCCCCTACTACGTGATCGTGCGCAATCTGCACCTGGGCGATACCCACACCGCCCTCATCATCACCTATGTCGCCTATGGGCTCCCCTTCGTCATCTGGCTCATGCTCGGCTTCTTCCAGGACATGCCGCCCGAGATCGAAAAAGCCGCCATCGTCGACGGTTGCTCCTTCTGGCAGCGTTTCCGCCGGGTCATCCTGCCGCTGGCGCTGCCCGGTCTGGCCGTCACCTCCATCTTCGCCTTCATCTATTCCTGGAACGAGCTTCTGTACGCGTCGATGCTCACCTCGTTCAATGCCAAGACCATCCCCGTGGTGGTCTCCGGCTTCATCTCCGATCAATTCCTGCGCTGGGGTGAGATGACCGCCATCGGCACGCTCATGGTCATCCCGGTGCTCATCTTCGCGGCCGGCGCGCAACGCTATCTCGTGCGCGGGCTCACCTTCGGCGCGGTCAAGGGGTAAGGAACACGATGGCGAATATCCGCTTCGATCGGGTCAGCAAGCGCTTCGGCAACCAGCAAGCCGCCGCGGTCCACGATCTGAACCTCGAAGTCCACGACAAGGAGCTGCTGACCCTGGTCGGTCCCTCCGGCTGCGGCAAATCGACGACCCTCAATATGCTCGCCGGTCTGGAAGACCCCTCTGAAGGCCTCATCTATATCGACGAGCGGGTCGTGAACGACGTGCCGCCCGGCGCGCGCGATATCGCCATGGTCTTCCAGAGCTATGCCCTCTACCCGCACATGACCGTCCGCCAGAACATCGGCTTCGGTCTCGAGGTACGCGGCATCAAGAAGACCGAGATCGCCCGCCGGGTCGACGAAGCCGCGCAGATCCTCGAAATCGAACCCCTGCTCGGCCGCCGGCCCAAAGAGCTTTCCGGCGGACAACGCCAGCGGGTCGCCCTCGGCCGCGCTATTACCCGCGACCCCAAGGTCTTCCTGCTCGACGAGCCCCTGAGCAATCTCGATGCCCAACTCCGCACCCAGATGCGCGCCGAGCTGCGTCTCCTCTTCCGCCGCATCGAAGGCACCGTCGTCTACGTCACTCACGATCAGGCCGAAGCCATGACCCTCAGCGATCGCCTCGTCGTCATGCGCAACGGGTTGGTGCAGCAAGTGGGCACCCCACTGGAGGTTTACAACAATCCCGTAAATATGTTCGTCGGCCGTTTCCTCGGCAGCCCGAGCATGAACATGGTCGACAGCACGGTCGCCTCGCTCGATGGCGCGGCGGTGTTGCAAACTGCGGGGGGAGCACTGCCAGTCACTCGCGAAATGGTCTCTGGCGACGAGCTCACCGTCGACCGCCCCCTCGCGATCGGCATCCGCCCCGAGGACATCGCGATCACCCTCGGACACGCCGACGGACTGCACGCCACCATCGAAGTCATCGAATCGATGGGCGCCGCCAACGTGGTCTATGTCCGCCTCGGCAGCCAGCGCATCGCGGTCACCACACCCCCCACCTTTCAAGCCGCCTTCGACGACCCGGTCTCCCTCAGGTTTGATCCGGCCATGACCCATTTCTTCGATCCCCAGACAGAAAAGGTTCTCGCCAGCTGAACCTGTCGCCCCGGCAATCGCAGCGGCAAAGATTTCCATAACAGCGAATACGCGTACACTGACGATACGCCACCTCGATTAGCGCTCGGCAGCATGTGGCTGTGCAGCGCGGCTCGGCCGGTATCGATTGGATTCCAACATGTCGTTTCAAAATCTTGGGAACCGCATCAAGCGAACCCTCTCGCCGCTCACCCAGCGTTCATCTGAAAAGGTGGAAGATCCCACCCTCCTCGCCCGGCAAGATCGGGCCGGCACCGTCACCCAGCTGCAAAACGACGTGCACCGGCTGCAACACGAGATTGCAGACGCGAGCCAGACCTCTGAGAACGGCTCGAACGAAACGGGCGCCCCCTCGCCCGACCAGCGCGTCGTCGCACTCCAGAAGGAATTGGAGCAGACGCAGCAGGCATTGGCGAAGCTCCAGGGGCGGGTCTAACCAGTCACGCCTGAAATCGCGACCTACTCCCCGCGCTGCTCGAACGCCGACTCCCGCACCGCAAGCGCGATCTCGTCGCTGTCCAGAATCGCCAGCGCATCGTCGAGCGCGCCGGCCGAATAGCCCCCCTCGTCCCGCAGATCGAGCAGCAGAGTTCGCTGCGCGTGCAGAATCCGAATCCGCAGCTCCGGATATTGCTCGTACGACACCGACGGATCGCTCAGCAGCTCGCTGACCGCTTGCCCGTCCTGGCAGACCCGCTGATGCACAGCTGCATCGAAAGCCGACCCATTCGCCCGCATCAGCGTGGGATCGTCGCACAGCTCGCTCGATAGCGCGGAGAGCCGCTGCGCCAGCGCGCGCCGCTCGGCGCGTTCGGAACCATCGCCCTTCGAGGCAGTCACGCCAAGCCGTCGCGTCAGCCAGGGCAACGTCCCACCCTGGATCAGCAGGCTCCCCGCCGCCACCACGAACGCGATCAGCACCAGCAGATCGCGCTGCGGGGTATCGCGCGGCAGCGATTGCGCCGCCGCCAGCGTGACCGCGCCGCGCATCCCCGCCCAGACCAGCAAGGCGCCTTCCCGCTTACCGATCGGCTCGGCGATCAGATAATCGAGATCGGCGATCCGCATATCGAAATAGCGGCGCACTCGGGTTCGTTGCTGCTCGAAGAGCTCCGGGGTCACCGCTCGCCCGTTGTGCTTCGACGCAATGGCCCGCGGGATCCCCTTCAGCTCCGCGGTGGCGCTCCAGGGGCGTTCTTCGGTGTCGAGTCGTTGCCGGGTCGATACCAGCTGCTCTCGCTGCCCGGGAAGATCCGCCCGCTCCCGTCGTTGCCCCAGAATCAACCCGGAGAGATAGATCGCCCGGACGGCCAGCACCGCCAACAGCCCGACCGCGCCCAGCCAGAGCGCCCGTGCCAGACTGTCGCCCTCGTCCCGCACATCCGCCAGCAACCCGGAAAGCTCCAATCCCATCAGCAGAAAGATGCTCCCCTCCAGCAGAAACTCCACCGTGCGCCAGTTGGCTTCTTCCGACCGGCGCTCCTGCGGGGTCAGAAAAGCCGGCGCGAATTGCCCGAAGACGAGTCCCGCCAGCACCGCCGCCACCAATCCCGACGCCCCCAGATGCTCCGCGGGCAGATAGGCAACGAACGGAATCACGAACGACACCGCCGTGTTCAACACCGGATCGTGCAGGTGCGACCGCAACCGCAGACTGATCTGCCCGACCGCAAATCCGATGACCACCGCCGCCACGACCGCCCACACGAAATCGAGCGCGATCCAACCAAACGACACACTCCCCGCAATCGCCGCCACCGCCGAGCGCAGGATCACCAGCGCCGAGGCATCGTTCAGCAGGCTCTCGCCTTCCAGCACCGTCACCACCCGTTCCGGCGCGCCCACCCGCCGCACCAGCGTGGTCGCCACCGCATCGGTCGGGCTGACGATCGCCGCCAGCGCGATTCCGGTGGGCAGCCCGATCCCCGGCACGATCCAGGCAAAGAGCAGGCCAACCCCGATCGACGTCAGAATGACCAGCAGCACCGACAACCCGGCAATCGGCCGGAAATCGCGCCGGAACCCCATCGCCGGGATATTGACCGCGCCGGAATAGAGCAGCGGTGGCAGGATGCCGGCCAGCACCAGCTCCGGCTCGACCTTTACCTCGCCCACCCACGGCAGAAAGCTGACCAGCACTCCCACCAGCACCAGCAGCAACGGCGCTGGGGCGCCCAACCGCCGCGAGGAAAAGGTCACCACCACGATCGCGATGGCCCCCAGCAGAATCGGAATTTGCAGCTCCACACGTCCTCCGTCGCCAGCCGGTCCGCTCGGGTTCGCCGACCGTCAGCCGTCGCTGGATGGTAGAGCAACCAGCAACGCTCGCGGAACCCTGCGCGCCAGCCCTCGTTCGGCTCACCCAACATCGATGGGTCAGCTACACTGCGGCAAATCTCGAAACGTTCCGAGCTTCGTTCTCGACACACGCTGCTTCGCGAGGCACCATGATGGACGCTTCCCGCTTCGATCGACTCACCAGGGGCCTTGGCGCGCGGCAATCGCGGCGGGGAGTGCTGGCCGGCGGAATCGCCGGTTTGTCCTCATTCGCCCTGTTCGGACGGCCACGCTCGATATTCGCGCAGAACGCCACCCCGGCAGCGCAAACATCGACTCCAACGACGATTTACGTCCAACTGGCCGATAGCGGCGCCTGGACTCCAAAACCCGATGAGCCGGGCGCCTTCCTTCTTACCCTCTTCGATCCCGGCGAGCAAACCCTCTCCTTCACCATGGCGCCCGACCGGTTCGTCGCCACCATACCCACCCAGGATCTGCTGGATTCGCTTGGCTTCACCCCGGAGAACCCGCCGAACGCCGCCGTGGAAGTCACCACGCCCACAGGCGGGCGCGATGTGCTCGTGGTCGAGCTGATCGACCCCGTCTACACCCTGGCCAGCGATGAGGACGATGTGGCGGTGCTGACCTACGAAGCCCGGGTCCTCAAGGCGTACAGGGGCACCGGACTGGAGGAATGGATCTCCGACGTCGACGACGACCAGCTCCCCACGGAGTTCGGGCAGGTCTCACTCTTCATCGACAACGGCTGCTGGGGCTTTTCCGGCTGCTATCTGGTCGAGCCGGATGGATCGCGCGGCCTCAAGATCGGCGGCGTGCCGTCGACCCCCAACCTCATGCGCTGTCCCGGATTCGAGCCGGGAACCTGCGTGCCCTGTAGCGGCAACAACCTGGCCACCCTGCATGCCCGCTGCAATGAGTATTACCCGGCCTGCGAGGGAAGCTGCATCGCCGACTAGGGCGCGGTCATGAGGAGTCTGTCATTCTGAACGAAGTGAAGAAGCTCTTCCCTCATTACTACCCAGAATCGAACATCAGAACGTGCCCCTGTTTCAGCAATCGTGCGAGCCAACCCGTTTCCATACGAAAAAATGAGGTAAACCACCGATGGACACTGCCCGATTCGACCGCTTGACCATGTCCCTTGGCGCAAAGCTCACCCGCCGGCGAGCGCTCGCCATGGGTGCGGCCAGCGTGGCGGCCGCGGGGCTGGCCCGCACCACTCCAGCCATCGCCCAGGACGCCACCCCGGAAGCGCAGGTCACCGAACACCCCACCTTCCTCTTCGTGCAACTGGCCGACGCCGGCACCTGGGCGCCGAAACCGGACGAGGAAGGCGTCTATCTCCTCACCCTCTCCGGCACCGGCGAGCAAACGCTCTACTTCTCCGACCGGCCCGACCGCATCGTCGGCACCGTGGAAACCGGCCAGTTTCTGGACGCGCTAGGATTCACGCCCGTCGAGCCGCCGAACGCCGCCATCGTCGTCACCACGCCGGAAGGCGAGCGCGACGTGCTGGTGGTCGAGCTTTTCAACCCCATCTATACCCGCACCTTTGGCGACAACGGCGAAGAGTTCCTGACCTATGAAGCCATCGTGCTCAATGCGTATCAGGGGGAAGCGCTCGAAGAATGGGTTCCCCAGGCCGACGACGATCAGCTTCCCGCGGAGTTCACCAACGTCAGTCTCTTCATCGACGATTGCTCGGATCTCTCCGGCTGCTACAAGTGGGACGCCTGGTACAACCGGGTCTACGTCGGCGAAATTCCGGGTGGTCCCTATGGCCGCTGTTACAACTGGGGCGAGGCCCGCTGCCGCCCCTGCGAGCATGACGACGGGTATTACGACCAGCTCTGCCAGCAGCTCCCCAATTGCCAGTTCGACATCTGCTTCACCGACACCTGCGGCGGCTTCGGTCACTGCTAGAGCGGCCGGGGGCGCCCGACTGGGGTCCGCCGGATCGTAGCTGCCGCCCTCTGGGGCTGCCGTCTCGAGCAATGGGCAGCCACAGAGGGCTGCAGCTATGTGGTGTGAGGCAGAGGCTCCACTACGCTGATCGATCCAGGCTAAACGAACAGCGGCTCCATCGACTGCGCCCGCACCAATCCGTCCATCTCCCCATCCGACGGCCGCGTCTCGAACCGTTCGGCCGCATCGACGATCTTCGGCAGCAGATGCACATCGCTGGCAGTGTTGAGAAAGACCTGGGGATTCCCCAACACCCAGTGCACGGCCAGATCGATCGACACCTGATCGGTCAAGGGCGCATACCAGGTGCTCGTCGTCGGCGCAGCCTCGCCCCACGGCGCCCGCGTGATCGACTTGATCGTCTGCATCGCCACATTCCGTTCGGCGCAAACCCGCGCCAGCTCCTCGAAATCGGCCGCATACTGCGGGCTCTGCATCAGCATGGAGCTGTACGGAAGCAGCACCGCATCGAAATCGAACAGGCCCAGCGAGCGCAGGTGCATCCGCGCCACCGTCACCCCGTGGCCGGTCACGCCAATGAACCGCGCCAGCCCCTCTTCTCTTGCCCGCACGGCCGCTTCCAGCGCGCCACCCGGGCCCATCGCCGTTTCCCATTCGGTCTCATCGACCAGATTGTGCAGCTGGATCAGATCGACCCGATCGGTCTGCAACCGCTCCAGCGACCGCTTGATCTCGTCATAGGCCGGCCTGGCTTCGCGTTCGCCGGTCTTGGTCGCCAAAAAGAACCGGTCGCGATATTCCGGCATCCACGGCCCGAGCCGCCGCTCCGCCTCGCCATAGCTGGCCGCTGTATCGATGTGGTTGATGCCCCACCCGATCACCTGCTCCATCGTCCGGTCGGCCACCTCCTGCGGCACATCGCTGAATGCCGCCGCGCCGAAAATCACCCGCGTGCTCTCGTGCCCGGTTCGGCCAAATGGCATGGTTGGGATCATGGGTTCACCTCCCGTGTGGTGGATCGGCAGCTCGAAAACGCCGATCGTGCTGCCAGTTGCGCTTCCACATTAGGGCGCAGCCCTCGATCGTGCAACGATCGTGAGGGGACGGGAGGAGGCAATTGGGGACCGTTTCGCCTCTCATTCCTGCAGATACCGGTCGAAGAACGCAATCGCTTCCTGCCCGATCCGAAGCAATTCGTCCGCGGTGGTAACTCCCCGCGATGCCGACGCAAACCAGTGATCGGCATCGGGGAGCACCTCGATCCGCGTGTCGACCCCGGCCGCTGCCAGCGCGTCATGGAGCGCCAATCCCTGTTCCACTGGCACTACCCCGTCGGCCGCTCCATGGACGATCAGGAACGGCGGCGCGTCCGGGCGGATGTGCGCGATCGGATTCGCCATCCGCACCAGCTCGGCGCGCTCCTCCAGCGGACCGCCGACCAGCTTCTCGGTCGCGCGCCGGGGTTCCACGAACGGCCAGTCATCCGGGATCTCGAGAAAGTCGGTTGGCGGCGAAAGCGCGATGACCGCCTGCACCCGGCTCGACACCCCCGCGGATCCGCTCGCGCCCTCCAGCTCCGGCCGGTCGCCCGTGGTTCCCACCAGCGCCGCGAGATGCCCGCCCGCGGAGTGCCCCCAGACGCCGATCCGATCGGGGTCGACCGCCAGCTCATCGGCATTCGCCCGTACCCAGCGGACGGCCGCCTTCACATCGTGCAGTTGCGCAGGGAAGAGCGCCGCATCGCTCAACCGGTAATTCACACTGAGAACCGCGTATCCCGCTTGCGCCAGCATTGGGCCGCATGCCTCCGAAAATCCGCCTCGCTTGTCCCCCGATTCCCAGCCGCCGCCATGAATCCAGACGACCGCCGGCAATCGGCCCCGCGGGCGCGGACTGGGCGCCAGCAGATCGAGCAGCAACGGCGCGCCATCCGCCTCGCCAAACGGCACATCCTCGCTGAGTGTCAACCCGGTCGTGCGGTCCATTCGCATCCTCCTGAGCTGGACGGGTCGTCGATCCCATCCTACAGGTCATGCCGCCTCGGCGGAATATGCGCGACCGGCATGAGCCAAGCGCGATCACGCGATACCCAACCTGTTCGTTTCGGTCGGACTCGGAATTTTCGGCCATACTGCCGTGCGCCGGTGCATCACCCTGTTCGACCCACCGGTTTCACGGACCTTTGCCGCCTTGCCGCGGCGGGCCGGGAGTTGCTCGACGAAGCGTATGGCTGCTTCTACCACCGTACCGAATCCTCGCCTTTCCCATCCAAATTCCCGACTCAAATCCTGGTTGCTGGACGATTCAGCTCCGCAGGAAACCGAGAGCTACCTGGAGCATGACAAGGGGAGTCACAAGCACCCGTGGTGGCAGGTCATGTGCCTGACCGGCGTCGACTACTTCTCCACCCTTGGGTACCAACCCGGTATCGCGGCGCTGGCCGCGGGAGCGCTGGCTCCCATCGCCACCTTGATCCTGGTCCTGGTGACTCTGTTCGGCGCGCTGCCCATGTACAAATGGGTCGCCACGGCCAGCCCCCATGGAGACGGATCGATCTCCATGCTCGAACGCTTGCTGAGCTGGTGGCAAGGCAAGCTCCTGGTCCTCTGCCTCATCGGCTTCATGGCGACCGGCTTCATCGTCACGATCACCCTTTCGGCCGCCGATGCCACCGCGCACATCGCCGAAAACCCCTTCACCCGCTTCTTGCAGGGCGCGGAAGTCCCGATCACCATCGTGCTGATCGGCTTGCTGGGTGTGGTCTTTCTGCGCGGATTCAGCGAGGCCATCGGCATCGCGGTTGGCCTGGTGGCCGTCTATCTCGCCTTGAATGTCGTCGTCATCGGCGCGTCGCTGCTGGAAATCGCGCAAAATCCCCATTACCTGCACGACTGGCGATTGGAGCTCGATAGCGACCACGGCGGCAACCCGCTGCTCATGATCGGCGCCGCGCTCCTGCTCTTCCCGAAGCTCGCCCTGGGGTTATCCGGCTTCGAAACCGGCGTGCTGGTGATGCCCCAGGTCAAGGGCGATCCCGATGACACCCCGAAAAACCCGGTGGGCCGCATTCGCAATACGCACAAACTGCTGACGACGGCCGCGCTCATCATGAGCGTGTTGCTCATTCTCAGCAGCGTGGTGACCACCGTGCTGATTCCGCCCGCCGCCTTCGAAGAGGGCGGCGCGGCGAACGGCCGCGCGCTGGCCTACCTGGCCCACCAGCTGCTGGGCGATACCGCGGGCACCATCTACGACATCAGCACCATCACCATTCTCTGGTTTGCGGGCGCCTCCGCGCTGGCCGGTTTGCTCAATATCGTGCCCCGCTTCCTGCCGCGCTATGGCATGGCTCCCGGTTGGGCCCGAGCCCGCCGCCCGCTCGTGCTGGTGTTCATGGTCATCTGCTTTCTCGTCACCCTGGCATTCAAGGCCGATGTCGATGCCCAGGCGGGCGCGTATGCCACCGGCGTGCTGACGGTCATTACCACCGCCTCGATCGCGGTCATGCTGTCCGCCCGTCACAAGCGCAAACGACGCTCCTTCATCTATTTCAGTATCGTCGCCCTGATCTTCATCTATACCACCGTGGTCACGATCATCGCCGATCCGGAAGGATTGCAAATCGCCCTGTTGTTCATCGCCGCCATCGTCGTGGTCTCGCTCCTGTCGCGCTCGCTCCGTTCCACCGAGCTCCGCGCCTCGAGCGTCACCTTCGACGCCACCGCGCTCCGCTTTCTCGAAGCCTGCGATCACAATGGCGATCTGCGCATCATCGCCAACCATCCGGACGAGCGAACCTCTCGCGAGTATCTGGTCAAAGAACGCGAGGAGCGGGAAGCCAGCAATATTCCAAGTGGCGCGCCGGTGCTCTTTCTCGAAGTCACGGTAAAAGACGCCTCCGAATTCGCATCGTCCATTCGGGTCATCGGTCAGGAAGTCGGGCATTTCAAGGTGCTGCGGGTCGTCGGCACATCGATCCCGAATGCCATCGCGGCGGTGCTGCTGGCGATCCGGGACAATACCGGATGCCGGCCCCACGTCTATTTCGGCTGGACCGAGGGCAACCCGCTCAAATACCTCGCCCGCTTCATCTTCTTCGGCGAAGGCGACATCGCCCCCCTCACCCACGAAATCCTGCGCAAAGCCGAACCCAACCCCAAACGCCGCCCCGCCATCCACGTGGGGTAGAGACCCAACAAAGAACAGTCACATCTGGGAATTCGTGCCGGGCTACGACCTGATCGTAGGCTGCCGGATCGCCTCACTCCCGTCTCCTCTCCCTCTGGGGAGCGAGGAGCACGCTGGGGGCGCAGGGGGTAGCTGGAAAACGGGGACGCATTCGTTTTTTTTGCGAACGACGCCTGGGTTGCACCGGCGGGATCGACCTCGAAACACGCTTCCGGAACGAGCAACTGGTAACCAGTACCTGGCAACTGGTTACCAGGTACTGGTTACCGATTACCTATGGAAGCGCCGGGACCCTGGTCGACCGGGCAGAACGCAGGAGCGGGATCTCTCTGGAGGGGAGATCGCTGACCTGTCCAGCGGGGGAGGGGCTGGCACCTGGCGGATGGAGTGAGGCGCTGCCCAGGCCCGCACCGATCCGCCGGTGTGCCGCTTACTTGCATGATAGAACATTTGTTCGTATCCTGTCAAGACCGACCTGTGCACGACAACGGAGTGCGGAGATGTCACGACGCGGACGACGAGGGCAGATCGAGGAACGGCTCTGCGCGACCGAAGGATGCGACAAGCGAGCCAAACGCGGGTCGCTCCATTGTTTCGTCCATGCGCAGAGCGCGGTGGGCAAGGCGGCGCGACGAGAATTGCGGGATTTGCTGCGGGAGCTAGAGAAACTGGCGGAGGTGACGGATCCCAAGTTGCGACGACGGGCGGAAATCCGGTTCATGCGGAAGTTAGAGAGTGGGCGGTATCCGGTGTTGTTTTCGAGCGAGCTCAAGGAGTTGGAGGAGGAACGGCGGCGGAATGCAGAGCTGGGGGTGGAATTGGGAGGATTGCGGCTGAGCTTGCATCGGGCATTGATGGAGATCGACGATCCGAGCGAGATGGCGAAGACGATCGTGCGGGTGAGTGAGGAGAGCCGGAGGATTCGGAGTGGGGGATGATAATTCGAGGGAATTACGCGGCTATTGAGGGTAGTGGAATGTTGAGTCTGTCCACGGAAGAGCTCTTTGAACGAATCCGTGCCATCAGTGCGGAAGCAGAAATCAAGGAATGGGACCACTGGCGACCTGCAATCACCTGGGCGATTGGAGATCGCTGGGTGAC
>DASTFJ010000225.1:0-4341 GCA_035708745.1 Thermomicrobiales bacterium | reverse complement strand
CATGGGCACGAGCTTCACCGGGCGGCTGATCGCCGAAACCCAGGTCGGGCCGTATCCAGCGGTCGTGCCGACCATTACCGGCCAGGCGTGGATCTACGGCCTCTCGACGTACCTGGTCGATCCGTCCGATCCTTTCCCTGAGGGCTTTGTGGTCGGGGATATTTGGGGCGGACTGGAGTAATCAGGATGGTCGCTCGACGGCTCACAACCGCCAGGGACTTGCTCAACATGGGCAGCGATGCGCACTACGAGTTGTTCCAGGGAGAACTCGTCTGGGTTCCCTATGTCACGCCTTGGTCGAACCAATTCACCCAATATCTTGCGTTCTCGCTGTATCGGCATGTCAAGGAACATGATCTCGGCATGGTGTTGTTCGGCGATCCAGGATTCACGATCGAGACGAATCCAGATACGGTTGTCGCGCCTGACATTGCCTTTGTCGAAAAAGCGTGCGTCCCGGAACAGATAGACGAAGATGACTATCTCGCGCTGGTCCCGAATCTCATCGTCGAGGTCGCGTCAGCGACAGACGATCCGGATCATATTCAGCGGAAGCGAGAAACCTTTGACCGCGTTGGCGTTCCCCTCCTCTGGTGGATCGATTCCCTTGAACGCACCGCAACGGTTCATGCGTACGGCCGATTGATCGCCACGCTCGAGCGGAGCGGTGTGCTCGACCCGGGTTCGTTGGTTCCGGGATTTCTTATGCCGCTGGAGGAGTTGTTCTCTAAGAGCGTCCGGCATTAGGAAACCTCCCACAACCGTAGTTGCAGCCCCCAGTGGCTGCCGTTGTTGCCAAAAAGCAGCCACAGAGGGCTGCAACTACGTATGAGGACATGCAACTCCCCATCCTATTGCCGGACGCTCTTGGGCCTAGTCCCGGGCGAGAGTCAGATTACGTTGCGTGACTCGAAGGGCCGAGGCGCGAAGAACGCGATTGCGATCATGGCGATTGCCAATATGGGGAGCAAGAGAAGCGCTCGCTCGAACGAGCCGGTCGCATCCTTGATCACGCCGCCGATCACTGGCCCGGCAGCGGAGGCCAGATAGCCGACGCAGAGCACCATGCCGGCCGCGGAACCGGTTTTGCCGGCCGGCGCCACATCGACCGGCATGAGCATGCCCATGCCGAAGAGCCCCGCCACCCCGAATCCGCAGAAAACCGGCCAGATCCAGAGCAGATACGGCGTGGTCGCGAACAGGACCAGCCCGAGCGCTCCGATCAGAAGCGAGCTCGCCGCGACCAGCGTCGGTACCTTCCGCGAGCCGAGCCGGTCGGAAATCAACGGCAAGCCCACCATCGCGGGAAAGGTCGAGACGTTATAGATCGCGAAGAGAATGCCCGGTGTGTGGCCGCTGAGACCATCATCCTCATAGATCGAGGGAAGCCAGGCGAGCAGCAGGTAATAGGCCAGGCCCTGTCCCGAAAAAATGAGCGTGACGATCCACGCCTTGCGGTCGAGCCAGGGATTCCATGCCGCCGCCTCGGTCTCTTCTTCGTTCGAAACTGTGGACGGCCGGAGTACCGGAATCGACCAGAAGCGCAGGCCCAATACCCAGGCCACCCACCCGGCCACGGCCAGCACCCCCCAAACTGCCAGGGGCAGCCGCCAGCGAGCCGAGCCGTCGGACAGACTCAGCAGGAGCGGAGTTACGAACGCCGCTACCACCGAACCGGAAAAGAACCCTCCAGCGTATACGCCGGTGGCGAGCCCCGCGTTCTTCGGAAAGAGCGCCAGACCGAGCCGCGGAAGGCCCGGCTGTGCTATACCGATACCGATACCGAAGAGGGTGGTCAGCAGCACGAGCACCGGAAAGATGCTCGCTGTTGCCCGGAGTCCACCGGCGATGGCGACCAGCGCGAGACCGACCGTGATGATGGCGCGTGCGCCGAAGCGGTCGACCAGCCGCCCCCCGGGCAACGCGGCGAGACCCATCATTGCAGTGGGGAGTGCCACGAGCATGCTCCCCTGCGTGTGAGAGAGATGCAGATCGTTTGTCACGTCGGGCAGAATCGGACCGACCCCGATCAGACCGGTGCGCAGATTGAAAGCAACCAACGCCAGCAGACCGAGCGCCAGGGTGGCGTTCCGCGCTATCACACCCCGATCGGCCGATGGGGCTCCTTCCTGGGACATCGACGGTAGTGCTACGACCTGCTCCTGCCGCGCGCATATGCGTGCCGCATTCTAGGCTCGTGGGAGACCGTCGTGTCTGAGCGCATGCCGCCGGGCAAGGTTCCGCCCCCCGGCAAGGTGCCCCCGCGCAAGAAACCCTTATCTGCCCGATCGTCTGGTTCGACGAGGGACAGACCGGCACCTGGGAAGGTGCCGCCTTCGGCCGCCCGGAAATCGGCAGGCCCGGGCTTGGCTGGTTGGCATCTGGCCGCGGCGGCTGGAATCTTCGCCATCCTCGTGATCGCGGGCGCCGTCTGGATCTTTCGGGGCGAGTCGAAACCACCAACCGAAGTTGCACTCGGGCTCACCAGCACGCCGTCCGAGATCTTCGATCTCGATGCCACGGCCCCGCCGCCCACCTCGCTTCCCACCGCGACGTTTCCGCCAGAGGACACACCGACGGCGGGGCCCACCCAGCTGGCCGGCGTCTGCAACCCCCTGTGTCTGGCTCGCATGTCGTCCGGTGAGGAGACGACTGCCTTTCTGTCCGAATTCAATGCCAAGCCGACCTACGAGCATGGCGACACGTCCTGGGTCAGCGTCGATAACCGCATGCTCGCCCAGCTCGAGAGCGAGGAGCGCGATTTCACGCTCGTCGAAGGTGTGACCGATGGGTCGCGGCTCTATGTGCTGCGCCTGCCGGATGGCGTCGACCGCTCGGCGCTGGACGGTCTGGGCACCATTGTCGACGGGATCGAGAACCAGTTCCTGGTCGATATTCCCGGACCGCCGCCGTATGTGCTCGATCTGGTCGATCGGGGGATCTCGATCGAAAAGCTGCCGCCCCTGCTGCCGGTGATTGCCGCAAACACCGACAAACCCGAGATCACGGATCCGGGCGTGGTGGCCGAGAGCATCAGCGTCGGGCAGCTCAAGCAGCGCGTTTCGGATCTGCAATCGATGGGCGCGGCCGAAGGGCAGCTCGGCAGTCGCGAATATTCACAGGCGGGGAATGTCCAGGCGGCCGAATATCTCTACCGCCGGCTGGCCAGCTACGGGCTGAATGTCTGGTACGAGGATTTCATCGCCGACAACGGCCGGTTGTTGTTGAATGTCGTGGGCGAGATTCCGGGCAAAGACCCCAGCAAGATCTATCTGATGACCGCGCATTTCGATTCGATCGCCGACGATACCAAGGATCCGTCGCTGGCTCCCGGAGCCCTGGACAATGCCTCTGGCGACAGCATTCTGCTGGAGACGGCGCGCGCGCTGTCCGGCTACACCCTGCAATACCCGGTCCATTTCGCGTTCTTCAATGGTGAGGAATACGCGATGCAGGGCGCGCACGCCTTCGCGCACAATGCCAAAGAGATCGAGTCGCGGCCGTACGCTGGCGCGATCAATGTCGATTCGGTCGGAGCGGCGCTCGATCAGAATCAGCTCTATGTGAATGCCAACCAGTCGTCTCAGTTCCTCTCCAATCTGCTGGTCGATATCAACGATCGCTGGGGACTGGGGGTTGCGGTCTGGCCGTCGATGAGTGCCAAGATCAAGGCCGACGACACCGAGCTGAATAATTTCGGCATACCAGCCGTCATGGCCGGCGCAGTGCTCTATGGCGATCCTCTCATCAACCAGTCCAAGGACACGATCGAGGATGTCGATATGTGGTATCTGCAGGCGGTCGGTCAACTGATGACGATCGCCATGGCGACGCTGGTTATGCCGGGAGGCTCGTGATGCGTGCGGTGGCGCTGACCAGCGCCCAACGCAAGGAACGGATTCGCGTGGCGAGCTGGGCGCGTGAGCGGACAGCCAATCCGGATACGATCTTTCTCGATACCGAAACGACCGGTCTGGGCTCCGCAGCAGAGATCATCGATCTGGGCGTGGTCGATCTGCACGGCAATGTGCTGATCGATACGCTGATCGCGCCGCGAGCCCCGATTCCCCCTGAAACGACCAGAGTGCATGGCATCGTGGATGCCGATGTGATTGGCGCGCCGGTCTGGAGCGAGATCTATCCCGCGCTGGCTGCGCTGCTTCGCTACCGGCCGGTGGTGGTCTATAACGCCGATTTCGATCGCCGGGTGATCGCGGGATGCTGCGCGGCGGACGGCCTCGATGGAGAAACCGGCGAGTGGCATTGCGCCATGCGGCAGTACGCGGAGTGGGCGGGCGTTCGCTCGAGCCACAAGCGCCGGCGCTACCGGCTCCACAAGCT
>DASTFJ010000224.1:0-11227 GCA_035708745.1 Thermomicrobiales bacterium | reverse complement strand
GAACACGAACTCCGGGAATACCGACTCGGGCAACAACTCCGGAAACACCAACTCGAATACCAATTCGAACAACAACACCAACACCAATACCAACTCGAACAACGATTCCGGAGACGATGACTCGGGCGACACCTCGGGTGGTACGACCATCAACAACAGCACGGTGAACAACACCACCAACAACACCACGAACAACGTGACGAACAACAACGTGACGAACAACACGACCACCAACAACACCACGACGAACACCACGACGAACAACACAACGAACAACAGCACCGTCACGAACAACAACGTCACGAACAACAGCAGCACCGTCACGAATAACACCAGCACCGTGACGAACAACACGACGACCGCGAACCACACGACCATCATCAAGAAGATCACCAAGACCATCGTCTACCGCTACGGCAGCACGACGGTTCAGCGGATCATCCACCTGGTGGGCGGCAGTCACGGTTCGGCGAATGGTGGACATGGCGTCAAGTCCGGCTCGGCCGGCGGCCCGAAGGTAAGCGCGCTTCCGAATACCGGCGGCGGTCTCTTCGGAATCTCCAGCTCTGAGTCGCAGCAGCTGCTCGCGCTCCTGGCCCTGGCGCTCCTGGGCGCTGGCATCGCCACCCGGCTCGACAGCCGGCGGCAGCTCGTGTCCTAGGCTCGTGGGCGCCTTTCTGGACCGTTCGGGAACCCTCTCTCTCCCGTCCGGTCCAGGCGCCCCGGCAGTAGCCGGCGGCAACGCCCGAACGATGAAACGAACGATCGAATTCGACGACTGTGATGTCATCGCCAGGCGCGATGATCGGGAGGAAACCTTCGAGATGAGTCAGGTCAGGGAGTCGTCATCGCACCAAGCGCACACCTTCCCCCTTGTGCATGCACAGTGCGGCGACTCCCGCCCCCTGATTCGATGGAATGACGCGATGGCGCGCCGGCGTCCGGCCCGTCAGAAACTGTCCGAGGAGCCGCTGTTCGGGTTCGAGAGTCGCAATCTGATCCCCCTGGATCGCGCCACGAACCGAAATGCAGGCAACGAAGACAGGACGACGCGGCCTTGGACCACCTGCGGCGCCATCCGCCAGCCAGGCTGGCGCGTACACCAACGATGAACCACGAATTGGCGCGCTCCCGGGACGGGGCTGGGGCCTCTCTCCCCGAACCGGCACCCGGGACGCCGCCAATCGGCTCACACGAAACGACCGTGGGCATGTGCCCTCTCTCAGGAGCTCGAACAGCATGGACCATCGGTTCTCCCGCGCCACACGCCGGGAGCTCATTGGGTCGGCGGCGGCTGGTTTGGCCGTCGTCGCGCTACGAGCGGAGGCGGTGACCGCGCAAGCGACGCCCGCAGCTGTCTCCGCGGATCGAACGGCCGGCGCGCCGGACTGGAGCTTCGTGCTTCATGGCTACCAGGACGACTACGCCGGCGAGATCCAGGCGCCCCAGGAGCGGCCGGCCGGTATGCGCTTTGCGGCGGCGGAAGTCGAGATCATCAACGACTCCGATCAGCCCCTGGCCTTCACCCCCATCGATATCCGCCTGCGCAGCGCGGACGGGGTCGAGTACCGGGGCGGAAGCGCCATCGGGATGGAACCGACCGCCAACCCACGGAATCTGAATCCGGGCGAACGCTCGCGCGGGTGGGTCTGGTTCACCGTACCGGATGCCGTATCGGCCAGCGAAATCGTCTATTTCGCGCCCCAGCCGCAGTTCCGCATTGCCTTGACCGGCTGATCGACATGCCGCGGGCGCGGGCTCTGTGCCTGCGTCGAAAGGGTCTCGTGTGTCTGGGGGTACTCCCCTGTGGTTGGTCTTGCCTGCGCGTTTCCGTGTGGTGCGTTTTCGGTCCATCGAGCCTTCGATTCCAATTCGTTTGGCATGGCTCGGTTACGCATCGGCGGTTCGCATTGGCGCGGCTGACCACAGGGGAATGCCCCTTCGCCTCGACAGGGATTGCTCAGGCGCTGGCGATCGATACGTGGGCCAGTTTGCCAGGGAGTTTTTGGTCAAGAGTCAAGAGTCCGGTGTTGCGTGGCCGGCTTACCTAAAGGTCTCTGGACTCTTGACCCTGGACACGTGACCTCATCCGAATCGTCCGCAACCACGTGCTAACTCGTCGGCGTGCCCGCTTCCGGGGTGCCCGTGACGTTGGAGGGATTCAGCCCGCGAAGCTCCTGGACCGCATCCTGAATTTTCGTGCTGGCCGAATCGAGCTTCGAAGAGTCGCTCGTCTTCAATCCCTGTGAGATGTCGTCCGCGGCGCTATCGAGTAGCTCGAGCGCGCCGAGGTATTGCTCGTCGAAGTCGGCGAATGCCGCCGGCGGATTGGCGTCGTCGGCCAGCCCGTAGAGCAGTTTCCAAAGGAAGAGCTCCCCTGAGACCTGGCTGAGCCAGCCGCTATCGGTCGGGTTTGGATTGTTGAACAGCATGTCGATGCGTTGCAGGCTGCCGACCAGCACCGTGAGCTGGTTGTTCACCATCGTGGAATAGGCCTGCGCCTCCATCGGAGGCGATGCCGACGATTCGCTTCCGCTCGTTCCACCGGTGTTGGCGAGGAAGGTCGAGATGCCGGTTTGCGCCGGATTGCCCGCTGCGGGCGACAGGTACGCGATCCCACTGAAACCGGAATCGTTCTGCGGTCGCAATCCGATCGACAATGCGCCGTCCGCGCCGATCTCGCCCCCGATCTCGCCGCATGCCACCACACTGTGCGAAGTGGCATCCAGCACGAACATGGCGGTTGCCGTGCCGGTCAGCGCATCGAGCGAAACCGCGGCAACCGTATAGGCCGAGCCGGCGACGGCGGCGTCCTGCGCACCGATCGAGGCGGCGCTGGGAAGCGCAAGATCGTCGAGCTGCGCGATCCCATCCCCCGGCTCTGCACAGCTACCGGCCCGGATCTGGACGATATAGCTGGTCGACGCGTCCTGGGCCAGCATGCCCGGCGCACCCCAAACCGACAATAGGGTCAAACAACAAACGAATGCTGCAGAAACTCGGCGCATCCGATTAACCTCCCGTGCTGGCCGTTCGAAAAGGGGTCTTTTGGAGAGTATGGCGGAGTGCGGAAGCGACCGCAATTCCGGGCGCCCCCGGAACGATGGCCGCAGCCACTGTCGCTTCCAACGAATCGTAGGCGCAACCCCTGCAATCCGTAGTTGCAGCCCTCAGTGGCTGCCGTTGGCTGCTGAAAAGCAGCCATGGAGGGCTGTCTCAACCTGAGAATGCAGACACCCGGCTCAGTCCCAACGGGACTTCCGATGTCTAGCGCCGCGGCTTCAGCCCGGCGCAGCCAACCAGGAACGCGTCCCACCGCAAACCGCAGTATTCCCTGAATTTCTCCGGAATTCGATCGCTCGTAGCCGGTTTCGACGGTGTGATAGACTGTACGTACACTGTGTACGTATGCCTGTTTGGCACAGGCTGTCACAGGTCCCGCTCGCACCGGTCCCCGTCCCCCACGGTCCGCCGGTAACCAGAACCCGTCGTCAGCGCGTGTGCTGGTACGCGCTGTTTGGCACCGCTCGAGAGGGACCGAACCATGTCAGACGATCTGCCCATCGTAGGCCGCCCGCGCGGCAGCGCCTGGCGTCAGCTTCAGAGCGAAGGGATCCTCTGGGAGGGCCAGATTCTGGTCGCCGGGGGCGACACCGATCTGGCGGCGCTGCTGATCGTCACCAACGACCGGTTGGCGCTGGTGCGCGGCGGTGTGGTTGCCCTCGAAATCAAGCACGACTGGCTCTCTGCTCCGGCCTCGCTGCGCCGCACCGGCACGGTTGGCCTGCAAGTGCTGACCCCAGGGCAGCGGTTGCCCGAATCGCTCACGGTGATCGTCCGCGAAGGTCGCCTGGCTGCTGCCGAACTGGTCGATGTGCTGACCCCGCGAGAACGGTACGAACCCGAGTTCCCAACCTGGGACTCCAGTATGTTCCTGGACGAGGAACCGATCATTCCGGCCCGGCCCGCGCCGTACGAGCGCAAGCATAGCCCGGCGCCGGTCGATTCCCTGCCGCCATTTCCGATGTATGCGGCGCTCGATGACGACGATTTTCCGCCAATCGCGCCGCCACCCGATCCGATGCCGGATTGGTCGGGGGCGCCTCGGCTGGCGGCTGGCGCGCAGGTCGATCCTGACGCCAATGTCATTCCTCGCCAAAACGACTGGAATCTGAAACCGCTCGACGGTATGGACAACAAGGACCGGCGCAATCGCCGCGCCTGGGCCATGCGCATCGCCGCGCTCTTCCTGGCGATCGCCGGGGTGGCCGCGTGGCAGGGCGGCGTGCTGCCCGACTATGCCTCGATGCGCGACCGTTTCCAGGACAACTCGCCCGAGATCCAGACGCTTGCGCTGCTTCCCGCCGGAACACCGACTGAAGAAGCGGCCAGGGAGCCAACGACCGCACCCACGAAGACCGCGGTTGCCGATTCGACGAACGACGAGGTTGTCAGCACCAAGACCGTCGAGGGTGGGCCATCGTCAACCCAGTCCGAGCCAACCTACGCGCCCGCCGAGCAGACGGCGATGGCTCTTGGCGTTGGTGGTGAGGGCGATCCGCCCAACACCGATGTGAATGCCGCCTCCACCGAACCAGCCGCTACCGAGGCTCCGGTGATCGATCCCCCGGCCACGACCGAAACCCCCCTGACCGAGCAGCAGAAGCCAACCGAAGCCGCCGAGCAGCCGACCCATACGCCGGCGGAGCCGACCGCGGCCCCCACCGAGCCGGCGGAGTCGGTCATGCCGACCGAGGAGCCGGCCGAAGCCGCGTCCGCGTCCTCCGGCGCGCTCGACTATGAGATATCCGACGTGCAGATCGGCGAATCGCTGCCCGACCTGACCCTCGGCCCGTTGCAGAACGAGGAATGGGTGGTCGTGACCGTCGATGTCAAGAACGCCGGCAGCGATCTGGCCACGCTCGATATGGCGCAGTTCAAGCTCAAGACAGCCGAAGGCGACGAGCTCGATCTCGATTCCGCCACCGGCGCGGTGGCGGCCTATTTGGGTATGTCCACCGGCAACGGCACCAAAGACACCCGCGAAATCGGTTCCGGTGAGCGCGCATCGGTGGTGCTGGTCTTCGTGCCACCGGCGAACGCGACCGGGCTGACGCTCGAGGCGGGGAGCGCCTCGATCCCGCTGGAGAGCGGCGCCAGCGGGCAATCGACCATCGCCAGCCAACCGCAGGCCGCCGGTGAGCAAACCGCTCAGGATGTGTCGCCCCAGCTGCTGACCAATACCTTCGAGCAGTTCGCGATCGTCGATCCGACCGCCACGGCCAATGCCAAGATCGTGCCGTTCATCGGCAATCCCTGGGAGACCGCCGAAGAATGACCGGCACGTTCCGCGTCGCACCGGCGATCAATTTCGGCTATGGCATCGCCGAGCAGACGGGTGCGCTGACGCGGTCGCTGGGTGTCTCGCGGGTGCTGGTGGTGACCGATCCCGGCATCCGCGCGGCCGGCATTCTGAGCCAGATCGAAACCGCCCTGGCCGCAGCCGGCTTCACTTGGGACATCTACGATCAGGTCAGCCCGAATCCGCGCGATTACGAGTGCCTCGCCGCGGCGGAGCTGGCCCGGGATTCGGGCGCCGAGGCGATCGTCGCCGTGGGTGGCGGCAGCCCCATCGACCTGGCGAAAGCCGCGGCCGGGCTGGCGACCAATGCGGGCACCGTGCTCGATTGGGTGGCGCCACGCGCCTTTGTCGAGACGCCCTTGCCGCTCATCGCGGTGCCGACCACCTCGGGCACCGGCAGCGAGGTGACCCGCAGCTCGGTAATCAACGACACCTCCCGGCAGATCAAGGTTTCCGTACGCGACTGGTCGATCGCCCCGAAGATCGCGATCGTCGATCCCGGCTTGACGCTTGGGCTCCCGCCGCTGCTGACGGCATCCACGGGAATGGACGCGCTCACCCATGCGATCGAAGCGTATACCTGTAATCGCGCCACGCCCCTCAGTGATGGCATGGCGTTGCAGGCCATGCGCTTGATAGGCCCGAATCTGCCAATTGCGGTGGCCGACGGCGCGAACCGCACCGCTCGCGAGCAGATGATGCTGGGCAGCACCATCGCGGGTATGGCCTTCAGCAATGCCGATGTCGCCGCGGTGCATTGCATCGCCGAAGCGCTCGGCGGTCGGTATGACACACCGCACGGTATCGCCAACTCGACCTTTCTGCCCTGGATCTTCGCGCACGATGCGCCGGCCGATCCGCGGCGGCATGCCGATGTGGCGGTGGCGCTCGGCGTCGCGACCGACGATGACGAGCCGGACTATGCCGCCGGGCAGGCGGCGCGCTTCCTGGTCGACCTCGGCCGCACCATCGGCATTCCCCGGTTCCGCGAGCTGCCGGGTATTCAGGAAGACGACTTTCCCTGGATCGCGTCCGCATCGGTTGCGAACCTTTCCAATGCCAGCAATGCCCGCTCGATGGACGAGGCGGACTATCTTTCGCTCCTCGAAACGGCCTGGAACGCGTGACGTTGGGTCCGGGGTCCGGAGTCCTGCAACGCTTTGGAGCAGTCAACAGTCAACACTGGACTCTTGACACTTGACCCTGGGCCCGCGAGGACAGAGACGCCTTCTACGACACTCGTCTCCGGGCTCCGGGCCCAGAACTCAGGACTCGACTGGGTTCATACATCCAAATTGAGCCCTCGGACGTTGATTTTCGAGGATTCGTCGTCACGCGTGCGCGGAAAACCGCTAAACTCTCCCGACGCATCGGAGGTTTCGCGTGAGCGCTATGGAAGAAACTGTGATCGACCAAATCGAAGACAATGTAATTGAACCGGTCGAGGACGCCGCGGCCGCCGTCGAAGCGGAGCAGGCGGCCCACCTCGAGGACGTGGTCGACACACCTGAGTCTACCGGCGAAACGACGGAACCGGAGGTTGTGGAGTCCGCCCCCGACCCAGGTGCGATCGAGGCCGAGCTGCCCGAGGCGCCGGAGTCGATTGCGCCGGATGCCGAGATCGCGCCCGACGAGACTCCCTCGGCGCCCGCCGCCCAAACCGAGGCCGAAGCACCGGTTGGCGAGACAGAGGCGCCAGTGGTCGAGCAAGCCGCCTCGGAGCCGATCGTGGCGGCCGATGCCATCATCGCCGCGGCCGTGGAGCGCAACGCGGAGGCTGACGAGACAGTCGAACCCGCCGAGCCGGAAGAGCCGCCGGTGCCGGTCGAGATTCTCGCCTTCGGCTTCATCGACCAGAACCGCAAGATCCACCAAAACACGACCGAGAACTATCGCGGGCATGTGGTCGGCAAGGCGTACGACAATCCGGAAAATCAGATCGCCGAGCTGGAAGGCAGCTTCGCCCAGTTCGTGAAAGACGCCGACCTGATCGAGTCGGATTCCGAGACCGCCAAGAACAAGGTCGGCGTACTTGGCCGCATCCGCAAGCTCAAGGCGACCGCCGGCAAGGCCGACGCGCTTGGCGATTTCGACGCCCTTTTTGCCCGACTTCGCGCACTCGAAGCCAAGCTGGTCGAAGAGATCGAGAGCAAGAAGCTCTCCAAGGAATCCCTCATCGCCCGCGCCGAGGAAATCAAGGAATCGACCGACTGGCGCGTCACCGGCGATGCCTATAAAGCCCTCTTCGAGGAATGGAAGCAAGTTGGCGCGACCGGCAAGGAATCGGACGATAGCCTCTGGGCCCGGTTCATCGGCGCGCGCGAGTATTTCAACCAGCGCCGCTCGCAGCATTTCGAGCAGCGCCAGGAGCAATGGGGCGCCAATGCCGCCCTGAAACAGGAGCTGATCGTCAAGGCGCACGAGCTGAGCACGTCGGACGATTGGCGTGCCACCAGTGAGGCGCTGCGTAATCTCTTCGCCGAATGGAAGAAGGTCGGCAGCGCCGGCCGGCAGCAAGACGAAGAACTCTGGAAGCAGTTCCGCGAAGCCCAACAGCACTTCTACGACCGCCGCGCCGCCTTCTACGAAGACAACAAGAGCCGCAAGGAAGCGCTGGCCGCGCGGGCGAAGGAACTTTCCACCTCCGAAGACTGGGAATCCACCTTCGAAGAGATGAAGTCGATGATGGCCGACTGGCGCACGGTCGGCACCGCCGGCAATCGCGATCTCGACAACAAGCTGTGGGATTCGTTCCGGGGCGCGCAGAACTCATTCTTCGATCGTCGCTTCGAAACCCAGGCCAAACGCGAGCAGGAAGCCCGCGAGGCGGTCAGGGGCAAGGAGCAGATCGTCTCCGCCATCGAGGCGCTTGGCTATACCGGCGATTCCGTGGCGGCGCAGGAAGAAGCCGAGCGTCTCAAGAGCCAGTACGACGCACTTCCGTCGATCCGCAAGGACCGGCAGGATCAGCTCGACCGGCGCATGCGCAAGGCGCTCGGCGATATCAAAGTCAATGCGGCCGCCGAGGGCGCTCGCCGCGCGGTCACCTGGGAAGGCAAGATCCGCGAAGCGGTCTTCAAATCCAAGGAACAGCTCGATGGGCTCAAGGCCAGCGTCGCCGCCAATCAGGAAGCGCTCGCGACCGCCCGCGCCGATCTGGCAGTTGCCTCCGGCGACGAAGCGGACATTCTCAAGGACACCATCTCGGCCCTGGAGGAGAGCATCGCCGACAACAATGCCGAGATCGACCGCCTCGAAGCCTCCATCGCGGACATCGAGTCGTCCCTGCGATAACTGGCCAGGCAAGAGATTTCATGCCAAACGGGTTCGGTCACGACCGAACCCGTTTGGCATGTGATTTTGAATCTGCTTGCGTTGCTACCCATCGAGAGGTTTGCTCCCTGGACGGCACGCCCATTCCCGTTGTCATTCTGAGCGAAGCGAAGAATCTCTCTGGCGTGCCCCGCCTCCAGAAACGACAAGTCACACTGGCTGCCATCAACCGGTTTCGAGCCGGAAGTTCGATAGAGAACGCGCTTTGGGCTAACCCAACGGGGAGAGATTCTTCGCTCAGAATGAAAGGGAGAGGAGGTTGCTCTCTCGCCGAAGTGGCGCTGTGGGGAAGTCGATCGATCTCACAGAGACGTCGGCTGCGAGATCATAGGATCGAACGACTGGACCGCCGGCAACCGGGAGCAAACGATGAAGCCAATGCACTTCGGAATCATGAAACTCTGCCGCATCCCCTACGCCGAACTCGCGCGCGACATTCGCGAAGCCGAGGCGATGGGCTTCGACAGCGCCTGGATCGATGACGATCTCTTTACCCCCACCTATGCCGATTTCGATGCATGGACCGTGCTCCCCGCTCTCGCCGCGCAAACCGAACGAATCCGTCTCGGCTCATTGGTGACTCCACCGCAGTTCTACCATCCGGCCGTGCTGGCCATGCAGGTGCTGGCGGTCGATCACATCTCCAGCGGCCGCATCGAACTGGGCGTCGGCGCTGGGGGCGATCCGGCCAGCTACGCGGCTGTCGGCACGGATAATTGGCCGCCCCGCGAACGCATCGACCGCCTGGGAGAGCAAGTCGCCATCCTCGCGCAAATGTTGCGCGGAGAATCGGTCGATGTCGCGGGTGAGTACTACACATCCCGGATCGAAGTGGTCATCCCGCCAGTCCAGCAACCCCGGCCGCCCCTCATCGTCGCCGCGCACGGCAAACGTGGATTGCGTCTCGTTGCCCGCTATGCCGATGGCTGGAATACGCTCGTCGCCGTGGCCGGCCCTGGCGTCGACGATCCGCACGCGCCTCGCACCCTGACCGAAATGGTCGACCGCACCCGTCAGCTCAGCGAGCAGCTGGACGAGATCTGCGCGGAGGAAGGTCGCGATCCAGCCACCATTCGCCGCAGCGTCCTTTCCCACCGGCCCCAGGTCGAACCACTTTCATCGGTCGACGCCTTCGACGAATTCACCGGCGCCTATCAGGAGATCGGCATCGACGAAATCATGTTCTACTGGCCCCCACTGTCGAACACCATGCCAACAGCTGGCCCCATTGGACCACTCGGTCGCCCAGCGGATATCCCCCTCACGTCGGCCCAGCAACACGCGTTCGAACGTGTTGTCGCCGAACGAATCTCGAATCGCTGAAAAGCATCCTCGATGACTACGCCGTCATTCGTCGCCGGCAAACTTCCGTCACTGGCGTCGAGTCGGTCAGGGCAATTGCGCGACTGGACGCCGCCAAGACGGGACCCAGTTCGGGTTCCGTTGATTTTTGCAGGCGTTCCTGACCACTCCGCCCGAAGAAGAGTTCGGAACGCCATGGCGTATGATTCAACGAATTCCAAAAATCGATATGGAAGGGCAGTAGTCGGGCGCGAAGCCCGCTCCTCGTGCCAAGCCGATTGCCCTGGAGTAGAGGTAATTCCATGACAGGGCTACGTTTCGGAGTCATGAATTTCTGCCGAAGCCCGTACCGAGAGCTGTCTCAGCGTGTCAGCGAAGCTGAAGCGATGGGGTTCGACAGCGCCTGGGTCGATGATGATGTCCTTACGCCCAGCTATGTCGACTACGAGGCGTGGACGGTGCTCGGTGCGCTGGCGGCTGAAACCGAACGCATTCGGTTGGGCACCATGGTGACCGTGCCGCCGTTTCGTCATCCTGCGGTGCTGGCCGCGCAGGTCATCACGGTCGACCATATTTCGCAGGGTCGCGCCCAAATTGGACTGGGAGCGGGGGGACCGTCGAACAACTACCGAGCGGTCGGCTTCGAAAATTGGTCTCCACGCGAACGGGCAGAGCGGCTGGAAGAGCAGGCCGCAATCTTGTCGGCGCTGCTGCGTGGGGAGCGGCTTGATTTCGAGGGACAACATTATCTTGTAGCAGACGCGCAGGTAACGCAGTCGATCCAGCGACCGCGGCCGCCGCTGATCGTTGCTGCCCATGGCGAACGCGGTTTGCGCACGGTCGCGCGGTACGCCGATGGATGGAACACAATGGGTGGGCAGGCTTATCCTGCCGCCCAGGATCCAAGGGCGCGCATTCCGCTTGCAGAAGCTGTGGCGAGCACGAAGCGTCTGAGCGATCGCCTGGACGCCATTTGCGAGGAAGAAGGACGCGATCCCTCCAGCATTCGGCGAACAGTGCTGGTCTATCGCACGATCGACGATCCGCTCTCGTCGATCGATGCGTTCGATGAATACGTCGGCGCCTATCGAAAAATTGGTACTGACGAGATCATTTTTTACTGGCCCCCGCTCGACAACCTCTTTCCCAAAACCGGAGGTTCGTCAGGATTTTCCGCGTCTGAACCCCTCAGCGCAGCCCAACGCAGCGCCTTTGAACGTGTGGTCGCCG
>DASTFJ010000223.1:0-19462 GCA_035708745.1 Thermomicrobiales bacterium | reverse complement strand
GCAGGGAGCTTTCATGAAACGAATCGCGCGCGATCAGCTGATCTACCACTTCGATGCCGCCACTCCGCCGGTGTCGACCATCGACCCGGGCGAAACCGTGATCGTCGAATCGCACGACACGGCGACCGACCGGCTGAACCGAGCCGAGGATCTGGATGCGTTCATAGCGGCGCGCAATCCGCTGGAGGTCAATCCCGCCGGTGGCCCCATCTTTGTCAATGGCGCCAAACCAGGCGATGCGCTGGCGGTCACGATTCTCGATATTCAGCTCGGACCACTCGGCTTTGTGCGCACGTTGAATGGCGCGGGCGCGCTTCAGAAGGATATCGAACCGAACTCGGTGCTGATGGTGCGCACCGAAGGCGACTCGTTGATCTTTGGAGAGAAGGTCCGCCTGCCGGCCCGGCCGATGGTGGGGGTGTTGGGAACGGCCCCGTCGGAGGGTCGGATCTACACCGCCCACCCCGGCACCCAGGGGAGCAATATGGATTTCAATGCCAATACGATCGGCACAACCGTCTATCTCCCGGTGCATGTGCCGGGCGCGCTTCTGGGCATTGGAGATCTCCACGCCGCCATGGGTGACGGCGAAGTGAGCGGCACCGGGGTGGAGATCCGCGGTGAGACCACCGTACGCATCGACCTGATCGAAGGCGCCGCGCCAAGCCGTCCCTGGATGGAGACCGAAACCGACTGGATCGCCACCGGTCAGGGGGAAACCCTGGAGATTGCGGTCGAGGAAGCAGTCGATCAGCTCACCGGCATCCTGCAGGAAAAGCTCGATCTGACCCGCACCGAAGCGTTTCTGCTGGTCAGCGCCCGGGGTGACATCCGCATTGGCCAGGCCGCGCGCATCAAAGGCTGCGATGCTACCGTCTACGCGCTCTTCCCGAAGGATGTAGAGCGGTTGTAGCGACGTATCTTCGTCCATCCCGTCGCAGCAGACAGCCGAAAGCCCCTTCTCGCTCCCAGAATGGGACGTCGGGCAGGGACTCCTCGTCCTGCCCGGTGCGGATGGAGAAGGCGATCCCTACTCGTTCGGCTTGATCTCGCGCGAACCCCTCGGCGTCATGCCACCCGGCGGTATGGTGACCGTCTGCTCGAAGGGCACGGTGGAGGCGCGGGTGAGCTTGGTGATATCCGGCTTGCCCGGCTCCCGTAGCAGGGAGAGGGTTTGACGGCTGGCGTTCTCTATGGCCGGGAAGGTGCTCTGCTCGATGGAAGTGGAGCGCGGCGTGGTCGAGGCGATGGCCTTCTTGGTCAGGAAGAGATATTCGGTCAAGATCGATTGCGCCGGCTCGATCAGATTATCGACCACCACTGGCGCCGCCGATTGCTTTTCGGGTTTTTGCAGCTCGGTCAGGATGCCCCGCATACTCGTGCCGATCTTGCCGGCGATCTCTTTTGTCGAGGGATTGGCGATCTCGTCGGAGGAGGAGACGAACCCGGAAACCGCGGAATCTGCGGTGGCGAGCAGGGCGGAGATATCCGCCTGCGAGGTCGCGCCGTCATCGGTATCGCCCGCCTCAGCGTTCGCTCGCCGGTTCATGAGGAATGCCAGCACGATCGCCACGATTGCGCCCAAGATGATGGCCGGCGCCCAATTCATGCCGATCAGCTTCAAAATCACCAGGATCGCGATTCCGACGACGAGCGGAATGATGGTCTTTTGGGACGACTTCATATCCATGGCAAACCCTCTGCGTTCTTAAGCGCCGATTCCTGTTCAGGATACTGGGGAAGTGACCGCGAAGGCCAAAGACGCGTCGAACGGCATCTGTGCGTTGCAGGGAGCCGATCCATCCGAACGGCGGCGACGGGTTGAGCAGATCGTGCTGTGCACGCATTTTCCCACCGCATCGAATCGTGCGATGCTGCCCGCAGGCAGCGAACCAAAGCGAACAGGAGGACCCATGTCTATGGATGCAGCGATCGTTGGCGCCTGGCGTACGACGGTAACGATTCCCGGCGGACCGCCTCCCTTCGTCAACCTGACGACATTTTCGGGCGATGGCATCGTGCTCAATGCGTTTCCTACGCCGAGTCCCGCGCCGCCAGGCGCGAATCACAAACTGGAGTTCTTCACGACCGCCGTGGGGAGCTGGCATGAGAACGACGGCAAGATTGCGCTGGCATTCGAAACGCTCGGAGTGGATGAGAATGGCACACCGATCGGTTCGCACGCGATCAGCGCAACCGTGACGGTCGGCGCGGATGGAACCGAGTGGAACGGCCCGTTCACGCTGACCGTGCTCGACACCGCCGGCACGCAGGTGGCCTCGGTGAGCGGGTCGGTCTCCGGCGCGCGGATAGCGCCGGGCTGATCACGTTTTCGGGAACCGCTCCGGAAAGAACCGCTGGATGATCTGCAGGGCAATCGGGTCGGCCGCCCCGCCGTGCAGACCGGAAAGATTGGCGGCTGTTATGACCGTGGCGTCGACGGATGGATCGTGCAGCATCATGAGGCTGTAGCCGGCGATGCCGCCGTTGTGTCCCAAAAAGCCGGAGATATTGGCGATCCCCAGCCCATAGCGCACCGACTGGTCCGGAGTGAGTGGCCGCGTTTGCAGCCGTTTCTCCTGCATCGCGCCAGAGAGCAACGATCCGCTGGCAAGCGCCCGCGCCCAGACGTACAGGTCTTGCACGGTCGAAATCATCGCTCCGGCAGTCCAGGCAACATCGGGATTCGAACGGGTGACATCCCGGATCGGAGCGGTCGCCTCCGGCTGTGAATAGCCGCGCAGCACCGGCTCCGGCATATCGGGCTCGGTCGGAAACGAGGTCTCGCGTAACCCGAGCGGCGACAGGATGCGGTCGCGCAGCAACTGCTCGATGGAGATGCCGGTCGCCAGCTCGGCGATCTTCCCGGCGATGACCGTATTCGTATCGCAATAGCTGATGTCCGTGCCGGGGGCGAAGAGTGGCGGAAACCGGCGGGCGATCGCCAGCGCATCGTCCGGGGTAAAGGGAAGCAGCGGATCGGCATTGTATTTGGCGGCGAACGCGTCGTCATGGGTGTAGTCGAAGATCCCGGAGGTCATCCCGAGCAGATCGGCCAAGGTGGCCGCGGCGCTGTGGGGGAAATCGAGATCGAATTGCCCGATGGGTACGTCGAGCGCTAGCGCGCCGTCATCAGCCAGCTGCAGCAGCACCGTCGCGACGAAGGTCTTGGTGATGCTGGCAATCCGGAAATGATCGTCCACGGTGGGCGGATCGCCGGTTTCGCGATTGCCGACTCCGTACGTCTGCACGTAGGCTCCCCGGTCGGGCAACCACACTCCGGCGATCACAGCCGGCGTGCCGGTGACAGTGAGCTGATCCGCCACGATCGCGTCGACGACGTGGCGGTCTTGATCGGAGAAGGTCTGGGTCATGGATGAAATCTCCCGGAAGTGCGCGAATGCCAGCCGCATGATAGCGGGTGATTTTGACCGATCGCAGTGCCTCGTCGTTAGCCGGGCTGGCTGCTGACTGCTGGTAGGGCCCTGCTTCGTTTCGGCAGGTTCGCCATGAGCAATCCCGCGAGGACCAGCACGAACCCGAGACCGAACCAACGGGTGAGCGGCTCGTCGAGCAATACCGCGGCCAGCACCGTGGCGACGATGGGGTTGAGATTGATATAGAGGCTCGCCTGGGTGGCGGTGAGCCGCGAAAGCGCGAAGGATGCCAGGAAGAAGCCGAGCGCACCGCCCGGAATGGCGAGATAGAGCACCAATGCATTTGTCTGGCCATCGGCACGGGATACCTGGCCGATCACATCACGCAAGAGCGCTGGTATGAGCAGCAGCGCCGCGCCCGACAGCATGGCGACAGCCGTCACCGGCGGCGCACCGTATCGCATCAGGTAGGGACGCGCGCCGACGCTGTAGACCGCCCCGATCAGCGCGACCACCACCATGAGGGCATTTCCCAGGAGCACCCTGCGACCGTCCGAGAACCCCAATCCACTTTCGGCGAAGACCACGGCTACCCCGGAAATCGAAAGCGCGACCCCGAGCCATTGCAGCGGCCGCAGCTGCTCGCTGCGCGCAAAGGCGCCGATGATCGCGGTAAACAGGGGCAACAGCGCGATGATGACCGCCCCGCGCGAAGCGGTGGTGTAGCGCAGGGAGGTGTTGAAGAGAAACGGAAAAAGGGCGTACATCAACATACCGAGACCGGCGACCGCCGGCAGCGCCACCCGTGGCAAACGTAAAGCGCCGGGCCGGACGATCTGCACGAAGGCCGCCAGACAGACGCCGCCCAGGGCATAGCGCAGAAACGCCAGATCGAGCGGCGCGATGTCGCCGACCACCTCGCGCGTGGCAACCACAGCCCCGCCCAACAGGCACGACCCGACAAATGCGGCGACATTCCCTTCCACCGCTGGCGTGAGCTTCATGTCCCGTAGTGTGGCACGAGTGAACGGAATGGTTTGCCGCGGGCCTGGCGGACGCCACTCGTCACGGACCAGAGTCGGGCGTTGCTACGCCGGCGGTCCATCCTTGTATGGGAGAAGCGCCGCGGTGATGACCTGATTGATCGGGGTGGGAACGCCAGCTTCCGCTCCGAGGCGGACGACGCTGCCGTTGAGCGTTTCGATCTCCAGGCGGCGGCCGGCCAGCAGGTCATAGGCCATCGAGCCGCGCTCGGGCATGGCGGGCATGGTTTCCAGCATGGTCATCAGGGAATCGGCGGTCGATGCGGGCAGATCGACTCCGCGGGCCCGGGCGACCTGGACCACCTCGTTCATGGCATCGCGATAGAGCTGCCGTGATTTCGGCACCGCGAACATTTGCGCCAGCGTCAGCCGGGTCAAGGACGCAACCCCGCTCATCGCGCAGATGGCGGCGAATTTACGCCAGAGCTGCGGCCAGAGGTCCGGATAGGTTTCGACCGGCAACCCAGCTTCCCGGAAAAGGTTTCCAATGCGTTCCAGGCGGTGTGGGTTGGATGGGCCGATATCCCCGATTTGCAACAATCCAGAACCGCCTACCTGGGCGATGGCGCCGGGCGCGGTGACCGTGGCGGAAACGTAGACCACCGCGGGCAGCACCGCGTCTGCCCCGACATAGCCCGCCAGCTGATGCGGATGCTCGATGCCGTTCTGCACCGCCAGCAGGGTGACCCCCTTGTGCACCAGGGGAGCGATCTGCACGGCAGCGGTATCGAGATCATAGGCTTTGACCGCGAAGAAGATCAGGTCGACCTCGCCGGCCGCGGCGCCATCGGAGACGACCGTAACCGGTTGCGAGAAGCTGCCGTATTGGGCCGAATCGAGCGTCAATCCGGATTGCCGGACCGCGTCCAGGGCCGCGCCGCGGGCGAGCACGGTCACCTCATTGCCAGCGCGCGCCAGCTGAGCTCCATAGAATCCGCCCAGCGCTCCTGCGCCAACGATCAAGATCCGCATGTCGCTCGCCCTATGTCGCGATACCGCGACTCACATGAGTGGAAGTGCATTGTGATTCCATTATGTGGGCTGCCGGATATTTCGTCATCGAAGGCCGACTAGACCGGCACGATTATGTGAGCGTGCCGGTCTCGATTCATAGCAGTCTCGAAACCGAGATGGCCCGCAGTTGGTTCAACTTGCCAATCGGTTATAGGCGCGGAGAACATCCTGCAGTCGATCGTGCGGAAGCGCATGGACGGTGTTGCCATCGCGTCCGGTCATCGTCTCAGCGGCCACGAGCGCATTGACAATCGCCTCTTCGGTCGCCTGCACGGTGGCCTCCAGGAGCGGATCGGTCAAAAAGAACTGAAGCATATTGACGCTGACCACACTCGGGTTTCCCAGATTCTCAAGATCGAGACCGTGGGCGGTCGAAAAGGCGAGGAAGATGTCGCCGGAATTATCCTCTCCCCGGCCGCCGACAATGCCGACGCCGAGGCCCATTCGCTTCGCCAGTCGCTTGAGCTGGTGTGGTAGCAGCGGGGCATCTGTGGCGACGACGCCGATGATCGAGCTGGTCTTGCCACTGCTTTCGCGGGCCTGATCGCCGAATTCGGGCATAAGATCAGCGATCTCCATGCCGACTGGCACTCCCGCGATCGTGAGATTCGCGCGTGTGCCATGGTTAGCTTGAACGAGCACCCCTACCGTGAACCCACCATTTTCGTCATCAAGCTTACGGGATGCCGTGCCGATGCCGCCCTTGAACGCGTGGCAAATCATGCCGGTCCCGCCGCCGACATTGCCCTCCGTGACCGGAAGGCCGGCGCCATCACTGTCTCGCGCAAGCGCATCGAGTACGGTAAAGACGTGTTCTGCCGTGATGTGGTGGCCATTGATGTCGTTGAGCAACCCGTCCCACGTTTCGGCCACAACTGGCGCGCTGACAAACAACGAGAGATCAGGACCGAGGTGCTCGTATGCCCAGGAAGTAACCGAATCCCGAACGATCCCGACGCTCAGCGTGTTGGTGATCTGAATTGGCCCAATGAGATAGCCCGATTCATCGAGGACTTCCGTACCGGTCATCTCACCGCTGCCGTTCAATGTGTCCCAGGAACCGAAGACCGGCGCCAAATCCGCTCGTGGGAGAATGCCGGTCAGACCGGTCCTGATCGGCCCGACGCCGACTTCCAACACTCCGTCTCCTTCGATTAAGGTGAGGTGCTCAACTCGTACACCTGCGACGTCCGTGATGGCATTGAGTGGTCCTGGAGTTCCCTCGAAGGGCACCCCCAAGTCCCGTGCGCGCGGATTTTGTTGATCGGAGACTGGCGTCGCGAGTGATGCTGCGCGCACAGTGGGTCCTGCGATCGAGGATCCGATGATCGGGCTCAATGCAAAGGCGGCAGAGGTAGAAAGCATGGTTCGGCGGTTCATCGTCTTCTCCTGGGGAGCAAGATGCGCCCCTTGCCTCCGTCGTTCAACGGAAGCAAGCGGTCGATCTTGCGGTTTGAGACGTGATCTCAGAGGAAATTTGTCATTGGAACACCCGGCGCAACTCGAACACGCGACCTCTTGCGACGGAGCAAGGAACGCCAAAGTGGGGGATTCCGGACCTGCATCTTCTGTCGGCTTTTGGGGAATCGCGTGTCTCTGGAAAATAGTGTATCAGGCTGGTATCGCGGCCGTGATCGACAGTGGCGCAAATCCGAGCAAATCGGCGGCTGTCATCCGCCAGGCAGTCGAGCGTGACAGATTCCTATGTCCGCTTGCCGCGCGCCTCGATTGGCCAGACCGAGACGATGCGGCCATCCCGAATGCCGATCAGCTCGTCGGAGAGATTGACCGTGGTGCAGGCGTGGTTGGGAATGAGCCGCAATGTGTCCCCAACTTGAGGTGACACTCCGGGCGCCAGGCGAAGCATCCCATGCTCTTCGTTCATGGCTTCGATGAAGGCATCGATCTCGACCGCGCGGGCATATCCCTGCAATCCCGGGAGCGCACCGCCGGGGATATCGCCCGAGAAGGTCTTGGTTCCCCCGTCGATCGTCGCGCGCTCCGGGAGCGGGCGGCTTGCCACCGTGCAAAGGACAGTTAGCGCGATCTCGTCTTCGGAATGCGCCCCCAACCCGGCCATGTACCGGTCTCCAAAGACATAGGTGCCGGCCCGGACCTCAGTGATTCCGGGCACGGTCACGGCCGCATGGGCCGTCGGGGTCGAACCGGCAGCCACCGTGCGGATCGGCAGGCCAACCGCACGCAGCCGAGCGGCAAGCTGGACCAGCAGCTCGCCCTCTTCGCGGCCCACCTCGGCGGGGCTGCGGCCGGCAGCGCCCGGGAATGTGGCCGAGCGATACCCGGTGATGCCTTCCAACCGCAATCCGGGCAGCGACACGACGAGCCGGCCCAGTGCTTCCGCGTCCGCCGGCGGCACCCCGGTCCGATTACCGCCGATATTGATATCCAACAGCACGCCCACCACGCTGCCAGCGGCAACCGCGGCGTCGCTGAGTCCCCGAGCGGCCAGCTCGCTGTCGACATTGACCGAGATCGAGCAGGCGCGGGCAAGCTCGGCGAGCCGTCGCCATTTCGAAACGCCGACAACCGGATAGGCTACCGAGAGATCGCGAAATCCCGCCGCGGCGAAGACCTCGGCTTCGGCAACCTTGGCGACTGCCAGCCCCACCGCGCCCGCGGCAAGCTGGCAGGCAGCGATGGCCGGCGACTTGTGCGTCTTGATATGCGGCCGGAAGGCGACGCCGGCCGCATCGAACGCCGCCTGCCAGCGCTGGATATTGCCCTCCATCACATCGAGATCGATCAGCAGCGCCGGTGTTTCGATAGATGGCCAGGTTTTGTCGATGTCCGCCATGAAATCCTTTCGCTCCGAATGTCTCTGGACTCAGAATCCGGAGCGTGCAGAAGCTAAAGCTTGCGCTCCGCTGTCGCCCATATTGTCACGCGTCATCATCGACCGAGAGCTGGGGATTCCAGACAACTTCCCAGACATGACCGTCCGGGTCCTGGAAGTACCCGGCGTAGCCACCCCAGAAGGTTGGATGCGCGGGCTTTACGATCGTTGCCCCCGCATGCCGAGCCTGCGTCATCACCTGGTCCACGTCCTCGCGCGATGCGACATTGTGCCCGATCGTGAAATCGGTGGGACTCGGCGGGCTGACCGGCAGTCCCGAATCGTGCGCAATGCTTTCTCGCGGCCAGATGGCGAGCTTCAGACCCGCTTGCAGGTCGAAGAATGCCACCGCGCCGTGCTCGAATTCGGTCCCGATGATCCCCTGCGTTGCAAGACCGAGCCCGTCCCGGTAGAACTGGAGTGACCGGTCCAGATCGCTCACCCCAAGCGTGAGAACGGTGATGTGAGGTTTCATCGTTCGCCCATCTGGTTCGTTTTCTACGACGCCGATTGCGGCGTCACCGGCACGTTGGCATTGCGGATGACGCCAACCGTGGTCGGATCCTGCCCCGGCACTTCCCCGAAGTAGATGAACCAGGGATTGCCGGTCAGATCGACGGCGACCGCCGAGATGCCCTGGGTGTTCGGATCGTCCTGGGTCACGATCGTTTCCGGTCCCGGTTCGACCGAGCGGTAGCCGATGGCCGTCGCCCCCACATCGACCACGTTGCCGTCACCGACGTTGTAGGAGATATAGACCGTGCCGATGTTGTTGATGGCGATAGCCGGATAGGTGCCGCTGTCCCCGAAGGCGATCAGGGTGTCCGACCCCCATTCGTTCGCGCCGGGCTTGAGTCGTTTGGCGAAGAGGAAGGTATCCGAGGCGCCGACCCGCCCATAGGCGAGCACCACGCCGCCGGTCGGGTCGGCCGCCATCGCCACCAGCCGCCCGCCGAAGAGATCGCCGCGCCCGTTGGTGAGGGTTTGCGGGGCAGTCCAATCGAGCTCGCTGTCCAGCGGCCGTTGCGACCATTCCATCCGGGCCGCGGCGTCGAGACCCATGGCCGAGGTATAGACCGACCAGACGGCGACCAACCGGTCGCCGTCCACCACCAGCTGCGGCCGGCTGGCGGCCGAGGTCGGGTAGTGGTTGTTGATCAGCACCGGGACAGTCCAGAGGCCGTTCTCCGTGCGCTGGCTGACGAAAATATCGGCATTGGCCGGCGAGCTCAGCGCGGACGGGCTGAAGGCGCGCTGATCCTGCCAGGCAACATAGAGGGTATCGTTGGCATCGATCGCCAGCGAGGCCGAAATCTGGTGTCCGGCGAGCGCATCGAGCGAAATGGCGACCGGCTCGATCCACCCTCCTTTCCCATCCTCATGGGTATAGAGCAGGGTGCTGTAGAAGCCCTCCTCGTCCTTCTCGCGGGCCGAATAGACGACATGCACCACGCCCTTACTATCGACCACCGCCGAGGGACCGAGCTGCACCTCGCCGAGCGGCATCGCGCTGGCATCGAGCCATTTGCCCTGGGTGGGATCGTAGTGGCTGGCGTAGACCAGTTTCTTATCTTTGAGATCGCCGGAATCGGCGGTAGCGCAGAAGAAGGCCCAGGCCCCGCCATCGGGCTGGGTCACGATCACGGGATTCCATTCCAGCCAGGGATGGAATGGAATGGTGCCGCCATTGCCATCGCCAATCTTGAGCGAGGTGCGCTCCGGGGTTTCCACCCGGGTCACGCCGTGGGGGCCGGTGCAGTTCTTCCAGATGGCGCCACCCCGGTCTTTCGACGATTGCTCGGCGTCTTTCAACCAGACCGCGAACGGCCCGCTGACATCGTCCGTCACCGCCGCGTAGCCGCCCTCGATCTGCTCGAAGTTCAGCAGGCGGCGGCTGCCGTCCTCCTCGTCCGACCAAACCAGCGTGGCGCCGTCGAGCTCCTCGACGTAGAGGCGGTCGGTGGCGAGCCGCTTGAGCCGCCTGGTGGCTTCCTCGCCGAAGCACTCATCCGGCAACGGGCCGTCCACGAACGAAAGCACGGTTTCCGTGTCGTCTTCGCCGACCGTCAAGGTGAACCCGTTGGTCACCTCGCCCAGCTCATAGCGCGTGGCGACCGGCGGATCGGCCATGTCCGGCAGCGCATCGAGTGCCGGACCGGCGTCGATGGCGCCCTGAATCGAGAGCGATTCATCGTCCAGAAACAGCTTCGGATCGATGGCATCGATCGGCAGCTCGAATACCAGCACCAACCGGGCGTTTTCGCCCTCGTCGATCTCCACGCCGTCATCGACCGATTGCGGTTCCAGATCGAGATCTTTGGCGACGCGCTCGGTGGTGCGGCGCGCGAACCCGCGCGGCTCGTCGCCACCCGGCAGCTCCAGCGCGAAATCGCGCGGGTTGAGGGTGTCGTCGTCGTCACTCCAGTTGGTGATATCGACGATGGCGACGATCCAATCCTTGTCGTCGCGCGCTTCCAGCTCGTACTCGGGGAAGACATTGGCTCGCTTGGCGGTCACGACTTGTACGCGCCAGGGTCCGGAGACGAAATCGGAGGCAATCCACGGCTCACTGGGAGGCGCCACTGGGGAGGCTTCGGCCACCGTGCCCGGCGTCGCGGAGACCGCAGTGCCGGCTCCAGGGGTCGCCTCTTGCGCGCGGACCGGAAAGACCCCGGGCAGTGCGCTCGCAATGAGCGCAAGCGCGATCAGGAGGGGGGCAAGACGGAAGTGCCGGAACCGGATCATCGAGGGAACTCCTCCAACAGGTCGTCAGCGCAGGCGGGCCGGTACAGCATAGCAGCAGTGTCTGGGCCGGAACGATGGTACTACGCGGCGCCGAGCGACTGGCGCACGCAAGATTTCGATCTGGCGACGCACTCCGCCGATGCTGATAGAGAGGGGAACTGCCGGCACACCTGAGACGATCCGGACAAAAGGACGTACAACAGTACGAGCGCGTCGTTCATTCGATGCCATGTACTCGGGCCGCGCCGTGGGACGTTCGGCAACGCAGGGATGAATGCGAACCATGCGGCAGGCGCTTCCCCGGTCGAATTCCATGCCACCGCTCAGCCAGACGACCGAAAAATCGGACGGCGATCCACCCCAGCGGATCAGTCGCCGTAGCCTGTTGCTTTCGGCCGTCGTGGCCGGTCAGTCCGTGATGGTGGTGGCTACGACGCAGTCGCAACGGTCACGCGCCTACTTTCGGGAGTTCAGCAGGTTCGATCCGCTCTCTACGGCCCATTTCTATGAGCTGGTTGCCAGCTACACAGAATCCCCGCTGGCTTTGACCGAGGGCGAACCGGACGAGGCCGGACGGCGGACCTATCGGTTTTCTTTGTCTCGAGAGACACCCGTGTTTCTGAGCGCAACGGTTGCCGGGGTCGAGCCGATCTTCGTCCATCCGCTCATCGTGCGCCGGGACGACGGTCCGCGCCTGCTGCTGCCACTCATTCGTCCAGAATCGCCGGAACGGGACATCACCTCGACGATCCAGCTGGGAATGTGCGAAACCGGCGACCACTCGTTCACCGTCGAGCAGGACGTCGCATCCTCACTTCCGCTTCCCGACTCGCTCGAATTCCGTATCGCGCGCCCTGAGCCCGATTCGCTGCTGGCCCGATTTCTTGAACATACGCCGGTCGTCGAGGTCAAGCACGCGGCCAATGTGCTCGACGACATCCCGCTCATGGCGTTCGCCAAGGTTTTTCGGCGGGACGACACCTACAAGGTGACCACATTCGTCATCTTCTCGTCCGAAAACGGGGGCACCATGCCCGCCCGTTTGCTCGATACGTACCAGCGCACCGTCGATATCGAGTGGTTGACCCAGCAACTCTATTCGCTGGCCGGCGAGCCCGTGGGCGGACGACTGGCCTTTCAGACTGTGCACCATGGGTTCGAGCGGTTCGCGGGCCGGCAGGTTCTCGGTAGTCACCCGTATCTTTCGATAGCTTCGGAGAACAACAATTTCACCGATGGGGCGTTGCGTGTGCTTGGCATGACCCTGCCCCCCGTCTTTTCGAGACACACCCAGGATCCGATCCTGTATGCGCCGAAACCGCGCTTTCTCCCACCCGCCGAATGGGGCATCGGCTTGTTGAGCGAGTATCCGGAGCTGCAACGATGGAGCATGTTCGAGCTCACGATGGAAGGATGCGTCCTCGATAATGGGCGCGTGGATCCCGGTGAGGCGAAATTCTTTGCCGACCTGTCCGTCATCGAGCAGCACCTCAACGTCACCTTTCGGTCCCGTGGATGCCGGCAGCGGCTCAGTGTGATCGAACCGAGCGATTGATCCTGTGCGTGTCCTGGGGAATCGCTCTCGCTCGTTCTGGAATGTATGTGCAACGTGGCCCCGGGTCCTGAGCTCTGCGACGAACGAGCGGCCGCGTCCGAGGACCCTTCCGAACGTCGCAGGGTTCATACGGAATCCGGATGAATGGTTGGGGGTCGGTGGGTAGCACCGATGCATACGGCCGCTGCTCCGCCACGCAGTGCTCCCGCAGCACGTCGTATGTGCGCCGCAGGGCCGCGCGACATTGCCTGGTTACAGATCGCCGCCTATGGTCTGAGCCCGCGCGAGCGAGAGGTGGTGGAACAGGTGGTGCGCGGCGCCTCCACCAGGCAGATCGCGTCGACACTGTTCATCGCCGAAGACACCGTGCAGGATCATCTCTCCCACATCTTCGAAAAGGTCGGCGTCCGCGGCCGCCGCGCGCTCATCAAGCGCCTCTATTTCGACAGGCTGGATCCGGTCGTCTCGTCCGGCAGCGAGGCGTCCTATGCGTCCCGTTGGCCAGTGATTCCAGCCTCCATAGGGAAAGCTGACACCGGAGGCGGTGAAGGCGCCTGTCAGCTTCTATAGAGTCGAGCGCCACCAGAGCCATCCGGGTGTCGCTCGCTCCTCAGGAACCAGCGATCGGCTCGTAGACGAAGAGCCCCAACTCCCGTTTATCGCGTCCGAGCAGGATTTGTGGAGCGCCCTCTCCCGTGGCCGAGAAGAGGGTCAGGAATCCGTTCGTGGTGGTTCCGACCGGCAGAAAGACGTTCACCAGCAGATAACGCTGGCCGCGGATCGTGAGATCGGCATAGATCCCGTATTGCGCTCCCAGCGTGACCATGGCATCCTCCGGTTCGGCGTCGGCGTCGGCCTTGCGATATTCGCCGATGACATCGCCGACGACGGTGTTCGAGACATTGACGCCGTAGTACACATCCGACGCCTGCTCATCCGCATTCGCTACGAAGAGAATGACCGACTCGCTGGTATGGATCGATGGGGTCCAGACCGCGGTCAGACGGAACACCTGATCACCAGATTGGATTCGCTGGGCGTTGCCGGTGATCTCGAACTGGACGCTGTAGGTGGTGGCGACTTCGAATCGGTAGACCGATTGCCCGGCCGCGCCTCCACCCAGGTAGCGCAAATACAGCACCTCGGCGCGGTCGGCCTGGTCGCTGTATGCCACTTCGAAGGCGCCGATGCAGGCGATCCGCGTCAGCGTTCCGGCGTCTGATGGCGACTCCGCACCGACCAGCACATACGACACTCCCCCAATCTGGATACGAGTCGGCAGGTAGGTCGGCAAGCCTTGCGCATTTATCGGACCGGGGTTGCCCACGCAGCCCGTGATTGGTGCAGCGGTGACCGCCGCCGGAGCAGGCACATTTGGAGCGAGCGTCGGGACCACCGCCGGCGGTTGCAGTTGTTGGGTCGGCTGCGGAACCACCTGAAGCACCGGGGTCGAAACATATTGACCGATGACCTGCCCGTCGTCCGTGACGGCGTAGCAGCGGGGGGGTTGTCCCTGCACGCCTGTGTCCACATAGATCGAAATCTCGATGTTCTGGACGGTGACGACTTCGACGAAGGTGAGATTCTGGATATCGATATTGACCTCGACCTCGTTGAAGACGTAGGTGGTGTTGTCGATGTCGATGGTCGGCGGCAGCTGGGCCGGGGGCGCCGGCTCGAATTCGGCCGCCGGAACGTACTCGCCAACAACATCACCATTGCTGTCGACGCAATAGAGCGACGGCGCAACACCCACAACCGCTTGCTGAGCATAGATCGTCAGCTCAGTGGTGTTGAAGGTGATCACCTCGACTTCGACGAGCGTGGAGATGTCGATATTGACACTGGCGCTCGCAAAGTAGTAGGTCGTCCCTTCGACCTCTATTTGCGCCGGCGCGTTGGCGCTGGATGCCGCATCGGCGACTTCGGCCGGCACGGTCACCGTGGGCACGGCGGTGGAAACCCCGGTTGCCGGCCCGGTCGGAGCGGGCGACGCTTCACCCGTGGGCGCCGATGTTCCCAGCGGTGACGCAGTGGCGGCAGGTGCGGTTGTGGGCGTCTCGGTGGCCGTCGAAACAGCGGCCGGCTGTGCCGTGGCCGTCGATGTTGCGGTCGGCTCTTCTGTCGGCGTCGATGTTGGTTCTTCGGTTGGCGCCAGGGTCGGCTCCAGGGTGGCCGTCGGTACTTCAGTCGGTGTCTCGGTGGCCGTCGGGGCTTCAGTCGGCGTCTCAGTAGCCGTCGCTGATGGCGCTTCGGTTGGTGTCTCGGTAGCGGTGGCAGATGGTTCCTCAGTCGGAGTCTCAGTGGCAGTAGCAGATGGCTCTTCAGTCGGAGTCTCGCTTGGCGTTTGGCTGGGCTCCGGCGTGACCGTCGGCGTTTCGCTGGGAACCTCGGTGGGTATTGGCGTGGCTGGGGGCGCCGTTGGAACCGCTGCCTGGCCAGTGCTCACATACTCGAATACCTGCTGCCCCACCACCCCATAGCGGATTCCCGAAGCCGGGTCGGCGTCACTGTAGACCGGAAATGGCCCGGCGCAACCAATTTTCGTCAACGACGCGACATCCACCTGAGTCGTCACGTCGCCCTGGAATGCGAACTGCGCGCCCTCGATGGCAAGCGACTCCGAAATGGCAACTGGAACCCCGGCTCCGGTCGTCGACACGAAGCGGATGAGACCGTTCGGGTCCGTGAAAAAGAGCTCGGGGAATGGCTGGCCCAGCCCGGGATCAGCGTAGACCGGCTGGTTATTGCTGTCGGTGGCGACCTGTTCCAGGTCGGCCGGGGTCAGGAATGTTTCGATTCCGGCAAATGCGTAGGTGGCGCCGTTCGCATCGAGCGGCTGGAATGTGCCGACCTCAGCCGGGCACGCGATGTTGCTCGCGCCAATCTGCTCCGCCAGGTAGCGACCCAGCTCGTCCTCATTGCGGGGAGGCACTGAGAGATAGATAGCATCGAATGGCGCAACATCCGTTGTGGCAAACGCCTGGATCGGCCCTTCCTGCGCCACGGGAATCAGATCCTGGCGTGTAGCAGGCACCATTCGGTCGAAGATGAACCGCGCTCCGTCCACCGTGACCTCGCGAGGAAAGTCCTCCGGCTGGCCGCCGCTGCCGAGCTCGAAGTTCGTTTCCAGGGTATTTTCGTTGGCCGCATCCTGCGCGCCGTCACTGGGCTGAATCGTTGGCGGCCCTCCCTGGTCCTGGGCCGTGGCCGGCGCAGCAAGAGGGGCGATCGCACCGAACACGACCACTACGAAAATCAGGAACGCGTGGAGGCGGTGGCTGCGCATTGAGCGGTCCTTTCCTGGCTGTGGGCGGAGGCTGTCGGGCCACGCGGAACATGAGGTGTGGTAAGAGAAATCTCGTGTCGGAGGTTCGCCTGTTCCGTCGCACCGACGGTTGTGGCGTGTTCGATAACACACGAAACGCACTTGGGCAGGTACCATAAAAATCCTACATGCAACCGCTGAACAGTGAGCGTTTTCTCGACAGGACCCCCGATAGCCAAACGATTCCAACGCTTCATGAGGAGGAACGTCATGATCCCTGCGTCGCCAGTCCGGACGATGGTCTTCCGATTGCTCGTGGTAGCAGCTGTTCTTTCGATGCTGGTTGCTGTGGCCCCGCCTCCAACAGTCCAACCCGCCGCCGCTCAGGAGAGTACGCCAGCGGCTGGCAACCGGGCCGGGACCCAGGTCAATGTCGAGCTCATGCTCGACTCGTCTGGTTCGATGGCCGATGAAACCAACACTGGTGAAACGCGAATCGATGCTGCCAAGCGCGTCCTCACCGATGTCATTGCTGCCATTCCTTCGGATCGGCCGGAAATCAATGTCGGGTTCCGAGTCTTCGGCCACAAGGGCAACAATACGCAGGCTGGCAAGGAAGAGAGCTGCCAGTCATCGGATCTCACGGTCCCTATCCAGGGGGTCGACAAGGAGGCTCTCCAGGGACAGGTCGACGATTACGCACCGGTGGGCTGGACGCCGATAGGGCTTTCCCTGCAACGCGCCAATGACGACTTCCCGATCGCCTCGGACTCCGTCAAAAATGCGATCGTGCTGGTCACAGACGGGCTCGAGACCTGCGACGCCGACCCATGTGCCATAGCGACGTCATTGAAGCAGGGCAACAAGCAGATCACCATCTATGTTGTCGGACTCGGCCTCAATGAAGACGAGCTGCGGATCACAAGCTGTATCGCCGAGAACTCGGGCGGCCGTATCGTCGGCGCCCAAAATGCCGAAGAGCTATCCGCGGCGCTCTTTACCTTCCTCGAAGAGCTACAGGTGGTCATCACCACGGGTTTCCTGGAAATCGAGTCGATCGGCGGTCTTTACCCGCTGGCCACGGTTACCTGCGCGGGCCAGGAAGCAACGGACAGCAATCCGAATGCGGCCGAGCCGTTCACCTATACGTTCACCACCGAGACGAACAAAGCGGAGGTTCCGGTCGGCATCTGCGACGTGGTGTGGACCAATCCGAGCGGGAACGAAACCTCGATTCAGGTCAACATCGAAGGTGAGCGGACCACCTTCATTCGCGGGTCATTGATCAAATTCCCCAACGGAGCGGGTGAGATTTATGTGCTCAAGGCCCAGGACGGAACCGTGATCTGGCAGGATCAGATCGAGCAAGGCGACTGGGTCTGGGTGTTGCCCGGCATCTATACCTGCGATCTGCTCGAGCTCGTCGGCGACCCGGTGCTGATTTCATTCACCGTTCAGACCCTGCCCGGCTCTGCCACCCAGGTCGAGATCTTTACCGCGCCCTAGGGGCTGGCCAGGGAGCGATGAAATGAGCGCACGACGGTTCGATGACGCCGCTCGGATACTTGCGAGCGGGCTGCCTCGCCGGCGGGTTATCGGGCTCCTGGCACGGACGGCAGTAGGCGGCGCCGCGGCCCTCGTCATTGGAGCTGGATCGCGAGTCAGCGCTCAGCCCGGCTGCCGGCGGGAAGGTCACCCCTGCGAAGGCAATCAGACCTGCTGTGCCGGATTGATCTGCACCGAAGGCGGCCCCGGCGCGGCCAGACGTTGCACGGCCGGCAGGGCAACGGAATGTGAGGGCGACTGCCCCACGGTTGAGCCAGGCGTCGTCGTTGTTGGAACGGACATCGACATTGCGGCCGAATGCGCCTATTCCGGCGAGATGCAACGGACAACTTGCACCTTCACGGCCACGGCCGCGGAGGGGAATGTCGCCAGCCTCACCGTACCCCAGGACCTCTTCTGCGTAGCCATCGCCGGGGGCGACTTCGAAAAGGTCGAGTCGGGATCTACGGCTCGATCCACTGGCACTGGACTGAAGTCCACGCGTCAGGAGAATGGCGCCGCGGTCGTCATGGTGGAGCTAGACGGCGAGGTGACGACCGCGGCAACGGCGATCTACTGGTGCGACACCGATCGCGGCGAGCTCGTCCCGGTGACCGGGCCCGGCCTGCGCTGCACGGAGCACGACGAGCCGACTGCTACCGGCGTCTCGCAGGACACCGGTGCGGTTGCGGTGCACGCCTACCGCTGCGATGTGGCCAGTGCCAATACAGAGGTTGCCTGGTTCGACGTCTGCCAAGCGCCAATCACCCAGGCAACGTTCCAACTCGCGCGTTTGGATGGCGAGGATGTCGTCGATACGAAAACCCAGTCGGTTAGTGCCGAGGGCGTGTGGCACTTTGGAGATCTGCTACCGGGCACCTATCGGTTGACGCAGACCGATGGAGAGTGGTGTCATGCCGAGTCCAATAGCGTCGATGACCAGGGGAACGTGGTGGTGACCGCTGGTGAGGTGGCCGCCGTGTGGATCTTTTACTGTGCTGCGACCCAGTAGCGATTTCGGCTGCCTACCGGTGTGGACACAGCCAATCTACGAACAGCTCGCTCGTGGATGAGCGCTGCAACCTGACGACTGTTCCGCGGCCCCTTTGCTACCGACTATCCCTCATCGACAGCACCCTCTTCGTACGGCGGAAACCGGAATTGCATATCGCGGTCCAGTAACCCCCCGTAGCCGATGCCGGCGAGGTCGGTGGCGGTCACCCGCTCGCCGGCCATGATGCTGGGGAGCACCAGATCGCCGACGGTCGAGCTGGAATACATGGAGCACGACGCGAGATTGAAGATCGGCACGTCGCCGGTGTAGGCCAGCCAGAACAAGCTGCCCGGGTGGGCCGGCGCACCGATCCGAACCGGTTGGCCTTCCACCAGCGGGATCGCTCCGAGCGCGCCGTCCATGGGGTCCAGCGTATTGCCGCCCCCGGTCATGAGCAGGCCGGCGCCCTGGTCCAGAAACCCATAGAGCGCTCCAGCGACCGAGGCGGGATCGTTAGGGACTCCCTGAATCCCGAGCAGCTCCGCGCCATACCAGCTGATCTTCTCCTGGGCGTTGCGATCGAAACGGGCGCGGGTCGCGTCGTCCATCGACTCGGTGATGACGATCCCCACCTTGAGGGGCAGGAATGGTTTGACCTCGATGACGGTGCGCGATTTGGCAATGCGGATCGCTTCGTCGATCAGCGAGCGGCGGGTGGCGACCGGGGTGATCTTGGCGCCGGCCACGATCTTGCCGGGCAGCACGACCATGCGGTCGTAGAGGGTAAAGAAGGCGAGATCGGGGAGCGCGTTGATCGCATCGACCGCCGCGCGATCGACTCGCAGCAGCCCCTTGTGCGCTGCTCGCAGATTCACGCGGCTCTGCACCGGTTTGCGCAGCTCGATTCCGGGTCCTGCCGCGGCAGTGGCGATTGCCACCGCGGCGTCGTCCTCGTGCATATCGGCGGCGTCCAACCGTACCGCGCGGATCTGCTCGGGATAATCGCGCAGGCGATCGATCATCTCGGCGGTGACCGGTTGCCCCTTCTGGAAACGGGCGCCGTCGTG
>DASTFJ010000222.1:0-4668 GCA_035708745.1 Thermomicrobiales bacterium | reverse complement strand
GTTGGCCAGCGGGAGTTCGCTTCGGCCAGCAGCGGATTGAAGTTCTTGATCCAGGTCGCCTGCTGCTCTTGCGAGATGGTGACAAGCTTGAGATCGCCGCTATCCTGCGCCAGCGCCGAAGACGCGGTGCCGGCAAGCGATGCGCCGCCGACGGCGCCGGTCAGACCGAGCGCTGCCGCGGTCTGGAAGAGCTTGCGCCGATCGAGCTTGCCCTCACTCACGAGCTTCCCGATCGTTTCGAGTGTTTTGAGACGTTCGTCGGTCATCGATGAAGTCCTCCGTTGGTCTTCATGCGTCCGGCCCGTTTGCCGGCCCGCTTTTCGCCGCCCGTTTGCGACCGGGCGGATCGAACCCTGGTGCTGGTGGCGCCCCGCCGCCCGAGGCGCGAGCGAATCAGTGGGCCACACCTCCTGTCGTGGTGGTCGTGCCGGTGGGAATCGGCGCTCCGCACCCACACGACCGGCGGAGCTGGAGCCGGAACGGCAGAAATCGCTGAATGGGCGCGTGTTCGGGATGCTCGAGCAGATCGATCAGGGCGTGCACGCCCTGCGCGCCAAGATCGCGAATCGGCTGATAAACGGTCGAAAGGATCGGTTGCGACACCAGCGTCTCTTCCAGCCCGTCGAACCCCATTACCGCCACATCGTCCGGTACGCGCAGTCCGAAGTCGCGCAGGGCCTGCAAGACCCCGGACGCCATCGTGTCACTGGCAACGAACATGGCGTCCGGCGGCTCGGACGTGGTGTCGAGCATGGATTGCATCGCGCGGTAGCCACCACGCCGGGTGAAATCGGAATGCACGGTCAGCGCCGGATCGGGCATGCGTCCCGCTTCCTGCATGGCATTGACGTAGCCGGCATAGCGGTCGATGGAGGCGATCATATTGGCCGGTCCATCGACGATGCCGATCCGCCGGTAGCCGTGCTCCAGCAGGTGCAGCACGGCATCGCGCGCGGCGGCGCGATTGTCGATATCGACGAAATTGACCGCGTGATGCGGATGCCGCCCAATCAGCACGAACGGGAAACGATCGTCCTTCAATCGCTCGACGATCGGGTCTTCCACCACGCTGGAAAGAATCACCACGCCGTCCACGTGGCGGCTGCGGATGAACCGCCGGTAAATGCGGTCGGCGGTGTCTGGCGAGTCGCCGGTTTCCATCAGGATCGTCAAGATGTAATCGGAATCGTTGCCGGCGCGCACCGCGCCCTGAATGAGCACCGAGAAGAAGGGGTCGGTAAGAATCACGCCGACCGAAGGGGAAATGAGCAGGCCGATGATGCGGGTGCGCCGGGAGGCGAGACTGCGCGCGGCGGCATTGGGAATGTAGTTCTGCTCTTTGATGACCGCTTCGACCCGCTCGCGCGCGGCCGGGCTCACCCGCGGATCGTCATTGACCACGCGCGAGACGGTCGATCGCGAGACCCCTGACAGCTGGGCGATTTCTTCGAGCGTCAACACATCCGGCTCCGGTGCCGTGAGAGCGCAACCACATATAGTTGGTGCGTCTGCCTAAATCTGCACCCCGCACGTGGGAGCGCTCCCAAGAGAATGGCCGAATACTACGCACCGTGACGCACGGTGTCAAGCCATTTCGTGCCTGGCGCTCTTGATGCCAGGAAGGCTACACGCTCTTCCTGAAGAAGGTTCTTACAGCCGCCGTGTGGGTTTTTCCCGTTTCATGGACAGGTGTCTTGGGCAACGACAGCAAAACAGGGTGCTGTGAGCCTGCTCACAGCACCCTGTTCTCTAACCTCATCGAGCATCGATGTCTGCACGCGCTCCCACGCCGAATCGAGCGATGGAAACATCCGGGCTTTGGCGGTGTGCTGACCCGACCTTCCCGACTATCCCTCGTTCAACGCCCGCAGCACGGCGGAGGTCATCACTTCCATGCCGATCGCCATGCCGTCCTCGGCGACATCGAATCTCGGGTGGTGATGCCCCCATAGAATGCCTTTGTCCTCGTCACGCGTACCGGTAAAGAAGAAGCACCCCGGTTTCTCTTCGAGGAAATAGCTGAAGTCCTCGGCGCCCATCTGCAACGCGCCGTCGATGATATTCTCCTCGCCGATAATCGACGCGGCCACCTCGCGCACCATCTCCGTCTGCTCCGGATCGTTGATGGTCGCCGGATAGCCGGGCAGAAAGGTGTAGTCCACCTCGGCTCGCATTGTCCTGGCGATGCCGGTGGCGATCTCCCCCACCCGGCGTCCCAGCAGCTCGCGCACCTCTGGATCGAACGAGCGCAAGGTGCCCCGCATGGTGGCGGTGTCGGGGATCACATTGGACGCGTCCCCGGCCAGAAACGCGCCGACGGTCACCACCGCTTCCTTGGTCGGATCGACCTCGCGCGCCACGATCGTTTGCAACGCGCTCACGATCTGCGCTCCGACCGCGATCGGATCGACGGTCAGATGTGGTTGGGCGCCATGCCCGCCCTTGCCTTTGATGAGGATGTCGAAGCGATCGGCGGCGGCCATGCACGGTCCGCCGCGCAGCTCGATCTTGCCGACCGGAACCTCGGCCGCCACATGCTGCCCGAACACCAAGTCGACCGCCGGATCTTCCAGCACGCCTTCTTCGATCATGACCCGCGCGCCGCCGCCGCCCTCTTCTGCCGGCTGGAAGAGCAGCTTGACCGTGCCGCTGAACTCATCTCGCCGGTCGAGCAGCAACCGGCCAACGCCGAGCAGCATGGAGGTGTGAGCGTCATGCCCACAGGCATGCATCTTGCCATCGGTCTGCGAGCGGTAGTCGACCTGGTTCTCTTCCAGAATCGGCAGGGCGTCCATATCGGCGCGCACCAGCACCACTTTTGCCGGCCCTCCCGGTTTCGTGCCTTTGATCAGCCCGGTCACGCCGGTGACGGCGATACCAGTGCGAATATCCTCGACGCCCATCGATTCCAGCCGCTCGGCCACCAGCTTGGCCGTCTCGAACTCCTGGAAACCGAGCTCCGGATGCTGATGCAGATGCCGCCGATCGGCGATCACACCGGGCATGATCTCATCGATGTCGTTCTTCAAATCACGGGTGGTTGCAATCAAGGTGATTCCTTTCTTTGGTCCGGAGTCCGGGGTCCGGAGGTCGGAGTAAATTCGCTACTATTTTCCGGGCTCCGGACTCCGGCCCCCGGACTGTTCCTAACTCTGCAAATACTTCACCGCCGCGCGTGACATCGACTCGATGCCGACCGCCATTCCCTCCTCGTCGATATCGAATTTCGGATGATGATGCCCGTAGACGAATCCCTTCTCCTCATTGCGGCTGCCGACGAAGAAAAAGCAGCCGGGAACGGGATCGAGAAATTCGCCGAAATCTTCCGAGACGGTCATCAGATTGCCCTGGGAGACCTTGTCCGCGCCGATCCCTTCACCCACGGCATCGCGCACCAGCTGGGCGATCTCCGGGTCGTTGATCAGCGGGGGCGCGCTCCCACCAAACTCGATCTCGGTCCGCGCGCCCATCGAGGCGGCGATCCCTTCGGCCAGCGCCTGGAGTCGCATCTCGACCGCCTCACCCTGCTCGCGCGTGACCGAACGAATCGTCCCTTTGAGCACCGCCGTATCGGGAATGACATTGGCGGCATTCCCACTCTGGAATGAACCGACGCTCACCACCGCCGGAACGACAGGATTTTTTTCGCGGGAAACGAGCGTCAGCAGCCCATTGACGATCGCCGAACCGATCACGATCGGATCGACCGTAATATCCGGGCGGGCGCCATGCCCACCTCTGCCATAGACGGTGATGGTGAACCCGGTGACCCCTGCCATGGCGGTATTGTCCCGCACCCAGACCTGCCCCACCGGCACGTCCTGCCAGATATGCAAACCCATGGCGGCATCGACCTTCGGATCCTCGAGCGCGCCGGCCGCGCGCATGGCTTTCGCGCCGCCACCGCCTTCCTCGGCCGGTTGGAAGAGCACCTTGACGGTGCCGGCGAAATCCCCGCGCCGCTCCATCAGCACCTTGGTGGTGCCCAGCAGCATGGAAACATGCGAGTCGTGCCCGCAGGCGTGCATCACGCCGGGGTGCTGCGAGACGTAGTCGACCTCGTTCTCCTCGAGAATGGGGAGCGCGTCCATGTCTGCCCGCAGCATGAGCACCTTGCCGCTTCCCCGCGTGCCGGTGCCCTCGATCAACCCGGTCACCCCGGTTTTGCCGATACCGGTGCGAATATCCTCGACGCCCAGGCTTGCCAGGCGGTCGGCCACGAAGGCGGCGGTCTCGTGTTCCTGGAATGCCAGCTCGGGATGCTGGTGCAGGTGACGCCGGTCGGCAATGACGCCGGGCATCATTTCGTCGATCGTCGCGCGATAGTCGAACGAATCGGAGGTCATGGGTCCGTGTGATCCTTCCCTTGGCGAGCCGATTGGCACTACGCTGGAACATAGCAGAATTGGCGATGCGTTCGAAACGGGAATCACAGGCAACGATGACATCCGACGACCACACGGCTGACCCGAAAACTCCGCTGACCGAAGACGAGGCGATGGCGCTGGCGGCCGAAGCGGTCGAGCTGGCCGGCGGCACGCGGCAGGTCTACCGCAATCCACGCCACCCATTTGCGCTCAATCCAACGACCGACTATGAGCTCGCGGGTCGTAGGGTCGAGCTACGCCCCGGCGAGATCAGCTCGCCGGCCATCGTCACGGTCGAGGG
>DASTFJ010000221.1:0-10816 GCA_035708745.1 Thermomicrobiales bacterium | reverse complement strand
ACCGTGCCTGCCCGGCCAGCACGCCTGCGCCGAGATTGCGAGCGTATTCCGAACGGTGACGGTCGTTGCGCATCTCCGCCGCGTCCTCCAGCAGCTCGGCCTTCAATCGGTCCATTCGCTTGGTGAACCCGAAGAAATCCTCCGCCCGAAAGAAATACCCCCGGTGCGGATGCCGCAATTTCCAGCGAAGCTTGCAACGTTCGGCGAGCTCACGCCCATATGCCAGAGTTGGGTCGGTGTGCGGGTCGTCCGCCCCGATCCCAGGCAGCGCCACCGCGCAGGCAATCCCCTCCAGGAACGTCGATTTTCCGCTGCCGTTTTCCCCCACCAGAAACGTCACCGGAGCATCGAACCGCACCGGCCCACCCAGCGCCGATCGAATTGCCGGCACCCCGAACGGAAAAACATCGCGTTGTTCCGGGCCCGGATCGTGGAATGTCACCGCTTCGAGCAAGCTCATCGAGAGACCACCTGCATAGGGTTCAGAACGCTTGACAGGCTAACGACGTTAGCCTATGATCTTGCTAACAACGTTAGCCTGGAGGCCCACCGATGTTTTGCAATCAAACGATATCCGACCGGCTCGTCGAAGCAACAAATGCGGGCCGCAGCCGCTTCGCCGGCCGCTTCGCCTGGGGCGTCGCTTCTGTTTCGCTGCTGGCGGCCACCATGCTTCAGATCCAGGACCACGGCGGTGGTTGGCTCGCGCTTGGTTTCGCGCTCATGCCCGATCTCGGATTGCTCGCCGGCGCGGCACGCGGTCTCGAAAAGGGTCAGTTGGCTCCCCGCGCGGTGCCAATCTACAACGCGCTGCACCGCTTGTTTGGCCCAGCCATGCTTGGCCTGCTCGTGTTGGCCGGTGTACTGCCGGCCGTCTGGCTTTCGGCCGCCCTCGGCTGGGCATTGCATATCGCTCTCGACCGCACGGTTGGCTACGGTCTGCGGGATGCCGATGGTTTCCAGCGCTCCTGAGGCGCTTACCGCGCGGCAACAGCAGATCGTCGATGTCGCCGCAACGATCCTCGAAGCCGAGGGACCCAATGGCCTCACCATGCGGCGATTGGCTTCCGAGCTCGGCATCAAGGCGCCGTCGCTCTACAAACATTTCCCCGACAAGTCCGCCGTCGAAGCCGCGCTGATCGAACGCGGGTTCCGGATCTGGGGTGAGCGCGCCCGCCAGGTCCTCGCGGAACCGGGTGACCGCCTGGCCAACCTCGCGTCGGCCTACCGCTCGATCGCGCGCGATAGACCCTACCTCTACCGCCTGTTGACCACCGGCGCGCTGGACCGTTCCCGCATCGCGCCCGGCCTCGAAGCATGGTCCGGCGCGCCCATCGGAGAGCTCTTTATAGACGGTGAAACCGCGCGCGCCTTCTGGGCTTTCCTCCATGGCATGGCCATTCTCGAAATCGACCGCCGCTTTCCCCCGAGCTCCGACCTCGACCGCGCCTGGTCCAACGGCCTCGCCGCCTTCAGAGCGCTCTCGTCGTCCTGAGTAAACAGGCTGGAGGCCAACGCCATCGCCGCTTGAACAGCCGCCTCATCGGTCGTAGCGGAGGGTCTCCGTACACTCTCGCCTCGGGGAGCTTTCACCGCGGCCACGGGCAGGACCGACGAGAGATTCTTCACTTCGTTCGGAATGATAACGGGGGACTCGGGAGCGAAAACCCCGGCGGAATCGCTCCGCCGGGGCTTGGCATTTCGTTCGTTTCGTGAGCCCCGGTTCAGGCGACCTGCAAGGTTCGATCCTGCTTCGGCAGCAACGCCACATCCAGCACTTCGTCCAGCGATGCGACCTGGATCAGCTCGATATCCGATTTCACCACGTCGGGCAGCTCCGAAAGGTCCTTTGCATTGCGCTTCGGCAGCAGGAACGTCTTGATGCCGCCCCGATGCGCCGCCAATGTCTTTTCCCGCAGACCGCCGATGGGAAGCACCTTGCCGCGGAGCGTGATCTCGCCGGTCATGGCCACGTCCTTGCGCACCTTTCGGCCGGTCAGCGCCGAAATCAGCGCCGTCGCGATCGTAATTCCTGCCGATGGACCATCTTTCGGAATCGCCCCCGCCGGAATATGGACGTGGATATTGTGCTTGTCGAAGAATCCTGGCTCCAGGAAGAATTCGCTGGCATGGCTGCGGGCGTAGCTGATCGCCGCCCGTCCCGACTCCTGCATCACCTCGCCAAGCTGTCCCGTGAGAATCAGGTCACCCTTGCCTTCCATGACCGTGACCTCGATCGAGAGGAGATCGCCCCCCACACTCGTCACTGCTGCGCCGGTCGCGACCCCGACCTCGTCGTTCTCTTCGGCCAAACCGAACTCGTATTTCGGAATGCCAAGATAGGTTTCGACCATGTCGTAATCGATCGTGATGTGTTCCGGTGGATTGTCTCCAGCCAGCTTGCGGGCAGCCTTACGGCAGAGTGAGCCGATCTCCCGCTCCAGATTGCGCACACCCGACTCGCTGGTGTATTCGCGAATCACGCGCTGCAGCGCCTCTTCGGTCAGGTCCATCCGCTCTGGGGTGACGCCGTGCGATTCCATCGTCTTGGGCACGAGATAGCGCTTGGCGATCTCCAACTTTTCGACTTCGGTATAGCCCGGAACCTCGATCACTTCCATCCGGTCGCGCAGCGCCGGCGGAATCGGCTCGAGCATATTCGCCGTGGTGATGAAGATGACCTTGGAGAGATCGAATGGCACTTCCAGATAGTGATCGGAAAAGGTCGAGTTTTGCTCCGGATCGAGCACTTCCAGGAGCGCCGAGGACGGATCGCCTCGGAACGCGTCCGAGCCGACCTTGTCGATCTCATCCAGGACGATCACCGGATTCCGGCTCTTGGCATCACGCAGCGATTTGATCACCCGGCCCGGCATGGCGCCCACATAGGTGCGGCGGTGACCGCGGATCTCAGCCTCGTCCCGCACGCCGCCCAGCGACATGCGCACATAGTTCCGTCCAATAGCCCGCGCGATCGAGCGTCCCAGACTGGTCTTGCCGACACCCGGCGGCCCGACGAAGCAGATGATCGGCGTCTTCTGCTTATCCCCCGCCAGCTTGCGCACGGCGATGTATTCGATGATGCGGTCTTTGACCTTCTCCAGCCCGTAATGATCGGCCTCGAGAATCTCCTTGGCTTCGTTCAAATCGAGCCGGTCTTCGGTTTCGATCGCCCAGGGCAGCTCGATCAGCCATTCGAGATAGCCGCGAATAACCCCAATCTCCGGCGAAAATGGATGCTGCTGCTCCAGCCGTTCGACCTGCACCAGCGCCTTCGCCTTGGTTTCCTCCGGCATGCCGGCTTCTTCGATCTTGGCGCGCATCTCGCCGGCGAGCGTCTCTTCCGCCGAGCCTTCGCCCAGCTCTTTCTGAATCGCCCGAATCTGCTCGCGCAGGAAGTAATCCCGTTGCTGCCGGTCCATGCCGGCCTGCGCCTCGGTCGCGATCTGCTGGCGCAGATTCAGCACATTCAGCCGCTTCTGAACCATCACCGACAGACGCCGCAACCGCGCCACCGGATCGAGAATCTCCAGCAGCTCTTGTCGTTGCGCGGACGTGAATTCCGGGGAAAATGCGATCAGGTCAGCCAGCCAGCCTGGCTCCTCGACACTGCGCACCATCGCCAGCACTTCTTCCGGCACATTGGGCAGAAGAGAGATGTAGTTTTCGATTTGCTCGAGCACCGCCGACATTGCCGCTTCGGCGTCACCGCTGCTGGGCGCCGGATCGTCATGCCGCAACACGCGCGCAACCAGATACGGTTCTTCCTGGATGAGCTCTTTGACCTCCCCCCGCGCGATCCCTTGCAGGATCACATGCGAGGTGCTACCCGGCGGCGAAATCCGCTGTCCGACCTCGGCAATCACGCCAACCGGACACAGCTCGAACTGCACGCCCTCGTCTTGCTGTTCGGGTGTCCAGCCGCCTGGCTCGTCGCCGTCGAGCTCGACGCCTTCGCCGCGCAATAGATCGGAAAAGATTGGCGCGAACTCGGACTCGATGGAATCGTTTTGCGCCGGGTCCTGAATCATGCGCTCGGTCAATACCAGCACCTGCCGCAAGGGCATGCGCAAGCTGCGGTCGACGACCATTGCCGCTTCGTCGTCCTCGATCGGATAGGGGATCGACATATGCGGCAACAGGACCGTCTCATCCACCACCAGCACCGGCAAAACGGTCGGACGCCGGCGAGGGGCTTTGGTGGCCGAATCGCGCACACGTTTGCTCTTGGTGCGCGGCTTGGAAGCGTCGCCGCTCGGAGCGATCGGCTCGTCGCTCACAGGGGTTTTGGATGGCATTCAGGCTTTCCGATGCGTCTAGGCCACACGCTGGAAACACGCGTTCATGCGCCGGCGGTGTTCATCGAAGGCGAAGAACGGGCTGTCTACAAACGTGCTGCACGCGCTCGTCCAATCCACAATTCTAGCCGGTTCCGTTTGGACCGGGCTAGCACACTCGGTTTTGCCGGGCCGGTTTAGCGCAACATCCGGCAGGGCGGAGCCAGCGGTCCGGTATGACTACCCACCGAATTTCACCGTATAGTGCGATGCATCGCGCTCATCGACGGATCGCCGGCGCACGAGCTGGGTAACCGGAAGCCAGGGGGCACCCCATGTCGCAACAACGTGACCGCATCGAAATGGCTATCGCCGAAATCCGCGGTCCGCTGCTGGCGATGGAGGATGGCGCCGTCCGCCGCCTCGCCGCCGAGGTGCTGGCCGCGCGCCGCATCGTCATCTATGCCATGGGCCGCGAATTGCTCTCGCTGCGCGCGTTCGGCATGCGGCTCGTGCACCACGGCCTCGATGCCCATATCGCCGGCGATGTCACCGCGTTGCCGGTCACCGCCGGTGATCTGGTCATTCTCTCGGTTGGACCGGGCGATCTCGACATGTCTCGCGCGATGGCCAGACTCGTCCGCAAGTCAGGCGCTCGCCTGGCGGTCATCACCGCGCAACCCCAGGGCGCCGTGCCGAAGATGGCCGATTCGGTCTATGTCATTCCCGCGCAAACCATGGCCAACGATGCCGGTAGCGCTTCGATCCTGCCGATGGGAACGGTGTATGAGATCGCCATGCTGGTCTTCGTCGACCTCGTCGCTGTCCAGATCCGCGAATCGACCGGCCAGACGCTCGACGAGGTGCGCGCCCGGCATTTCAATCTGGAGTGATCGCCGCTTGCCCTGAGCCCTGAGACGGACGTAGGGCATGGACACCGCCCCATGCTGAATGCTCAAACGCGTCTCAGACCCCAGGGCTCCGGACTTCGGACCCATTACGGCGCCAACCGCACGATCTCCCATTTATCGCCAGCTCGCGTGTACTTCACCCGGTCGTGCAACCGGTTCGGACGCCCTTGCCAGAATTCCACTCGCTCCGGCGCGACGCGAAATCCGCCCCAGGTTTCCGGCACGGGTACGTCCTGTCCATCGAACCGTGCCGACAACTCCGCCATCGCCGCTTCGAGCGCGGCTTTCGTCGTCTCCTGACTCTGATTGGCAATACTCGCCGCGATCTGGCTGCCCCGCGGCCGGCTGTGAAAGTAGTCCGCTGTCTCTTCCAACGAGGTATGCGTCACCGGTCCCTCGATGCGCACCTGCCGCTCGGTTTCCGGCCAGTAAAAGAGCAGCGCCGCCCGTGGATTGGCGGCGAGCTCGCCTCCCTTGGCACTGTTGTAGCCGGAAAAAAAGACGAATCCGCGGTCATCGACATGCTTCAGCAGCACCATCCGCGCCGAGGGCTGGCCGTCCGCAGAAACGGTCGCGACCGTCATCGCATTCGGCTCGCCAGCGGTCACCGTCTTCTGCTCGTCATACCAGCGGCGGAATTGCACGAGTGGATCGGGATCGACGTCGGCCGGGTCGAGCGAGGCCCGCATGTACTCCTTGCGCAGATCGCCCTGATTCATATGCATATCGGATCATTCCATCCCGGATCGCCGCATCTCCACGCGTGCATTGTCCCAGTCTGGCAGTGGCACGCGCACGACATCATCCACCGTCAACCACCCATTGCCAAATACCCGGTTCATCTGCGTTCCAAAGGTCAGCGATCCGGCCAGCACCTCACGCGTGCCACCCTGCGCAACCACTCCGCCATCGCCCAGCAGCACCACCCGGGTTGCCACCCGCGCGACCAGCTCGACATCGTGGGTCGCCATCAACACTGCCACACCGCGCTCGCGCAGCTCCAGGAAGAGCTCGGCCAGCTCCTTTTTGCGCAGTGCATCCATTCCACGCGTCGGCTCATCGAGCAGCAACACCTCCGGATCGCCTGCCAGCGCCACCGCCAGCGCCGCCCGCTCCTGCTCGCCCGCGCTCAGATCGAGGGGATACCGTTCCCGCAGATGTTCGAGCGCGAACCGGCCCAGCAACGCATCGAGCCGGCTGCGATCCATGTCGCGGCTCGCCAGCGCGGCCGCCACATCGGCCTCGACCGTCTCGTGAAAGAGCAGGCTGGCGGCTCGCTGCGGGAGAAAGCCAGCCTTTTTTCCGATCGCCTGCGTTCGGTCGATGGCCGGATTCAGCTCGGCGATGCGCGCAGCGCCTCCCGCGATCGTGTGCAAGCCCATCAGGGCGCGTAGGAGCGTCGATTTGCCGGTGCCATTGCGACCCATGATGGCGACCAGCTCTCCCGGCCGGACATCGAAGGAAACCGCCTCCAATACCGGTGTCTTGCCGTAGCCGATCGTGACTCGATCGAGCACGACCGCTGGCGCGCGATCGGGCCGCGGCGGATCGACCGGCGAAACCGCCGGTTCGAACCCGAGCCGCGCTACGGTCCGGCGCGCGTCCTTGACCGTCAGCGGTAACGGGTCCCAACCTTCGATGCGCCCCAAAAAGGCCACTGGCGGATCGAGCCGCGGATCGCATTCCCGCAAAACCTCGCGAGGGTGGTCGTCCAGATCGAACCACCCCGGCCGCAACAAGCGCATCCGGTCGGTGAACCCGACCACCCGCTCCAACCGCTGCTCGGCCAGCACCACGGTGATGCCCAGCTCCTCGTTCAGCCGCCGCACCGCATCGAGCACATCCTCGGCGCCGGCCGGATCGAGCTGGCTGGTTGGCTCGTCCAGCGCCAGAATGCGCGGTTGCAACGCCAGCGCGGCCGCGATCGCGACCCGCTGCCGTTCGCCACCGGAAAGTGTGCCGATCGATCGCTTACGGATCCGCTCCGTGCCGGTCAGATCGAGGGCTTCCTCGACTCGCCGCCGCATCGCCGGAACCGGCACGCCCAGCTGCTCCATACCGAAGGCGATCTCGTCCTCGACCGTGGTCGAAACCGAATGCGCTTCCGGATCCTGAAATACGAATCCGACATGGCGCGCCAGCGCCCGAGTCGGCAGCAAGCGAGTGTCCTCACCCCGCACGAGCACACGTCCGCCGAATTCGCCGCCGGAAAAGTGCGGCACCAGCCCATTCAGGCAGCGCAGGATCGTCGATTTCCCGCTACCCGATTCGCCGGCCAGTAACACTTGCTCGGATTCGCCGATCTCCCAATCGAAATCGCGCAGCACTGCCCGCTCCGCGTTCGGGTAGCGGTAGGACACCGATTCGAATGCAATATCCGTCGTCCGGCTCATACCCGATCCCGCTCCCGCCAAAGCAGTACCCCCGCCGGCGCCAGCAAACCGAGCAATCCGAGCGTCAGCGGCACGCTCGCGACCGGCCAATCGAGCTCTGGATATGGTTCGAACCGAACCGCGGCGTCACCTGCCAGCAGGACGGACATCGCGGCAATCCCCGCGCCCACCAGCACGACCCAGTCACCACGATGCCAAACGAGCGGGCGATATCGGGTTCGCCGCACCTCGATCGATCTGCCCGACCAGATCGTCAGCGCAAGCAGACAACTCGCAAATCCAGCTCCGATTAGCGCGGCCAGCGGCTCGCCCACCGCGAAGAGATAGGCGGCGACGCACACCGCGCCTAGCCCGACCGCCGGCGCCAGCGCGCGCATCCGCGAGCGCACCGGCGCGGGCGCGCCACCAAACCCGCGCGATTCCAGCAGCTCGGACATCGTCACCGCCCGCTCGATCCCCCCGGCCAGCAGCAACGGCGCGAGATTCAGATAGTCGCGCGGCCCACGCAGCTCGTGGCCGCGCATCGCCTGCGCGTCGACGATCTCCCGATACGACGCCACCATTTGCGGAAAGAACGAAAACGCCACCGACCCCGCGACTCCGGCGCCGGTCAACGATTGCGGCAGCAACCGCAGCACCGCACTCCAATCCAGCACGGCCGCGAGCGTGATACCGATCAGCACCAGCGCCAACACCGCCAGACCGCTCAGCAACCCGAACACCACCGAATTCAGCGTCAGATCGCCGTCGATCAATGGCATCCAACCGGGAATCGTGCCGAAGACGCGGTCGCCGGCTCGCACGGTCAGCACATTGAAGATCACGGAAAGCCCCGCGAAGAGCACCCCCAATCGCACGATCCAGCTCCAGCCCAATCGCGCATCGTGCGGAAGCGCTTCCCGCACCGCCAGCACCGCGAGCAACACTGATAGCAACGCGAAGGGATTGCGCCCCGTCAGAGGCAGCAGCATGGCGCTGGCTGCCCAGCAGAGCCACGCGCGCGGATCGATCGTCCGAACGCTCATGCCGCGCTCCTCGGGCGCAGACGCAGCACCAGCGCAAAAACCGCCATCCCCGCCAACACCAGCACGACGAACAGATACGAGCGCTTCGATGAGATCGCCGTCGAGCCATCATCCTTCAGCAGGGTGCCATTCGCGTCATATCGGGCAAAATGCGCTGCATCGAGATCGCTGCCAGCGCCCGCGAGTGCGGGAATATCGGTGATGGCGACATCCGGCAGGTGTCCTTCATCCGGCGTCCATGACCAACCGTCGATCTCCCCGGGCGCGATCTTCGTAGCGCTTCCGCCCATCGCCGCCGCCACCCATAGCCCGCCATCGTCTTGCTGGAAATACCGCCAGTAGGGCGAATTGCGATCTCCGGTCTGGCACATTCTGGTGCGGCACGAGCCGACATCGCACCCGGTTTGCTCGATCCGGCACACGCCTTCGCCAAGCCCACCAAAGCCGATTGTCAGCAGCGAAATCCCGGAGCGGTGCAACAGCTCGATGCCCGACACCGGCTCGTCCAGCGGTACATAGGCGTACGTCACCGTGCCGTCACCGGGATGGATGACGATTCCCGCGTAACTGGTCGTTTGCTGTGCGCTCGCCGGCTTGTCGCCAAGCACAACGATAACCAACAGCGCCACAATCAGAAGCCGCCCAAACATTGACCTGAATTGTTCTCGATCGATCATGTGGCGTGGTGTCTTGGTAGGAGCAACCCCGTGTGGTTGCCCTTCTTGGCCGGAAAGCGTCTTCCCGGCTTGGCGCATTCGAACAGGCATTTCGAACACGCATATGGTGGAGAGACCGAGAGTAGCGAGGACGGTACGGAACCCTCCAACAAGGGCAACCACAGGGGGTTGTCCCTGCCCGGCTCAGGGATGGGACGGGCGCAAGGAGCCGTAGAGCCTGACTAACCGGCGGGTGTCCCCTCTGGAGTCGCCAGCACGGGCGTTGCCACTGGCAGCGGGAAGGCCACACCAGCCAGCGCCGGGATCGCCTGCGCCGTGGCATAGGCGTTGTCATCCGGGACCGACGCCATGTAGTGGAATGCCCCGCTCTCGTTTTGCATTCCGGCGAGCGCCGTTTGAGCCTCCTGCAGCTCATCCGCATGATTTGCTTCATTCGCGGCGATCAGCGCCTGGATCGCGAGCGCAGTCGAATTGGCATCGGACTCGGCACCCGGTTGGTACGGGAATCCACCATCGTCGTTCTGCGACGAGATGAGATAGTCGGTTGCATCGGTGACCAATTCACTCGATACACCAGCCGCAACGAGCGCCTGCACCATCATCGCGGTTGTATTGGTGTCACCCGCGCCGGCGGTCAACGTGCCATCGAATGCCCATGAACCATCCTCGATTTGGCTATCGCGAGCGGTGTCGATGGCCAGTTGCGGTACAGGAGTATCAGTCGCGGCCAAGGCCAGAATGCCGAACGCGTGATCGTACGGACCCAAGCCAATCATCCCCAGCCCCGCGCCGACTTCCACAATCGAAAGCGGATCGACCGCGGTGAAGTCGTGCGGATCGTTCCCGGTCGCAGCCAGCGCCAGCGCCAGCTTCGCCGCCGAACCCGCGCTCGTTTGCGCATAGACCAGCGCGAGATCGCCGGATTCGAGATAGTTCACCGCTGTTTCGGTATCGGCATTGACGCCGATCGACTGCGCGGCCACCATCGCGAAAATGGCGTCGATTGTCGCGCCCGGATCGCTCTCGCCTGAGAACCCGGCGAACCCGCCATCGGGCTGTTGCTGGTCCAGCAGCCAGACGATTGCCTTGTCGACCGAAGCAGTATTGTCTTGCGCGGATACCGGGGCCGCGAGAAACGATAGGCAGAGCGCCACCAGCATCAGGCCGGTGGCGGTCAGCCGGCGAATCTGCCGCCGGGTAACAAAAAACCGCTCCTGGGAGCGGTCGATCGAAGTGGCGGGTATCTCGAAGCCCTCGAGCTTCTTCTGCGCCGTCTGCATTCCGTTCTCCCTCTCATTCACGAAGGGCGCCGGATACGAATTCGGCAGGTAATCTGGCTCCGCCGGACCGCGACGCGGCCTGGCGATACAGTTGCGGATCAGCGCCGGCTTCGCACCGGCTTCCCCTTGCTGCGTTTCAGTCGAAACGCCCCGAATCGTACGGACCAAATTGTTAAAAGCGCCGCCCCATGGCGACCATCGCAGTATCCCCCGCAAATACACGCGCGTCAATGGGAGCAAAAGGGCATAGGAA
>DASTFJ010000220.1:0-14676 GCA_035708745.1 Thermomicrobiales bacterium | reverse complement strand
ATGTCGTCCCCTGCGGTCCCTGGGGACAAGGCGGCAGCGAGATGATCATCGCCCGCAACCCGGACACCGGCGTCCTCGTCGGCGGCTGCGACCCCCGCTGCGAAGGCATCGCCGCGGGTATCTGATCGTCGTCCCGACCATCTATCGTCATCCCGACCCCCTTCCGTCATTCCGACCGAAGTGGAGGGACCGCTCGTCACCCCGAAACCGAGCCCTCGAATGGCAGCTTCTCGCCGCAGGAAGAAGGATTGTTCGTGGTCGATTGCGCGCAGTCGGAGACCGAGCCGCGGGGCAACGAGAGGTCCCTCGACTCCGCTCGGGATGACGGGTGAGGTGTGCTATAACGGCGGCTGCGTAATCTGGTAAGCGAAAAAGAGGATAGGTATGACCAACCCAATGATGAAAAAATGGGCCGAGGCGCTGGTGCAATTCTCCGCGCCGGTCAAACCGGGCAATTCCGTTTTGATCACCGGCGGCGTTCAGGCCGAGCCACTGCTGCGCGCGATCTACGATGAAGTGGTGGAGGCCGGCGGCTATCCCGTCATGGTTCCCCTCTTCACCGGTATCCAGGCCTCCCTCTTGAACAACGGAACCGACGAGCAACTGCAATGGATCAGCCCCATCGAGCACTTCACCCGCGAGGTCGCCGACGTCAACATCGTCGTGCTGGCCGATAGCAATACCCGCGCCCTCAGCGGCGTCGATCCGGCCCGTCAAGCAGTCTTTCAGGGCGCCCGCCGCGAGCTCTTCAAGACCTATATGCAACGCGACGCCGACGGCACCCTCGTCTGGACCCTGACGCAATATCCCACCGACGCCTTCGCGCAGGACGCGGAGATGGCGACCAGCGACTTCGCCGATTTCGTCTTCGCGGCATGCATGCTCGATCGGGACGACCCGGTCGCGGCCTGGAATGCCCAGTCGAAAAAGCAGCAGGTGCTGGTCGACTGGCTGAATGGCAAAAAGGAAGTTCGCCTCACCGGACCAGGCACCGACCTGAAGGTCGATGTCACCGGCCGCAAATGGATCAATGCCGATGGCACCAAGAACTTCCCCGACGGTGAGGTCTTCACCGGCCCGGTCGAAAAAGGCACCGAGGGGCATGTGACCTTCAGCATGCCGGCCATGCATCAGGGCCGCGCGGTCGAAGGCATTCGCTTGCAATTCGAAAACGGCAAGGTGGTCGACGCCACCGCCACCAAGAACGAGGAATTCCTGATCCATCAGCTCGATATCGACGAAGGGGCCCGCTATCTGGGCGAATTCGCCTTCGGCACCCATTTCGGGATCCAGCAGTTCACCGGCCAGATCCTCTTCGACGAGAAGATCGGCGGCACCGTGCATATGGCGGTCGGCGCTGGCTACCCGGAAACCGGAAACAGCAACGAGTCGGCGGTCCACTGGGACATGATCTGCGATCTGCGCAAAGGTGGCCGGGTCGAGGTCGATGGCGAGCCATTTCTGGTCGACGGTCAGTATCTCCTCTGGGAGAAATGATGACGGTCGAAACCGCCCCAACGGACGCCTTCGCCTTCACCCCGCTCGACCGCCCGGTCGACGGCACGGTGATCGTGCCCGGCTCGAAAAGCATCACCAACCGGGTCCTGCCGATCGCGGCGCTGGCGTGGGGGACGAGCGAGCTGACCGGGGCGCTCTTCAGCGACGACACCCGCTACATGGCCGCAGCCCTGAACCAGCTCGGCATTCGCGTCGAAGCAGACGAAGCGAACAATGCGTTTTCGGTGGTTGGCGGCAATGGAACCTTCCCCGCCGCCAGCGCCGATCTCTTCATCGGTAACTCCGGCACCTCGATCCGCTTTCTGACCGCGGTGCTCGCCCTCGGGCACGGGGAATTCCGCATCGACGGCATCCCCCGCATGCGCCAGCGGCCGATCCAGCCGCTTATCACCGCCTTGAACGATCTCGGCAGCAACGTGCGCAGCGAGGAAAACACCGGCTGCCCACCGGTGATCGTGACCGCCAATGGCCTCCCAGGTGGGACGGTATCCGTTCCAGGCGACCAGAGCAGCCAGTATTTTTCAGCGTTGCTCATCGCCGCTCCCTCCGCCCGCAATGGGGTGGAGATCCTGGTCGAAGGCGATCTCGTCTCCAAACCCTATATGCCGATGACCGCCGAGACTATGCGCGCCTTTGGCGTCGAGGTAGAGCTCGACGAGATCGACTGGAAACGGTTCGCGGTCGCACCAGGGCAGCACTACGAGGGCCGCGCCTACCACATCGAGCCGGATGCCTCGAACGCCAGCTATTTCTTCGCCGCGGCGGCCGTGACCGGCGGCCGCGTGCGGGTCGATGGACTCGGCAAGCATTCGACCCAGGGCGATCTGAACTTCGTCAGGGTCCTGGAAGCGATGGGCGCGACAATCACCATCGCGGAAAACTACACCGAGGTCATCGGTCCGCCACACGGCCGCTTGCGCGGGGTCGATCTCGATCTGAATGCCATCTCCGACACCGCGCAAACCCTGGCCGCTATCGCGCCGTTCGCCAGTGGGCCGACCACGATCCGCGGGGTCGAGCATGCCCGTCTCAAGGAAACCGACCGGGTCGCCGCGCTGGCAACCGAGCTGCGGAAGCTCGGGCAGCAGGTCGAGGAACGACCGGATGGCCTGACAATCATGCCGCAACCGATCGTACCGGCCGATATCGACACCTATGACGATCACCGCATGGCGATGAGCTTCGGGGTCGCCACCTTGCGGGCGCCGGGCATTCGCATTCTCGATCCCGGCTGCACCGCCAAAACCTTTCCCGACTTTTTCCAGCGATTGACAGCGCTCGCTGCCGGATAGCCCGCCACTGGCTACACTAATCAGCGAAAACCAATCGTTCTCACCACAGCTTCCGGGCCGCATGCATCCACGACCACCCGCCAATCGAATCACCGAGCCAGCCACCCCATCGACGCGGCCGGTGTCCAATTCGCCAGAACCGGTGACCTCGACTCCCATCCAAGTCGATGCCACGGTCGCGCCATCCGCACCGCCACCGAAGGCCATCCAGCGCCCCTGGGCCCGAGGGGTTGCCATTTCGGCGCTCTGTCTCTTCGTTTTCTTCTTCGCGCTCTGGCAAAGCTCGGAGAAGCTGCATACCTCGCCCTTTCATCCGGACGAATCGCGCTGGGTCAACCGCGCCACCTACCTGGATGAGTTGCGGCATCCGCTCGGCAGCTTCTGGCAGGACCGCTATCTAACCCGCGCCCAGCCCCCGATGGGGTCGTACATCATCGGTCTCGGGCTCTTGTTGCAGGGCAACGACCTGCACACCAACGGACCGTGGGATTTCCAATACGGGTTCGAAACCGCCATCACCTGGAATGTCTCTCACGGCAATATGCCGACCTTCGACAATCTGATCGCTGCCCGGCAATGGAATATGGTGCTGGGCGCGCTGACCTGCGTCTTCTTGGTGCTGATCGTCGGGTTGCTGGTGAACTGGGCCGGTGGCGTCATCGCCGGTCTCTTCATGGCGATCCACCCGCTGCATCTCTACCTTTCGACGCTGGCCGTATCGGACGCGATGTTCACCACGATGGTCGCCTTCGCGGTGCTCTGTACCATCTGGCTGGCCCGCAAACCGACGTGGGGCCGCTCGGTGCTGCTGGCGGTCGCGCTCGGCCTGGGCGCAGCCACCAAGCTCAGTCCGCTCCTGATCGCGGTCGGCTGGACCGCCTATGCGTTCATCCTCTTTCTCGATCCGTGGTTGCGCTCACGGCAACGCACCAGACGGGTCTGGGGACTCATTTCCCGAAAGGAGCTCGGCACCGAGCGACAGCTCGGTTGGAAGCTGCTGGTGCAAACCGGGCTGGTCGGCAGCTTCTTCGTGCTGGTCTATCCCTTCCTGTGGCCGGATCCGATCGGTCGCATCAAAATCATGTTCGACTTCCGTAAGTATGAGATGGACAACCAGGCGGGATTCTGGCCCCAGGCGGCGATCCACGGTCCGTTCGACGCGCTCAAACGCACCTGGCAGAACCTGCAAGACCGCACCTCGTCTACTGGGCGCATCATCACCTGGATCGGCGAGCAATTCGGCCAAAACTGGAGCGGCCAGAGTATCGATCTCTTTTTGGCGATACCCGGCTTGGCGATCCTTGTGTATCTGGCGTGGAAGAGCGGACTCGCCAGTCCGCAGATGCTGGGCATGCTCGCCATCGCCGCCCAATCGATTTTGATCGTGGGCGCGCTCGGGGTCGATTTCAACCGCTACTACGAACCGATCGTCTTCACCGCCGCCGCCGGCGTCGGAATCCTCACTGGCTGGCTCATCGATCTCGTCTGGAACGTCGTCCGCGGCTATAGACGAAACCCGGCGCCGGTCACCTCGACCAGCTCACAGCAGGCGGCAGGAAGTACGCAGCCGGCGTGATGACGCTATGGGCCGCCGATTACCCGGCGAATGTCTTTGAGCAAGAGATACAACTGTAATGGATCGACTGGCGACGGCTCGAACCCGAAATGCTCATAAAACGCTCGCGCCGAATCGTCTTTCGCATGAACTGCCATGGCGCGTATGCCTGCGATATCCGCGGCACTCAAGGTACGTTTCATTGCATCTTTTACGAGCGCCGCTCCGAGGCCCTTACCTTGCCACCGACGATCGACCGCCATCCGCGCCAGGATCATCAACGGAATGGGATAACGCGCCATCCCTTTTGAAAGTCGCTCCGGAGCATTCGCGGGAGCCACACTTCCAACCACAAGAGTGTAAAAGCCGATGACTCCGTCATCCGAGACGAGCACATAGGATTGCGACGCATTGGCACTCTGATTCGCCAGCGCGAACCGCACGCGGAAGCGGTCGAGATCGTCTTGACCGCATGCAAACCGTTCGACCGCATGGTCGCTCCGCAGCTTCTCAACTCGAATTGGCGTCACTCGACCTCACCAAGCTCGAGTACGCTTGGCTCGCGAAAAAGGCGCGCAATACGAGGCAGCTCACGAGGGGGAGCATCGAGCGCGTCCAAAAACGCCTGCCATTGCGTTGGGTTCAAGAGAAACAAACGCCGATCGGGCAAAGTCTCGTTTGCTCGCTCTAATGCGCTGCGCAAGACAAAATCACTGAGCGTGCGCTCTTCCGCCGCTGCAGCCGCGATGAGTTTTTGTTTGTCTTCTACCGAAAGCCGGAGATCCAGCTTCTCAGACCGAGATGTCGTCGCCATCTGCTGGCCCTCCTTTCACATCCGGATAGTGCCTGATCCGCCCGACATTGTCATGACAACCATTGGCGCTACCGTTTCCGAACCAGGATCACCCCGATCATCGCCAGCACCCCACCGAGGGCCTGGATGACGGTAAGTCGCTCGTTGAGCGCAAGCGCGGCGATGATCAGCACAATGAAGGGTTCCAGATAGAGATAGATGAGCGTTCGACTAGGCCCGACCTCTTGCACCGCGCGTTGCCAGAGGGTGTTCCCGGCCAGCATGCCGACCGCGCCGTAGACCAGCGCGACCCAGGCAAGATTCGGGGGCGGCGTGGCGCGCAGATCGCCCAACCAGATCATGCCAACCGGCAAAAGCACGAGCGCCGGCAGCAGCAAAAACCACCCGGTCGCGCGAGCTGCGCCGTATTTCTGCACCAGCGGTTGCGGATAGACCGTAGCGGCGACCCAGGTTGCGCCCGCGGCGAGCGCCAGCAAATCCCCCGCCAGTGACGTACCCTCGCTCGCCTTGGCATCTCCCACCACCAGCACGACGCCCAGGAATCCAAGGGCCAGCGCCACCGCCGAGCGGCGATCGGGCCGCTCGCCATGCCGCTGCCAGCGATAGAGTGCGCCAATCAGAGGGCTGGTCGAGCTGAGGATGATGAGATGCGATACCGAGGTAAGCGACAGCCCACCCATGAAGAGCAGCTGTGACAAGCCGATCAGACAGACACCGGCAATGACGAACCGGCGGTAATCCTGTCGCTCGATGCGCATCGGCTTGCGCAGCAGCGTCATCACGCCAAAGACGAGCGCCGCCGCAATCATCGGCCGCAAGGCGATGTAGACCATCGGCGGCATCTCGTCCAGTGCGTACTTGCCGAAGGGCGAAACGCCACTCCAGAACAGGATCGCCCCCAACGCCGGCAGACTGATCGCGGCGCCAAATCGGCCTGCACGAACGCTGGAAACCTCTTCCGCCGCCGCGATGTCGGCATCAGACGCGTTCACCGCTTTCGCACCAGCATCACACCGCCAATGGCCAGCAGACCGCCAATCGCCTGCAACGGTGTGAGCCGGTCTCCCAAAATAATTGCGGCGATGATCAGCGCCAGAAAGGGCTGCAAGTAGAGATAGATCAATGTCCGCGCCGGTCCCACCTGCTGCACCGCCGATTGCCAGAGCGTGTTGCCGATCAGCGTTCCCATCGCCGCATAGAGCAAGGCCCCCCAGGCGAGCGATGGCGGAACATCGCGCGCAATCGAGCGCAGCGACGGAATGCTGAGCGGCACGATCAACAGCAACGACGCCAGGATGATCCAGCCGGTCGAGCGCAACGCTCCGTATTTCTTCACAAGCGGTTGGGGATAGACCGTGACGGCGACCCAGAGCGTGGCGGAGGCCAGACCCATGAGATCGCCCACCACCGAGGCGCCCTCGGCCGAGGAGGCATCGCCGACCACGATCAGCACGCCGCCGAAGCCGATCAGCATCGCGATCAGCGAGCGGTTATCCGGCCGTTCGTGATAAACCAGTCCCCGCCAAACCGCGGCGATGAGCGGTCCCGTGGACGCGAGAATGATCATATGGGCAACGGTCGTGTGCGCCAGTCCCTCGGTAAAGAGCATGGTCGACAATCCGAAGAAGGCAACCCCGGCCAACAGGAACCTGCGGATATCCTCCCGGGCGATGCGCACCGGCTGGCGTCGCAGGAAGAGATAGAGAAAGACCGTTCCCGCCGCGATCCCCATGCGAAACGCCATGAACCCGAGCGGCGGGAAATCGCGCAGCGCGTATTTCGTGAACGGCGCGATCGCGCTCCAGATCAGGACCGTGAGCAGCGCGGTCGGATTGATCGCCGAGGTGAGCGAGCGTAGCCCGGTACGCGGTAGGTCGGCCTCGTCGAGCGAGCTCATCGCCGCGCCAGAATCGCATCGCCAATGACTCGTGAGGAAGCGCGCACCGCGACCGTGAAGGCGAAGAGCGGACTGAAGTCCCGCGTCGCCATCATGGAGGTGGCATAGAGTCCCGGAACCGACATCTGGAAGGTCGGATCGAGCACCGGGAATCCGTTGGCGATCTCGATTTGGTCGAATGCATTGCCGGCGGTCAGCATCGGCACCCGCTGGATATCGGTCCGGTACCCGGTCGCCAGCACGACTTGATCGACCTCGAGCGCGGCGCCGTCGTCGAGCCGTAAAACGATCGCGCCGGAAGCGGCCACATCAGAACCGGCGATCGTGCGGAACGGGTGACTGCGCACGGTAGCCGCATCGAGCCGCGGGGCGAGCCAGGGCTCTAGCTTACTGCGCCCTTCCAGCCAGAGCCGGAAGGCAACCTTCCGTTTCTGGACATCGTCCAACGCGCGAAACCATTCGGGATCGTGCGCGATCCGCTCCACCACCGGGCTGGTCCAGCTCCAGTCGGCCGGCGCGAAATTCGGCGTGCGATGGCGATGGATCACATCGACCGATGCCGCGCCCGCCTCGTGCAGCAACGCCGCCCATTCATAGGCGCTCTGCCGGCCGCCGTCGATGGCGAACCGCTTGCCAGCCGCACCAGAAAAATCGACGAAATCGACTGTATGCGCGACATGCTCGGCCGGCAGCGCCGTCGCGATCTCCTCGGGGACATACGCGAAATGCGCGAATCCGAGCGCCAGCACGACATTGCGCGCGGTCACGATCTCGCCATCGACGAAAACGGCATCGAAACGACCGTCGGGCCGCAGGTCGATCCGCTGGATCGGCAGATCGACGGGATCGAGTCCGCTCACGACTTCGAACCAGGTCGCGAATTCCAGATAGTCGGCCAACGGAAATGGATCGATATCCGTCTTGCTGCGACCGGTTTCCGCCAGCCAGGCTTCGATCGTATTGACGCCGTGCGGGTCGTAATGCCAATCCCACGAGGAGCGGAGGAACATGCCGGCGGGCATCTGCTCCCGCCAGAACGCCATCGGCCGGCCCACGACGACGGGATCGAGTCCCAGGATGCGGGCATAGGCGGCGATCCCGAGACCGTACGGTCCGGCTCCCACCACCAACAGCTCGGTTTCATGTGGCAGATGCGACGCGTCCAACCTTGCTCCTACTCCCACTGACTGCTGACTACGAAATCGTCTCAGGGCTCAGAACCCCGGACTCCGGACCGGTCACATCAGCGCCGTTCGGTATTATCTGCTCGACGTTCGATTCGCGGAGCCAGCAATATCGTGCAAACGCTCGACCTGCTCACCGGCGGCAGACGCAACCAGGATCATGTCTCGCCCGGCCACCGGCTGCGCGAAGGCGGCACGCTCATGCGGCCCAGCCCGTCGCTGCTGCGCAGCCTGACCATCCGTTTGGCGCTGGCCGGCCTCATCGTCGTGATCGTCACCCTCTCGGTCTACATCGGGCGCGATGGCTTCGTCGACAATTCGCATCCGGGCGAGACGCTGTCGTTCGTCGACTCGATCTATTACGCATCCACCACGTTGACCACCGTGGGGTATGGCGATATCGTGCCAACCTCCACTGGCGCGCGCCTGATGAATGCGGTGCTGCTGACGCCGGTGCGGCTGGCATTTCTGGTCCTTTTCTTTGGAACCGCCTATGAGGTCTCGGTCTTTTTCATGCGCCGAGTCCAGGAGCGCGAAGTGCACCAGCTGAATGAACGACTCGACAAACACACCATCATCTGCGGGTACGGCACCACCGGCCGCGCCGCCGCCAGCACGATGCTCTCGCAGGGCAAAGCCAAAAGCGACATCGTGATCATCGACCGCTCGCGGGAAGCCGTCGATCGCGCCGTCGATGACGGCTTCACCGCGTTTCTGGGCGACGCCACCGAGGAAGCGACCCTGCGCCGGGCGGCGGTGCATAAGGCCGAGGCGGTGCTGGTGGCGCCGGGCCGCGACGATACCGCTGTGCTGATCTGCCTGACCGTCAACGACATCGAACCCGAGGTCAATCTGGTCGCAGCCGGGATGGAAGAGGAAAACCTGAAGCTCCTCTATCAGGCCGGGGCCGACCGGGTGATCGCCCCGGCGGTGATGGGCGGCCGTCTGATGGCCGCCGCGGCCGAAACGCAATCGGTGCCGTGGTATGTCGAGCAGGTGCTCGGCAAGGGTTGGACCGACCGCAGGGAGCACCGCATCACCGCCGCCGAGGCCGGCAAAACGATCGAGGAGCTGCCCGAGTTTCACGACGTGCTGGTGCTCGGCATCTCCCGGCCGCCCGATCTCCTCAGCGATCATCTCGATACCACCCGGCTCCGCGAAGGCGATATCGTGATCTACTACCGGCTGCAGATTCAGGACGCGGTCGAGCGCCGCAGGAACGCGGCCGAGGCAAAGGCATGACCGATCTCACTCCGCGCGATATCCATCCCTGGGTGCAGGAAGGAATCGGCCGGATCCGCTTCGGCGTCAGCATCTTTCCCCAACCGCCCGACTGGCGGCAGTTCCTGACGCTGGTGCAACAGATGGAAACCGCCGGCTTCGATGGCTATTTCGCCTACGACCACCCCAGCGCCAATGCCGACTGCTGGACCGCGCTCAGCGCGCTGGCCGCAGTCACCTCGACCATCCGCCTCGGCTTGGCCGTCGATTGCATCTATTACCGCTCGCCCTATCTGCTCGCCCGGCAGGCCGCCGATGTCGACCGGCTCTCCAACGGGCGCCTGGTGCTCGGACTCGGCATCGGTCACGTCCAGAGCGAATTCGCGCAGATGGGTATCCCCTTCCCGCCCACCGCCGAGCGATTGCGCGGTATGGACGAAACCATCGCCATCGTGCGCGGGCTCTTTACCGGCGAGCCATTCCAATGTAAAGGCGAGCAATGGTCGGTCGATTCGCCCGGCGGTTTCCTCCCCCCGGTGCAGCAACCGCGCGTGCCGATCCTGCTGGCCGGCGGCGGCGAAAAGGTGACTCTGCGGCAGGTAGCCCAGTATGCCGACGCGTCGAACATGGGCGCGCACGGCTCCATCGGCATGGCCGTGACCGACGAGGACATCCGCCGCAAATTTCGAGTGCTGGCCGGATATTGCACGGAGTACGGCCGTCCCGCGGATGCGATACTGCGCAGTCAGTTCACCATGCCGCTGGTGCTCGGACGCAACCAACGGGAGATCGACCAGAAGCTCTCGCTTTGGCCCGCCGAAACGGTGGCCTCCTGGGGCGACGCTCTGGTGGCGACCACGCCGGACAAAGCCGTCGATTTCTATCGGGCGCAAGCGGCGCTCGGCTACCAATATTTCATCGCGAACGTGCTCGGCACCGACGAAGACACCGTGGATCTGCTCGCAACCCAGGTTTTGCCAAAGGTCACGATGTATGAGCACGATGTATGAGCGCGCCAGCCACCGCCTCGATCCTGATCGTCAATTTCGACTACGGGCGCTACCTCTCCTCCGCGATCGATAGCGCGCTCAGCCAGACCTGGCCCGATGTGCAGGTGGTGGTGGTCGACGATGGCTCGACCGATGAATCGGCCCTCATCATGCAGACCTATGGCGACGAGATTCAGACGGTTTACAAACAAAATGGCGGCCAGGCGTCGGGGACCAACGCGGCCTTTCCGCTGCTGACCGGAGACACCGTCATCTTCCTCGATGCGGACGACGCGCTCGAACCGGACGCCATCGAAAAAACCATCGGCTGCTTCGAGGACCCGGACGTGGTCAAGGTCTGCTGGCCGTTCACGATCGTCGACCGCAATGGATTGCCCACCGGAGAGATCAAATTCCGGCGTCTTTCGGGCGGCAATTTTCGCCGGCAAGCGTTGCGGATGGGACCGGCAAGTCACTACACCCCGGCCCACAGCGGCAACTTCTGGCGCAAGTCGTTTCTCGATCAGGTCTTCCCGATAGACGAGACCGATTTCCGCAACATCGTCGACGCCTATCTCTTCACGTTCTCGCCATTTTTCGGATCGTTTCGCGCGGTCCCGGAACCGTTGACCCGGTATCGCGTCCACGGCGCCAACATCTCCAGCTCCTTCTCCGCTGCCAAGCGGCGCGACCAATGGGAAATCCGCGCGAAGCATCTGCACCCCTGGCTCACGGAGCGCGGGGAGAAGGTCTCGATCGAGCGATGGCGCAAGAAGAATGCCTACTTCCAACGGCTCGACGGCATTGCCAAAGCCCACGCCAGGATCGGCGAGCACCTGCCAAAAGACGCCCCGCTGGCACTGGTGGCCGGCCCGCTCTACGACCGGGCCGATATGCGCCCGATCCGCCCGGTCCACCGCCCACCCGCCGGCCTCCTTTCACCCGACCGCACCGAAGCCGATTTCCGCACCTTTCTCGATGAGCTGAGCGCAACCGAGATCGGCCATATCGCCGTCCAGGGTCCGGCAACCTGGAACGGCACCAATCTCGGCACACTGGTCGAGCTGCTGCGGTCGCAGCATGAGGTGCTCTCCGAGAACCAGTGGATTGTGATCGCGAAGGTAACGCCGGCAATCGATCCGTTGGCTACCTAATCCGTTGCGGTGCGATCCGGCGAAGATCAGACAAGCTGCCTCGGCAGGAATTTCATCGGATGGTTGCTTTACTCATCAGGAGTCAGGACAAAAGCCACAACTACCCCGTTCAAAAATCCCTGTCCGGTGATCTGGCCATTGTCATTGACGCCGGTGGCGACTATGGATTTCCATCCCTCGCCCAGCAAGGTGTCGACCTCGACAATTTCGCCGTCGACCCAGAGCACCGCATGCTGCTCCTGTCCGACACCGCAATCCCCTGCGATCCACCCGAGATTATTGATCGCGTAAACCTCGCAGCTCGTATCTCCGTCCGCAAATGGCAGTGGGCTGAGAGTACCGTCTTGCCAAGTGAACGATGCGTAATTCTTATTCGATTGCTCGGTCGTATCATCAGTCGCGACAATGGTCTCGCCAATGATGGTACCGGCGTCATTGACATCGATCGCGATCGTGAGCCCCGGAACGACCGAGCCCAGGTCGATGATTTGACCGTCACGCCAGAGCACCGCATGGTCGGCCAGTAGATCTCCACTGGCCCAATGCGGTCCTACGGCGTCGCCGACCATCCACCCGTTTGCATTGATGGCGAAAACCTGCGCCACTTGGCCCTCGATGAGCGCAGGCAGAGCGAGCGGCGCCTCGCCGTTGGGCCAGTACGCGGGCACATTGTTTACTGACCCAACGATGGTGCCCGAGCTATCGATGTCCCAAGCCGCTCCCGAATTCAGCTCGGTATACGCACCAGGCGCATACGTTACAGCCACGGTGCCACCGTCTGGATTGAAATTCGTACCCACAATCTCACCATCATCGTTGATCGCCGCCGGAAATCCTTGTGTGGCGCCGTCTCCGAGCGTGACTATTTGACCGCCAGACAATTGCACCGGGAAGTACCCAGCGGCGGTTTGCAATTGGGCCACCGCGACTCCGTTGTTATTGATTGCTCGCGGAATGATGTTTTGCGTGTTGTCCCCATAGGCTTCCACCGTCCAGTTGCTCGGCAACTCCGCCGACTCCGCCCGAACACCGAACCCCATGGCCTGAAGCGGCAGAACGCACGACACGAAAAGTAGCAGAGCAACTGGCAGGACAGTCGAGGCGATTCTTCCCCTTCTGTCATCCTGACGAAGGAAGGATCTCCTCGCCGCAGCGAGTGCCTCCAGAGAAACCTGCTTCGAAAACTGTCCAAACTTCTTTGCAAGTCGCTCGATTACTGCTTGGTTGGCAGTGTTTCGCATCGCAGATTCTCCTTGCACTGAAATCCAGCTCAGGAATGAGATCCGGAGACGCATCCACGACGCCACCGGCGTAGAGTGAGCGGCGAACCGCTCCCTCTACGTGGCTCGAACGCGGCAGACTAGTCCTCGACCGTCTCCGCGGGCGGCTGGTCACCGCGCAGGAACCAGCCTGCCGCGATCGCCGCGCCGCCCAGGACGGCCAGGGTGATGAGGTCTGACGCATCGGTGATTTGCCCGGCGCCGGTGTTGGGCAGGACACTCGCAGCGCCGCCGGTTCCGTAATGATCGTGGTGGTGGACGGGTGGCCGCGGCCCGCAGGCATAGCCGTTACAGATCAGGTCATCGCAACATGGCAGCGAGGGATGGCACGGATCGCCCTGTTCCACACAGTGGCGAGGTGTGCCGCACGCTCCGTCGAGACAGGCAAGCCCCTTGCAGCAGTCGCCGTCGGCGTGACATGCCTCGGCAAGCCCATGGCAGGTCGCACTCTCCTTGCAGACCTTGCGCTTGGGGTCGCAGAGCAGCCCCTTGCAGCAATCGTCGTCATGCTCGCAGGAATGCCACGTCGTGACGCATGGCGGGTCACAGTGCCCCTCGTGACAGACCAGTCCGTCACAACAATCGTCATCGACTGAGCACGCTTCGGTGAAGCCATGACAAGGCGTCGCGCAATACCCCTCATCGCAGATAAGTTCGCTGCAGCAATCAGTATCGTCAGCGCAGGTTCCCCCAGCCTGATGGCACGGCGTTACGCAATAGCCACCGTTGCAGACCAGTCCGCTGCAGCAGTCGGCATCACCAGCGCACGTTCCACCGGATTGGTGGCAGGGCGTGGCGCAGTGTCCGCCATTGCAGACGAGTCCGCTGCAACAATCGCCATCGACCGAGCATGATTCAGTGAGTCCATGACAATCCGGGTTCTCTTTGCAGACCTTCCGGGTGGGGTCGCAAATCAGACCACTGCAACAATCGGCATCGGCCGTGCAGGATTCGTCGAGTCCCTGGCAAAGAGCGACGCAGACAAAGTGCTCAGAATCGCAGACCAGGTCGCCGCAACAACCAGCGTCGACACGGCAGGGTCCTCCCACCTGGTGGCACGGATTCACACATGTCTTGTTGGGGTTGCAGAAAAGACCATCGCAGCAGTCGTTGTCTGCGCACGATTCTTGACGGCCAGCACAGGTGCACGCGTCCCCGCTACAGCTTGATTCGGTAAGGTCCTCACTCCACGGCACGCAGACGCCACAACAAAGCACCCAACCCATCGGGCAGCAGGGTCCGAGCGGGTTGTCCGGAACGCACCAGCTTCCCTGCGGGCACGATTCGCAAGGATTGGGCGGCGCGCCACATGCCCTGGCGCACCCCCTGTTCCCCGGGCAGTCACAATAGCCGCCGTTTTCAAAAAGTGAGACGCAGGCGGCGCCTGGCCCATAGAACGGAAATGACTCGCAAAATGCATCGGACGAACAGTCCATGCACGAAATCGCGGCGGCGCAGAAGGGATCGCCGCCAATCGTGGTGGCGCAGGTGCAGCTGTCCCCACATCGTGCGGTGTCCGGACCGCAGAAGTTGAAGCCGGACTCGCATATCCCATCGGACTGCTGACAGACACCGAGGAGGCAGAATGCCCCTTCGGGACAGTCGGCGCTGTCACAGCATTCGGCGCATTGTCCGGTTCCGCAGCACAGGAGATCGCCGCAGTCCTCTTCACAGCAGTTTTCAGCCGCGTCACAGGTTCCCTGGCAGCAAATCTCTTCGTCTGGACACGTCGATTTGCAAGCGCCCTCGACGCAAGAGGAACACTCGTCGCA
>DASTFJ010000219.1:0-2722 GCA_035708745.1 Thermomicrobiales bacterium | reverse complement strand
CTTCGCCTCGATGGAACGAACGGCATTGCCGGACGGAACGGGGTCGATCTGCGCCTGGAGTCCCGCTCACCGTCGCCGGCTTCCCGATACCGCTCGGCTCCTGCGTGATCGGTCCGCGTGCGGCCGCTACCGGCAGCCGGGTGCGGGCGCCGGATTGCGTTCCTCGATGCTGCCGGAAAGGCCCGCGTTCTCGCCGCTGGTGAACGTGTAGTCGAGCGTCATCGTGTTGCAAGAGGTGAACGTGAGGTCGGCCGTGCCGACCGGTTCGCTGTCGACCGGCGGGCCGGGCTGATCGAACACGCCGCCCGTGACCGCGTAAACCGGCACATCCACAAACCTGCGATCGCCGGGCGAGTAGGCGGCCTGCAGCACGAACCAGCGCTGGTCGGACGAGCCGAGGGGTTCGACGTCTTCCGGGGCAAAGGTGTACCAGGCGGCAAAGATCGTGCTCTGCGCCGGAACGACGTCGATCACCAGGCCCTGGCCGGAGGTGTCCGGGTCGTACCATGCGCCCGAATACCGGGCATCGTCGTCCGGCGGCGTCAGCGTGGGCGGCACGGCCGGAACTTCGGTGCTGCACCCGGTCGGCTGGGTGATGCGGACATAGGGAATGCGCACGGGGGCCACCTCGTTTCCGTACGTCAGCGTGGCGTGCCCGCAATCGTAGAAGGTCAGCGTGGCCCAGCCCAGATCGACCGGTTCCACGATCGGGGGCGAGTCGAAGCGGCCGCCGCTGCCTTGATAGATATGGAGATCGTAGCGGTTCGCATGATCCGGGGACAGCGGCCCCTGCAGCGTCATCCAGCGCGGATGGCCCGCGTCGTCGAAGGTGAACCAGCCGCCGAACAGGAAGCCGGCATCGGACCCGTCGGTCGCCGGATAGACCGAGAGTTCCAAACCCTGTCCCGAGGTCGCCGGGTCGTACCACGAGCCGGTCAGGGCGGCCTGGTTGGCATCGAAGGGGAACGGGTCGGTGACGGTTACGTAAATCAAAGGGTCGGTTATTGGACCGGGCTGACCCGGTGCGTCTTCGTGGAAAATTTCCGCAACAAGCTCATGGGACTCAACGTCGGAAAACGTGGCCAGACACCGCGCGATGTAGGTCTCCGGACCGACGGGTGTTACCGGCACGTTGACGCAGAGCGGATACGGAATGTCACCGAAAGGCCCGGTCGATTCGCTTACGTCATAGAAATCGATGATCGTATCGGGCGGGCTGGGTATCCCTTCATCGATCAGCGTTGCGACCAGCCCCACTTCCTGGCCGACCTGCGCCGTGTCGGTGCTCGACGTGAGATGAAATGCAAAGTCGAAGGCGCGGGCGGTCTGCCAGCCGCTCGTCAGGACGAGTGCAAAAAGCATTGCGAGGATCGACGGCGCCCGGCCACGGAACGTCGGTTTGGGTGCGATGCGGAGCGAGTCTGGTAAGCGCTTCTGAGTGGCGGACATGGCACCATCCTCCGTGAAAAAACGAACGGTCACTGATTGGGGTTCTGGGGCAGGTGATAGGTATCGGTGAAGCTGCTGCCGAAGGTGATCGGGCCGGGCGTGGCGAGATACTGTCTTCTCTGGAAGACATTGCGGTAGAGCCAGAACGCCACCGGCACGGTGACTCCCGGCTCGGAAATCGCGTAGCAGGTGGCCGCATCGCTGGTCGCGGACCAGCAGCCGTTGTAGAAGTCGACCAGGCCGAAATCCGCCAGAGGAAGGACGCCGTAGCCCGCGCTCGGCGCTTCGACGATCCATTCGGTGGTGGCGGCGCCGGGTTCCTCCGAGCAGTTGCCGTCCTCGGGGCAGTTCCACTCGATCTGCGTGCAGCCGCCGGGCGGCGAGGAATCGGAGAAGTCGCAGATGCCGAACTCGGTGCTGTGCGTGTCCTCGAGCCAGATCGAGACCGTCGCGACGTCATCGCCCGGATGCGCGACCGGCGAGCCGACCTGGATTTCACTTGATGTGCCAGCGGAGCCGCCGACGATCTCGTACCAGAAGTAGTAGCTGGCAACGTTGGCCGCTGACAGGTATTGCGAGGATCCGGCCTGGATCAACGGCCGATCCGCCAGGAGGTTGGAAGTGCCACCGCCCATACCGGCCCAGATGGACGAGGCGTAGCCGGAAGTGGAATAGCGGTGCCCGATCGGCGGATTGACCACGGTGGGGATGGTCCAGCCGGACTGGACATAGTGCGCGAGATTGTCGATCTGGTAGCCGGACCATGAAGGGTTGATGATGTGCGTCGTCTCGATGGATTCGCCGCTGCGCCCGGTCGCCGCCCCCGGCCAGTGGACGATGCCGGTATGCTTGCAATGGAGTGTCGCAGCCCAGGTCATGTCGAGGCTGGCAGCCTTGGCGTAAAACGAAATCGCCGACTCCGGCATCGTAGCGACAGGGTCCTCGAACTGGGTTCCTTCGCGTGGCGTCAGGACCCGCGCGCCTTCGCAACCGACGGTGGCATGAGGAATGCCGTCTTGCAGCGGAGTAAACCGCGAAGGGTCTTGCGTCCGCCAAGGCTTTCCGGCGTCTGCATTGGCGGCGCCAGGAAGCGAGCCGCAGGCGAAAGTGCCGGTACCAACGAGCCGAACCGGAATGCGTCGGTCGTGTACCCCTTTCATGACCTTCCCCTCCTCGGCGACCAAAGCAGCCGCCTGGCGATGGCGCCTGGGCAGGGAAGGGGGATCGGATCGGGTCGGTCGGGTCGCGGCTTCCGTCGCACGGGCGACGTGGT
>DASTFJ010000218.1:0-14098 GCA_035708745.1 Thermomicrobiales bacterium | reverse complement strand
GATATCCAGAAGGGCGCCCTGGGTGTAGAGGTCCTCGAGGCGATACCCGGACCACCAGGTGAACATATCGGGCGCCTGATCGGTCGGCAGCGCGGCCAGCAAGGCTGCCTGATAGGAAGTGGTGTCCGAATATGGCGTCGGTTCCCATCCGATGCCGATCGCCTCCTGCGCGCTCTCGCCCAGCTGCACGAAGAAGTCCTGCCAGGGCGACTTGTCGTGATAGAAGCTCAGCACAGTCTGCGCCGATGCATCGGAAAAGTGACCCAGACCCATCGAGGCAACCGCCACACTTGCGCCGGCCGCGGCCGTGCCTTTCAGGAGCTGGCGTCGATCGAAGCGCGATGTGACCAGGCGCGAACGGGAATCGTTGGAAAAGCTCATCTGCGAAGCACTCCTGCGATGCCACAGAGCATCGCGTTTGATGGTTCCGCTACCAGGTGAAGGCGTCGAACGCCCGGAATGTCAGCGGCGACATTCCTCGATGTATCGTGATCGACCGGAACCGCTGCGGTCCCGGCGGGCTGCTCGGCCCGATCTCCGCCGGTTCACCGAATGCGATTGCCAACGAGTATCGCCGGACAAGAGATCTAATCACTAGATTGATTGTCGGGATCATAGGAGGCTCGATTCACTGATGTCAACCCCAACCCGTTCACAGCATGCAATTCGATGCTGTAGCCGCCGACCCGGTGCCAGCAGAGCTCAATCTTCGGGACAGGGCCGGCGGCTATGATGTCGCGTATGCAACGTTCATCACTTGACGTCGTCGCACATCGAACATAAAGTGTCGCCAGCAAGAAACTAGATGATTAGATCTCTACCTGGATCTTCCCCAACCGTGACGACCCCCGGCAGCCGGCCACCAGGCGCGAACCGGCCCAATCTTTCGAATCTATTGACGCACGGCGTCGTCGATCTCATCCGCGAGCGCGGGTTGCAGCCGGGCGACCGCTTGCCAACCGCGCGCGAGCTGGCCGACATCTTCGCCGTCGCCACCCCGACCATGCGGGAAGCCCTGCGCAAACTGCAAGCGACCGGCGTCATCGACATCCGGCACGGATCGGGCATCTATGTGCTGCGGGCTGAACAACGTCTGGTGGTGACCAATCCGGGCTATGGCGATCTCGAATCGCACACGATCCTGCAAATCCTCGAGGCGCGCGTACTGGTCGAACCGCATCTGGCCGAGCTGGCCGCGCGCACGATCGACCAGTCCACGTTGGCCGCGCTGGGTGCCCTGCTGAAACGGGCCGCCGATGAAGTCCAGCTGCGCGATTACCTGGAAACCAATGTCAGCTTCCATACGATCATCGCGCGCGCATCGGGCAATCTGGTGCTTTCGCAGATCATCGAGTCCCTGATCGAGCTCTATTCGGTCGAGCTCGATCTGGTCGATCCCAATCTGGCGTTGGTCGACGGCCGCACCGCGGACAACGCGGTGCACCTCGAGATCTACGATGCCCTCGCCACCGGTGACGCCGCCGCCGCCCGCGACGCCATGGAACGCCACCTCCAGGCCGCCCAAGCCTCGGTCTCGCTTCGCCTTTTTCCCGAGGCCAGTCTCGGTCGATCCGGCGACTCCGCCCCGACCCGATCCGCTACGTAACTGCAGCCCACCTGTACGTCAAAGCAACCCCGGCGGTATGGCAAGCGGCGTGGCGCATTCCCTGGCCGCCAGACAAGTTGCCTGACCATCGGCGAGAGTCAGCAGGAGCAGCGGGTTCGTAATGGTCGAAGCATTCACGTCGATCAACGCCACCTCGTGACCTATCCGGAACGCGATTCCCCGGTAACCCAACGAGCCATCAGCCGAGCTCAGCGTATAGGTGACCGATTCGTCCCCTACAGTCGGGCCATCGAGAAAGACTACGTCGGCGAAGGCAGGGTTGCCGCCGATCCGTCCCGGGAGACCTGCCATCCAATTGGTCGCCGCGGTTTCGTCAGCGAATCGCATCAGATGCAGCAAGTACCAGACGTTCTCCGATACATCGGCGCCACCTGCCACATACTGCTGGACCTCATATTCGTCGGTCTGCCCAATGGCCGCCGCCGCGTCAGAGCGCCCCTGGACATCCTGCGCCAATTCGCCATATTGGGGAATTGCCTGGCTGGCTGCCAGCAGATACTGGTCACTATATGGCTCGACCGTCGCGCCGCTCATTCGGAGAACCAGCTCTGAGAGCCCGGTAGCATCCGTTACCGACGCGGTCTGCAGCCGCGTGAAGAGCTGCTGCGCCAGCTCCTCCACGTCGGCAAGCTGGACGATCGCTCCTTGCGAATCGATAATGGCGACTCCAGCTTGGAATCGTCCCCACTGGAACGTGACGTCGATTTGGTCGAAAGACCCTCCTGTTTCCGCATCCATCACGGTTTCATGTGTCGCCTCGGATTGGTCACCAAGGACTGCGGACATCGGAATGTCACGAGCCAGCGCGTTGCCGGACTCATCCTCCAGAAAACTGAAGATCGAGGCGGCGCCGGATGCGTCACCAAATTCCAGGACATAAGACGCCACTACCCGCCCGACTGCCCCAGCCGGGGCGCTCTGGTCAGCAGGGAGGTAGAGCTGACTGTCATACCGGCGCACGAAGCCACTGCCGTCCACGGTGGCGCGGACCTGGTCCTCGGGAATCCCTAGGCTCTCGGCAGTCGATGCGATAAATGACGCCGAGTACGTCATTTGGCCGAACCCTACCGCATATCCAGGCATTTGCAGGCCAGCCAGATCAGTGGGTGTTAGAGGCACCATCGCTAGATCGAGGGGCGCCGATCCGCTGGGAACCACCCCCGTGGCCTGCGGCGTGGCGTTCGGCAACTGCCCAGCCAGTGCATCGGTGATCAAAATCGGATCAGGACACCCCCTTGCGAGGCACTGTGCCTGAACCGTAGCCAGCGCCTGAATCGTTGCATCGGGAAATGGCTCTTCGAGGAACGACGTCAGAAAGATATCGGCGGTGCGGTTTCCGACTCGCAAGAACGTGCGGAAAATCCTGCCGGGAATGTCATCCTGTTCGATGTAGGTGAGGGAGACGCTCTCGTCGCCAGTGGTGGGCGCTCCCTCGAAGACCTGCAGATCCTGCACCGAAACATCCGTGCCTGCGTAGCTGGTCTCGATTCGATCCGCTTGCACCGCCAGCCAAGCCGAGGCGGCCTGATCGTCCGCGAATTCATAGAGACGGGTCACCCATCCGAACTGGAACGGAAGTGACGGATCCACCGACTCGATATCCTGGATGAACTGACTGAATGCGTAGACATCGAGCGCATCGCCACCTTCGGCGACGCGACGCGCAAACGTGTCGGCGTCTTCTAGATCGTAGCTGTAATCCTGGCCACCAATCCGCGTGTATTGGTCACGGCGAATCTCGAAGAGCTCCTCGAATTCGATATCTTCGAGCCGGAGAGCCATATTGCCGAGTCCCGGCGTATTGCCGGCAAATCCGGCTTGAATACCGGGAACCATAAGTGCCGCGATCACTTCAGCGTCCTGGGCCGTAGGTTCCACCGACAAGTAATCGTAGATGTGAACAACCACGACCAAGCGGTCGACTTGCCAGGCGACCGACAGCAAGCGAGGATCACCTGGATCCTCGATGGTCGGCCGCACAAGCACCGCGTTGGCCGTGACTGGCCCCGTACTCTGGACTCGTTGCACGTCCGCGTAAGCCGCACTGAGCTGATCCAGCAATCCGAGCGCCTGGGCCGCACCATTAGGATCGGTGAATTCGTGCAGAGAAACTTCGAGATCGTGGGTCAGATCACTCCTGATATCGGCGGGGTCCTGCCTCGCCCTAAGAACGGACCCATACGCCCGCTGCAATCCGTAGGATTCGAGCGTTGCTCGAATGTCGTCATCCAAAAACTGATCGGTCCACTTGCCGGCGATATAGGCAAGACTGCGCGGACCGGCGAGCTCCCCGCCGATCAACTTGTATTCCGGCATTCCCGCCGCCGCGAGTTGCGGAGGAGTGAGCGACATCGCGGGCAGATCGAGCGCTGGATCGCTCGGTGGTTGCCAGGCGGCAACGGAGTTCCCCCACACAGCCGTCACCGGACTAGCCAGAATGGATATGGCAATGATGAAAATTGAGAGCACTCGCGCTTCTCGCCGTTGCTTCCTGATGTTCATATCCAGATATCCTTACCGGCTCGATGACAGCGTGACCGCTTACTCGCTGAAGCGATTACGCCCATTAGCATGTCAGTGGCTGACGCCTTGCAGAGCACGGCGAGGAGTGGCGCCTCGCCCAGCGTGGATAGCGTTCCCGGGCGACTTGAGATTCCAACCATGATACGGCCAGTGGGCCTACCTTGCGCGGAATGGCACTTCGAACGCCGAACATCGTGTCGATCCTACCGTGGCGCCGATCTCGAATCGTTCCGAAGCCCGCTCTCACGATTACACCGAATCGATTAGATCATTTACTGACATTCCACGGTAAACAAGCAGCGCGGGCCGAGAGAGCGTTACTGCATGAGATCTACGGCGCCCTTGCCGCTGGTGAAAGCGCCACTGCCCGCGACGTCATCGAGCGGCGCAACCAGGCAGCGCAAGCCGCGGTCTCACTGCGCCTTTTTTCGACGCAGGTCTCGGTCGGTCCGGCGGCCCCACACCGTCCCGACCCGCGGGCAGTGAGGGGCTTTCCAACAAAGACGGCGGGAAGGCGCCGTTGCCATTCCCGCCGTTTGGACATCGAGATCGCGCCGCGCGCTAGACCCCGGGGTTGTCCGCGTTGTAGATCGAGAACGGTCCCATCACGATACGGAGCGCGCCGGTGTCCGGCCGGGTCGGGTCTTCCTCGATCGTGTACGTGCCCATGCGGCCCGCTTCGAAGCTTTCACCGGCCACGCCCTGGATCGCGCCGGTCGCGATCAGGTACGACGCGTAATACGTCGTGTAGCCGAGATCGACGAAACTCCAGAGCGCGAACTCGGGCGCACAGCCGTTTTCGAGATACGACGTCATCTCGTGCGGATCGCCGAGCCCGGAGACCTTGACCGAATCGCACAGCCCTTCGTCCTGGAGCGCCTTGGCGGCGGAAACGATACCCACCGAGGTGGGAGCCATGATCAACTGCATCTCGGGATACTTGTCGATCAGCGCCAGCGCCTGGTTGTAGCTCTCCTCGGACTCGTCATTGCCATAGACGGTATCGAGCAGCTCGAGGTTGGCGTATTCCGGTTCAGCCAGAATCTTCTCCATCGAGGCAATCCAGGCATTCTGGTTCGCGGCGTCGGGCGACGCGGACAGAATGGCGAACTTGCCGCCTTCCTCGCCGAGAATGTCGAGCGCCATATCGGCCATGACCTTGCCGGTCTCGTCGAAATCGACCTGCGCGACGAAGAGCGATTCGCCCTTGCCGCTCGGAATCGGCGAGTCCCAGGTGACGATCTGGGTGCCACCGGCAACGGCCGCCTCAGCAGCCGGATCGATCTGATCGCCGGAGTTGTTGGAGAGCATGACCACGTCATACCCGCCCGCCGGCGCATTGGTCACGAAGTCGATCTGCCCGGCCACGCTGTTGTCCGCGGTCGGTCCGACGAAATCGAGCTTGCCCGGATTCTGCAGCTCACCGTGCGCTTCCTGCGCGCCCTCGTTCGCCTGGTCGAAGACCGAGATCCCCAGGAACTTCGGCAGGAGCATCATATTGACTTCCTGCCCCGGCGTAGCCGTGGCAACCCCGCCAACCGGGCTCGCTTCTGGACTCTGTGCTTCCACGACGGTCGCGATGGCCGGCATAAATGGGCCGACCGCGGCCGAGATAAGCAGTGTTCGTCGTTTCATTCAGCGTTCCTCCTGTTCATCTTCGAAACCGAAGTTTTCCAACGGGTATCCACGAGTGTGCGGGGCGCCTCCTTTCACCCGGCGTTTTGCGCGGTCGTTTCCACGCGCGGCGCCTGGAATTGCGGATCGACGGGCGGGCGCAGCAAGCGTCCCTGCGCCCGCGCGGCAAGGTTAGGAATGAGCACCGAGAAAATGAGCAACAGCCCGATCACGCCGGTCTGCGTATTGCCGGTAATACCGGCAATCGTCATACCGTTACGGATGTTGAGCACGAGCAGGATCGAAAGGAGCACACCGACCATCGAGCCGATCCCGCCGAAGATACTCACCCCGCCCAGCAGCACGATCGTGATGATATCCAGCTCGAAGCCTTGTGCGGTGCTGGCGCGCACCGCCCCGAGCCGCGCCGCATAGAGCACCCCGGCCAGGGCCGAGATGAGCCCGCTCGCGGCAAAGATGATGATGCGGGTGCGCGCCACCGGCACCCCGGAAAAGACCGCCACCCGCGCATTCGAGCCAATGGCATAGATCTGCCGCCCAAACCCGCTGAAGTGCAGAATGACGGTCGCGACCACGGCCATGATGACGAAGAGCAGGATCGAAAAGGTGATCGGCCCGATGATGCCATCCTGCCCCATTTTCGTGAACCAGCTCGGGAAATCGCCGATCGAGTTGTCTTCGATGAAGACTTCGGCCAGGCCGCGAAAGCCGATATACCCCGCCAGCGTGACCGCCAGCGAGTTGATCCCAACCTTGGCCACGAAGAAGCCGTTCAGCACGCCGAATCCGAGGCCGACCGCCAGCGCGGCCAGCACCGCCAGTGCCATATTCCAACCCGATTCATGCAATCTGGCGACTACCGAAGCAGAGAGTCCCATCATCGAAGCAACCGAGAGATCGATCTCGCCGCAGATGATCACGAAGGTCATGATCAGCGCCACGATCGCCTTTTCGATACTGAGCTGCAGGAGATTCACCTGATTCTGCGCGGTCAGGAAATTGGACACATTCACGCTGTTGTAGATGACCACGACCACCAGGCAGACGAACAGCAGAAATTCCCAGCGGCGCAGATAGCGCTTCCAGTCAGTCGCCCGCATCGGCTGCTCCTTCCGTCGCCAGCGACAGTCTCGTCTTGGCTCTGTCCCGGCGGCGGGTGTTTACCCAGGCTTCGCGCAACCGTACGAGCAGCACCGCATCGACCGTGATCGCAATCAGGATCAGCAAGCCGAGAATCGCGTCTTTGACGAATTCGCTCAATCCCGACCAGCGCAGCAAACTCTGCTGCATGACCTCGATCAGCACCACGCCCAGCAACACGCCGAACATGGAACCCTGGCCGCCCAGGATGCTGACCCCGCCCACGACCACTGCCGCCACTACTTGCAACTCCAGCCCTTGGGCCGCGGTAACGGTGATATTGCCGAACCGGATGAGATACAAGAACCCACCCAACCCGGCCAAGCCCCCGCAGATGACGAACGCGAGAAAAACATCCCGTTGCGCCGGTATGCCCGCAACCTTTGCAGCATCGGGATTCGATCCGATCGCATAGAGCCGCCGCCCGTAGGGCAGAAAGCGCAGCACCAGATGCCCGCCGATCAGCGCGATCAGGGCGACCGCCGCCATGAGCCGCAGATCGTAGTCTTTGACGGTCAGCAGCGATTTGCTCGGCAACCCGCCCATCCACTCGGGCAGGTCATTGGTCGTCACCGTCTTTGCGTTGGAAATCTCGACCAGCAGCACCCGATAAAGCGCCAGCGTGCCCAGCGTTGTAATGATCGCCGGCACGCCGCCATAGGCCACCAGCAGCCCGTTGATCGCGCCCAGTCCGACCCCGATCGCGATCGCCAGCAGCGCGGCCACCCAGGGGGAGGTTTCGTGCCGTCCCAGAAACGTCCCCACTGCGTAGGCGGACAAGCCGACCGTCGATGACACCGACAGATCGATATTGCGGGTGAGCACCACCAGCATCTGCCCGACCGCCACCACCAGCGGGATGGCAAGCCCAACCGTGAGCCGGTTGATCGAGCGCGGATCGAAGTAATTCGGAATCTGGGTCCAGAAAAAGAGCATCACCCCGATCGTGATCAGCAGCAGGATCAATTCGCGAAACTGTTCGGGGCGGATGTGACGCAACAACCGGTCAGTCACTGCTGCCGCTCCCGGCATCGACGAGAGTATCCAATGTCCGCAGCGCCGCCCGTGCTTCCCTGTCCTCCAGCTCGGGCGCTTGCCCCATCGCATGCGCCAGCACCCGCTCCTGGGTTGCCTCCGCTTGGTCGAGGATCGCCATTTGATGTCCTTCGCGCATGATCAGGATGCGGTCGCTCATCGCCAGCACCTCGGGCAGATCGGAGCTGATCAGCATGATCGCCATTCCTTGCCCCGCCAGCTCGTCGATGAGCTGATGCACTTCGACTTTCGCGCCGACGTCGATACCGCGGGTCGGCTCATCCAGGATCAACACCTTCGGATGCGTCTCCAGCCACTTGCTGATGACCACCTTCTGCTGGTTGCCCCCGGAAAGCGCCGCCGCCGGCACATCGACCGATGCCGCCCGGATCTTGAGCAACGTGCGATAGGTCTCGGCCACCTCGTCTTCTTCCTGCTGTTTCACCAGACCGAACCGAGAGAGAAAACGCGGAAGTGACGGCAGCACGATGTTGTTGGCGATCGACTGCGGCATGATCAACCCAAGCTGGTGGCGGTCTTCGGTGCTGTACGCGATCCCGAGATCCATCGCCTGCCGGGGGTTGGTCACCCGGATAGGCCGACCATCGAGCGCAACCGTCCCCCGTTCAGCGGGAGCGATTCCGAACAACGCCAACCCGACATCGGTGCGCCGCGCGCCGACCAGTCCCGCGAACCCGAGCACCTCGCCGGCGTGAATCTCGAATGAGATGTCCTCGAAAACGCCGTTCTTGCTCAGCCCGTCGACCTTCAGCCGCACATCGCCCGGCTCGTTTCGGTTTCGTTGGAAGATCTCCACCACCTGCCGGCCGACCATATCGCGAATCGCCGTCCGTGGGGTCAGCTCGGCGCGCGGCCGAGTCGAAATCCATTGCCCGTCCCGCAGGATCGTGACCGTGTCCGAGATCTCGAAGACCTCGTCCATCCGGTGCGAGATAAAGAGAATCGCGACCCCCTGCTCTTTCAGGTTGTCGATGATGCGAAAAAGCCGTCGCACCTCATGCGCCGACAGCGATGCGGTCGGCTCGTCCATGATCAACACGCGCACATCGAGCGAGATCGCCTTGGCAATCTCCACCGTCTGCTGCTCGGCCAGGGTGAGTCCGCGCGCCGGCTCGTCGACCTCGATCTGCACCCCCAGTCGGTCGAGCACCGCCCGGGCTTCGCGCTCCATGCGCCGCCGGTCGACGATCTTGCCTCGATTGCGATGCCCGATGAAAATGTTTTCGGCCACCGTCAGATCGGGAAAGATCATTGGTTCCTGGTACATCGCGGCGATGCCGTGGCGCTGGGCATCCTGTGACGATGCCAGCCGGATCGGCTGACCTTCGAGCAAAATCTCACCGCTATCCTGCGACTGCACCCCCGTCATGATCTTGATCAGGGTCGATTTCCCCGCGCCGTTTTCCCCCAACAGCGCATGCACCTCGCCGCGCCGCAGCTCTAGCGAAACCCCGGAAAGCGCCTGGGTCGCGCCGAACCGTTTCGAGATGGCGCGCATCTCGAGTAACGGCGCGGGGAGTTCCGCTGCGCCGGCAGTTGCTGTGTCTGATTGCAGATCGACCACGATCCGAATCTCGCTCCTTGGCTGCTTCGCCGGCAGAGACTGAGTACCATTGGCGCCAGAACTGGAAGTTCGGCCGAATCCTACCATGGCCCATGGCGCCCCGCTCGCGGTCATCGGAACTCCGGTCGTGCAACGCTGAGAGGTATCGATGCGCCTGCTACGCCTGATTGCCATTATCGTCTTGCTTCTGACCGGGGTCCGCCTGGCCTCGACCGGAACGGCAATCGCCAAAGACGAAATCCCGGACGACGCCGTGCAAGTCGAGCTCATTCGGGTCATCGACGGCGACACCATCGATGTCGATTTCGACCTCGGTCCCGGCGAAGATCGTGACCGGGTCCGCATGATCGGCATCGACACCCCGGAAACGAACTACTCCTACGGCAACCAGCCTGAATGCTACGGTGAGGAAGCCAGCAAGAAGACCGACAGCCTGCTGGTTGCGTCGTCGGAGATCTGGGTGGAAAGCGATAAAGACCCGGTCGACGACAACGACCGGTTGCTCCGGTATGTCTGGTACATCTCTGACATCGACGGGCAAGTCCACCTGCTGAACGAGCAGCTCGTCGCTGAGGGGTACGCCGAAGCCCACTACTACGCCCCCAATGGGCTCTATCAGGACCGGCTCGACGAAGCGCAGGACAATGCCATCACCGAAGGCCGCGGTATGTGGACTACCTGCGACGCATCGGTCAGTCTCGATCCCGCTCTCGAAGACGACAACGTCCCCGACACCGCCCCCATCGACCGCACCAAAACTCCGGTCAGTGACGAAGAAGAAATCTGCTCGTTTTTCAACACCTGGGACGAAGCCAACGACTTCTACGAAGAATTCCCCGAGCTCCAATCCGACTTCGACCCGGACGGGAATGGCGTGCCGTGCGACCAGTATTTCGATATCGGGAATTGATTGCGTTTGCGGAAGGCGACCTGTGCTCGTGGCTGGGACCGATCAGCACAACGAATAACTCGCACACCTGAAACCAAGTGTCCGCGGAATTGCGCTCGAGCTCAGCACGGGCCCCCCGGGACAGGAAATCACCCAGCCGAGTTGATGTTATCCCTTGCAGCCGAACGTTACGACAAACACACGCCATTCACTCAGGAGTGTTTCACAAAGATGTCAGAGTTGACGGCCTGTCTCCGGGACTTCTGACACGCGCCGCGCATACACAAAATGTGATGCGTTGTCACCGCTTGGTCTCGATTATCCCGATGAGCAGGGTGCAACCACTGTCGGCCCTTTTTGCTAGAATCCTAGCGAAGCAAAAGACTGTTTTCGTTGCGAGGAGGGCGGTAATCGCTCTCGCGGAGGTCCACTGAGCAGCGCGGAGTCTCTCCGCGTATTCGCCGGCTCCTGGCCGCGCGAACGAGTGGCACCGTCGTGGGGCCCTGATATGAGCTCGGATCCAGAATCTACCGAAGGCACGCAGCAGCACCGCGATCCTGCCGCCCCTCAGCAGGCTTCCTCCCGAGCAGATGGCAAGCATCGGAGGTCGCGTAGTTTCCATCGCTACCTGATGGAGCTTTCTGGTCTGAGAGGATCCACACTACGGATACTCGAAACGGTCGCGGGCGCGCTATGTGTTGGCCTGGTGTACTTCGCATTTCATTGGGTGACCGATGACCATCCTCCGCTCGTCGAAGTTAGTGCGGCGAAAAGCGCTGCCCCGATGGCCTACGACCGGTATTGGGATCAGCAGGTGGCGAGCAGCGATATCGAACACGCTTCTGCGTGGTTCGAGGATTTGCCGGATCCTGGCAATGACGGGTTTCCAGCGCTCGGTTGGCCGCTCACGTTGACCTACGCGGCGGAGCATTGCGGGAAGGCCGATTGCAGCATCCTGCTCCGGCTCGAATACCTCCCTCCGGAAGAAACGTACGAGCCCACGGAGAGCTGCGGTCTCCTGAGTCCGCCGGCGGAGGAATTGCTGACGATCGAGGTGGGAACGACGGACGGACCCACGACCGAGGTCTTCTGGATTCCGATACCGCAGCTCTATGGCGCCTATCGGCTGGAGTACGAGACGTTACCGGCAGAAGACCGGCGAGCGTCGGAGAGTCCATACCCGCCGATCGAGCTCGCTAGGGCCGGAACGCCTGCGTACATGCCAGATGACGCCGAGGCTCCCGCAGGCTTTGCGATTGTCGGCCAGGGAGAAAATTCATTTCAGGATATCGTCGATACCTTTCCCGGACGCGATCAGTCCGGCGAGCAGCTCGCGCTCCTGGGTTGGGTTGACAACTGGTATCGCATCTTCGAACCGAGCTCTGCTTCCCTGTATTTCGATACCATCGAAGCGATCGAGGTCTCTGTCCATCAGTTCCACTGTACAGAGGGAGCAGACAAGGCCGTAGAACTCATCTCGGACGCCCGGGCGATCCTGCTCGATATGGAGATCGTGGCCCCTCCGCTTGCGGATGTAACAAACATTGCTCTTGCGGGCGCCTACGTCGATTCAGACAGGCTCCCTGACGGTGCACCACCGAAGGAAATTTCCGACTACACCATTTTGTTTGCGAGAGACAACTTCGTGTTCCGCGTTTCGGCCTATTCTTGGAGTGCCGACCCGAAGAGCGCGGCGGTCGATATGGCGAATGCCATCCTCGAGATCGAAGACCCAGCCGTGGCCGCTCCCTAAATTGTTGTAAGCCTGTTAATCGCCGCCGCATTCGACGCGAGCTTGAACTCACTGGGCCCAAGCGGGCCGGTTGATTCTTTCCAAAGGTCAAAGCTGGCAAAGCGCCGGCTCGACATCGTTCCGAACGGCGCGAGGCGCGGACGGCCCCACGATCCGCCAAAACCATACCAAGGTTGTTCATTCGCCGGTTCGAGGTTGACCCATGTCGGCCAAAAGACCCGCTCCTGCTCAGCGAAACGCTCGCTTTGGAGCCGTTCCCGGAACGAGAGCCACGATCGAGCGGCCGATTCTGCAGGCGCAGACGCATGAGACCCGACGGCAATCCGGACGTGCCACCGCGGCTGTCCATCGTAGTGTTCGAATTTCACCTCGTCGGCTCTCGAAACCAGTGGCAACCCATGGCCCCAATAGAGAATTTTTCGCAATGATCCTGTTTCGTCGACTTCGACAGAGACGCCCTCCCAGTCGCCCTCATGGACATAGAGCGAAGCGATGCGTTCCTGTTCGGCTGGATCCAGTTGCTTGATGATTTCAGCGCAATCGGCTCCGACAAGCTGCGCCAAAAGGACCACCGGTGAGGAGAAGACGGCCCCACCGATCCGCATCGCCTCCACGTTCTTCCGGGCAAATTCGGAAGTAGACGCCACTCTGTCCCAAAACCGGGACTTTTTCGTGCGCGGGATCTGCACACATATGGGTGGGAAAGCGTCTGGTGGCAATTGCTGCTTGTTGAGCGCATGAATCAGGGCCGGCACTAGCGCGGCGAACTCACTCGATGGGGTCGTACTGGTCGGAAAAAAGAACCAATAACTGATCCGCTTGCCCCCGGGGATCTGCTCGATTTCGAAAAAGCACGGAGCGCTACCCGTCCCTGCGCCGTGCCAGCTCCTACCGTCAGATAACGATGGCGTCACCGCGGAAATCAGCTTGGGCGCACGTGAGCGAGGCATGAATGAAAATCCTCTGCTCGCTTCTCCGTCGAACGGGCGAACGTTTGCTGCGACTACCTCCGATGGCCAGCTGGAAAATGCGCCGGCCTCACATAGCTGGATCGCGCGTCCGGAATCGTCGACCTCGACCAAATCGGCTGACCGCAGCCAAATGGCTGGATCGGCCGGAGGATCGTTTCTGGCGAAACTCACCAGGGGCGCAAAAGCTTCAGCCGCACGGGAGTCGCTGTCGTTCACGTCGTCGTTCCCCGTACCCAGCGCATGGGCCTACGGCAATCGGTCCTCGTTCGAGCCGAGGGTGCGAGCTAGCGAATCGGACGCGGTATATCGAATGTCTGTAGACGGCTATCGTATCAAATTCGCGGTCCTCGCTCGGAGCGGTCGCCCTTCGCTCATCTCGTGAGCGATGAATTCCGTCGATCGAAACGTCATGCTCGCAAACTCAATAATCCCCCTCCGGATAGAACCCCCACCCGATTCCCGGCACATCCGGCGGTGAAATGCACCCATCCCGTCCGATCCCCGGCTCGACCTTGATCGGATTGGTCTTGACCAGCGATTCGTACCAGGTCGTATTCGGAATCGCGCAGGCAATCGCCAGGTTTGCCATGCCGCCGCCATGCACCTCGGCCCGCATATTGAACGACTGCGCCAGATGCGCGATGCGGATCGCGCCGGTCACGCCGCCTTTGTAATGCGTGCTGGTGCGCACCATTTCGCAGGCATCGAAGGCGATGAAATCGGCGATGTTGAAATGCGCCCCGTCGCTCGTCTCGCCGGAGAGCAGCGGAATATCGACCTTGTCCCGCAAGCGGCGATAGGCATCGATATTGAATTCGCGCATCGGTTCCTCGTACCAGAAGAACCCCGCCTCGGATAGCGCGCGGCCGACATAGATGGCGTCGACCAGATCGAACCCGGCCGAGCCGTCGTACATCAGCTCGATATCGGGACCGACGTG
>DASTFJ010000217.1:0-5404 GCA_035708745.1 Thermomicrobiales bacterium | reverse complement strand
GCAGATGTTCCCTTCGCGGATCAGATCGGGCGGTCCGGGCAGCTTGGCGACATCCGCATGCACCAACGGCGCATCCGGTTCCAGCGCCGCTTCCGGAGCGAACACCGACGGCAGGTCCTCATATTCGACCTCGATCAGCTGCGCGGCCATTTCGGCGATCTCGGGCGTTTCGGCCGCAATCGCTGCCAGCGGTTCACCTGCGCACCGGACCTTGTCGACGGAGAAAACGAGCTGGTCCTTGACCACCTCGCCGAATTGCCGCCAGGAGCCTTCACCGGAAAGGACTGCCCAGACGCCGGGCAACGCCTCAGCCGCGGAGGTGTCGAGCGACACGATGCGGGCGGCCGGGCGGTCGCTGCGCACGATCTTGCCGTAGAGCATCCCCGCGGGTTTGTGATCGGAGGCGTAGCGCGCGCGGCCGGTGACCTTGCCTTCGCCATCGAGCCGGCGCGCGCGGGTTCCAACAACCGTCGTCATGCGGAAAGCTCCTCCTGGCCCTTGGCGCGTGCTTGCGCGAGCGCGCCCGCGCGTTGCACGAACCGCTCGACCATCTTGCGGCGATACCACTCGCTCGCTTCGGTGTCGTCCAGCGGCTCGCACTCTTCGGCGGCAATGCGTCCCGCCTCGGTCCACGCCTCAGGTGTCAATGCCTTACCGGTGAGCGCCGCTTCGGCGCCGGAAGCGCGCAACGGGGTCGTTCCGGCTCCGGACAGTCCGATGCCAGCAGATTCGCAGGTGAGCCTATCGGCAGACAGGACCAAACTGACGGCCACACCGACTATCGCTGTGTCGATTCCCCGTAACCGGTGCTTGACGTAGGCGGAGGACGTCACCGGCGGGGGCAACAGCACCGCCGTCAGCAGCTCGCCCGGTTCCAGGATCGTTTCCATGTAATCGGCAAAGAGCTCATCGACCGGGATGACCCGCCGTCCCTCGGGACCGGCGATCTCGACCGACGCCCCCAGCGCGATCGAGGCCGCCGGCGGGTCGGCGGTCGGATCGGCATGGCACAAATTGCCACCGATCGTTCCCCGTCGCCGCACCTGCGGTGACGACACACATTTCGCTGCATCGACCAGCGCCGGATAGCTCGCACCAATCGCCGGGTCTGCAATGATCTGAAATTGCGTTACTGCCGCCCCGATCCGCAATCCACCATCGGGCTCAGGCGTGATCGATTTGAGTTCATCGATGTTTTGCAGACTGACGAAGCTCTCCGGGGTCACAAAGCCGAAGCGGTAGAGCACCAGCAACGACTGCCCCCCGGCCAGCACCTTGCCTTCGTCCTCCAATCCGGCAAGCTGCTCGACCGCTTCTGCGACCGTCGCCGGCGTCAGCACGGCGGTTTCGACCGCGTCGACCGTTTCCATCGCCATTACCGCTGTTCGAGCTGCGTTTTCACACAGCTCGTGAAGTCGGCGAACATGCTGTCGGCCCGTTTGCCGATCATGCCGTGGCCGTATTGCCCGATCTTGCCGAGCACATCGGCATCGGTGACGACGGTCACGGTCGTGCCACCATCGTCTTCGGTCATCGACATATTCATCTTCGCTTTGACCGAGCTACCCAGCTTCGAATCCTTGCCGGTCAGCTCGACCAGCCCGGTGCGCGCCGCTGGATCGAGCGCGACGATGGCGACCCGGCAGGCGAATTTCGCCCCGATCGGGCCGATCTTGGCTTTGACATTGGCGTCATAGGTGGTGTCGTCGACCTGGGCGATATCGGACGCCCCCGGAATGCAACCCGCCATCTCCGGGATGTTCATCAGGAAATCCCAGGTGTCGGCGACGGTTGCGTTCACCGTAAAGGAATGCTCGAATTTCATTGCGCGTCTTCCCTGGCGGCGGTCATCACCGCATCGACGATGCGGGTATAGCCGGTGCATCGACAAAGATTTCCACTAAGGGCAATCCGAATCTCATCTTCAGTCGGGTCGGGGTTCTCCGCCAGCAAGGCTTTGGCCGACATCACCATCCCCGGTGTGCAAAAACCGCATTGCACCCCGCCGCCATCGGCGAATGCGGCTGCCACCGAATCGAGCTCGCCACGTGGGGACAGTCCTTCGATGGTGGTGATCTCGGCGTCGCCCACCTCGCTGGCGAGCATCAGGCAGGAATAGACCGCCTCCCCATCGATCAGCACCGTACAGGCGCCGCACTCGCCCATCCCGCAGGCATATTTGGTGCCGGTCAGGGCAAGATCGTTCCGCAGCACGTCGACCAGAAAGGCGGCCGGGGGTACCGTGACCCGTCGCTCCTTTTCATTGACGCGCAATCGAAGTGTTTGCATATCTTTGACTCCTTGCTTCCGTCATCCCGAGCGAAGTCGAGGGACCTCTCGTTGCACTGCACGCATGTTCCCGGACGGAAGCCGATTATCGGGAAGCGGGAACGAAAAGAGGTCCCTCCACTCCGCTTCGCTCCGGTCGGGATGACGGATCGTCGCGCTACCCCCGGAATGTCGGAATCAGCTCCCTGGCGATCCGCTCGACGCTTTCCTCGGTCTTCTCCGGCGGGAAGGGGATAAAGACGATTTCGTCCGCGCCGGCGTCGATCATCGCCTGGATGCTCGCTTTGCACTCGGCCGGCGTCCCGGCGATCGAGCACCCCCTGACGATCTCGTCGGTCACCAGCTCGCTCGGGAATCGCCCCTCCCGGTAGATGCGGCCCATCTCCACCATGGTGTCGTCCGGAACGCCGCCGTGGGTCGAGATCGGGGTCGGACGCCCACCGGCGCCGAGGTATTCGGCGATCGTGCGGCGCACCGAATCCTTGGCCGCAGCGCCATCGTCGTCCATAGCGAAGATGACATAGACCACCATCTTGTGTTGCTCCGGATCGCGGCCGGAGATGGCACAGCCTTCGCGCACCCGCTCCCAGGCCCATTGCACATATTCCGGGCTGGCCAGCACCGAAAGCACCGTCCCATCGGCGATCTCGCCGCTGAGGGTCAGCATCTTCGGTCCCTCGACCCCGAGATAGATCGGCGGTTCGGACCGGTAGACGTCGAAGTTCAGCTTGACGTTGTCGAACGAATAGAATCGCCCGTCGCCGCTGATCGTCTCGCCCTGATAGAGTCTGCGGCTGGTATCGACCGCTTCCCGCAGCGCGGTCATCGGACTGGAATAGTCCAGCTTCATCTGGTTCATCCAGTATCTGACGCCCGCGCCGTAGCCCATCACCAACCGGCCATTGGAGATGTGATCGAGCGCGGCGGTTTCCATCACGGTCAGGGCTGGATGCCGGGTGAGCGGGGTGAGGATGCCGAGCCCAATGGAGAGGTTCTCGGTACGCTCGGCTACCGCGGTGCCGGTAGCAATCCCGCCCCAATAGAAATAATCCTCACCGAACCAGGCGGAGTCGTACCCGAGCTTGTCGGCCAGCACACTCCCCTCGATGGCCCGCATTAGCGGAAACGCCCCGCTGAAGAGCACTCCAAACCGGACCTGCTTATTCGACTGCGCGCTCACGCGACCTCCATCAGTTGCCTGGTGCGTTGCCGTTCCTCGAGTGGAACGAACGGAATGTCGTAGCCAAAGTACCCCGGTCCCACAACCTCGAGACCGGCGGGTGTACGCCAGCGCTCGTCGCCGGGGATGCCGATGACGGCCACCCGGTGCCCATAGCGCAACCCCTCGGTGGTGATCGGCTCGCCGGTTTCGAGATCGAGCATCGAAATCAGATCGGGGGTGGTGGCGAGCACCTCCTCGCCGGTCGTCGCCACCAGAAACTCGTTCTGGAATCCGACGGTCAAGGTGCGCTCGCCGTCCAGCTCGCCGATGGTGACCTCGCCGCGGGCAAAGCCACCCACGGTTTTGCGCGCGACATCGAGCACCTTGCCTCGCCAGAGCCGGAGCCCGTTGGTCACGTCGCAAATGGCGTCGATCGGATCGCGGTTCTCGGCGCGGGCGATCCGGCTGGCCGCGCCGATGGCGATCAGCGTCGAGGGCGTGTTCTGCACGCATTCGACCGCCACCTGCCGGCCACGCAACGGATAGAGCGCGATCAGCGACCAGCAGCCCATCTCAATGGTCATGGCGCGGGCCAGCCGCTCCGCCCAGCGATTCGAGGAAGCCTCCAGAATCGAGGCATTCCCCTTGTCATCGGAGAGCGACATGGGGCACGCCCGCGTGCCGTACAGGGTTGGGGTACACATCTGCAATTCGGGAAAGGCACGTCCGACCAGATCGGCATCGACCAGCGGAATCCCGCGGGCCACCGCCACGCAGATCGCCAGCGTCGAGTTGATGCCGCCGGCCTCGGTCGCCATCACCGCCCCGGCACGCTCGCCGAGAAAGGTTTCCAGCGCTTCGGTGGCCGCGGCCAGCTCGAATCCGCCCGGCAGCTTTTCCACCATCACGGTCGGCGCGCCCATCATGCCCACGGGCAGCACCAGGGCATCCGGGTCGAGCTCTTGCGGATCGATCAGCGTCACCGGCCCATAGCGGCGAATCGCCTCCGCCGCCATCAGCCGGCCGACATACGGATCGCCCCCACCGCCGGTCCCGAGCACCGTCGCCCCGACGGCCAGGTCATTCAACTCATCGATATCGATCGTGCGCACGTTTCCCGTCGTTTCATGGACGAACTGAGCCCGGGGTCCGGGGTCCGGGGTCCGGGGTCCAAAGACGAGGGTCAAGGGTCCAGTGTCAAGGGTCAAGTGATTTGCTCTTGACTCTGGACCCTTGACTCTGGACTCGTTGCTGACCGCTCAGGCCTCAGGACTCCGGCCCCCGGACCTTCGTTCTAGCTCTTGCTCACCAGCCAGTACTTGCAGGTCGTATCCGGGTTGTACTGGAAGCCGGCGACATTGGCGCGGGTCGCGACCACATAGTTGATCTGGTACAGCAGCCCCCACGGCGCTTCGTCGACGATGATCTTCTGGATATCGAGCGACATCTGATCGCGCTTGGCCTTGTCTGGCTCGTACATGGCGTTGTTGAGCAGCTCGTCCACCTGCGGGTTGCTATAGCCGGTGCCGTTGGTGGCCGTCGCGGCTGAATTGAAGTTGAAGTTCATGTGGTAGATCGGGTCGTTGACCCACGAATACCATTCGCCCACCCAGGCTTGCAGGGCGCCGCTGTTGAACTTCTCCAGGTACTCGGCATCGGTCATCTTGAGGATATTGACGGTGGCGCCCGCCTCGGCCATCGAGGACTGAATCCAGACCGCGATCTGCTCGTGCGTCGGGAAACCGGTGCGGACCGCCATATCGAACGAGAAGTCCGACATGCCCAATCCTTCAAGAATTTCCTTGGCCTTGGCCGGACCGCCGTCGTAATTCCAGAACGAGTAGTCGCTGGTCGGCATCCCGCTGGCGACCGGGCTCTTCAGCTCGGCGGCGTAGCCGAACATGACCTGGTCGATGATCGTCTGGTACGGAATCGCGTGGCTGAGCGCACGAC
>DASTFJ010000216.1:0-3545 GCA_035708745.1 Thermomicrobiales bacterium | reverse complement strand
TGTGACCCCAGGGGTTCCGCTATTGCTGCGCTATGCGGAGGGGCCCGATCCGGTCATCTGGGGTCGGATTCTGGAGTTGGAAGGGGTTCTATCGGGTGCTCGATCCGGGAGTGCCGGAGCGCGCATTCACCGGCCCGATCTCGCCGGGTGGGAGCATGAGGTCTGGGTCGATTGCATGCATCTGGACGCCCCGTTTCTGGCGTTGCTGGGGCAGCAGACAAACGACCCGGCGCGGCAGGCGCTGGCGGTCGAGCTTTTGCTGAGTCATGCGCGGGTCTTGCAGGACGAGGCAAGCGGGCTCTTTTCGCACGGGTTCGACTATGCTGCCGGTAAGCCGAATCGGGTGCATTGGGGCCGGGGTCAGGGGTGGGCGCTTCTCGGGCTGGTCGATACGCTGCATCTGCTGCCGCCGGAGCAACCCGGAGCCGATGAGATTCGCGAACGGCTGGATACGCTGGTGGCCGGGCTCGCGCGACACGAGCAGGAAGCGGGGCGGTGGTCGACGGTGGTCGGCCGGCACGACACCTATCGAGAAGCGTCGGTCAGCGCGTTCGCGGCGCTCGGCATCGGGCGAGCGATCAGGTGGAAATTGATTTCTGCTCAATATGTGGACCTGGTGCGACGTGCATTCGCGGCCACGCTCGAACAGCTTTCGGCGGACGGTTCGCTGGTGGGCGTTTCCAATGCAACGCCGGTCGGGGCCGATGCGGCACATTACGATGCCAGACCGCTGGGTACGCACCCATGGGGTCAGGGACCGGCATTACTCGCGGCGATCGAGATTCCGGCCCTTTTTACACGTTAGCGCGATTTCCGAATTGGTTGCCACTTTGGTCTGGTCTGCTGGCCAGTCCGTTATCGGGCTGCGCCCGATCGCAGGGCACAGAGGCACCTGCGCTACGATCGTTGCGTACCGCCCGTCTCGCTTCGATTGCGGATTTCGCTAATAACCCCTTTGTCATCGTGAGCGAAGCGAAGGATGACAGTCTCTTTACGGCATGATGCGGACCTCGCTGATGCCGCCGAGCCATTCGGCGCCGGCGTCGTTGACGAAGACGAAGCGGACATAGCGGCCCGATGCTGCGGTGTCGAGGGCGGTCCAGCCGTCGTCCAGGGCGTAGGCCAGGGTTGGATCGAAATCGGTCCAGCTCTCGCCATCGGACGAGACCGAGAGATAGAGTGTGCCCGAGAGTCCCGAATCGCCGATGAGCCATTGCACTTGCGAGAAGGCCGTTTCCTGGCCGAGATCGAGCACGAACATTGCCAGCGGTTGGCCGGCGCCATTGGCGAACCAGACCGTCGATGGATCGTCGTCTACCAGCACCTGACCCGGTTGCGAATCGGGACTGCGCTGCACCCGCTCGATGGGCAGCCATGCGGGCGCGGCTTCGGTGGGAGGGATCTCGGTCGGTGATTCTTCGACCGGGACCTCTGCCGCGACCTCTTCCGTGGCTGCCGGAGTGCCGGCGAGCACCTGCGGTTCGATATCTTGCGGCTGCTCATCGGCCGGGGTAATGGCCGGGGTCGATGTCTCGGTGATCACCTCGACGACTGTCGTCGTTTCGGTTTGAGTCGCCGTGTCCGTGGGTGACGCGGTCGGTGTGCTCGTGGGCGGGAGTGTCGTCGCGGTTGGCTGGGACGTGGGAGTCTCAGAGGGAAGCTGCGGACCCTGCACTGTCGGTAAGGTCGAGAGGTAGGTGCCCGAGGCCCAGCCGGCGCCAATACCGGCAACATCGAGCGGATACCAGCTCACGGTTCCGACCCTCACCGGGGATCCGGTGACTTCGGCCGCGGTTCCCCTGGGCGCGACGCCACGGATCGAATAGCCGGTGCCGGGACCGGAGCGGATATTGAGATTGGCTGTCGTGTAGACCGTGGAGCCGACGCCGATACCGCCCGGGGAGGTTGCGGTTGGCTGGGGATTCCCGGAGCCGACCAGTCTCAGATAGTTGGACGCGATCCAGCCCGATCCGACGCCGGAGATCGTCAGCGGGTACCAAGTGTACGGGCCGTTGACGAGGGGCGCGCCGGTGATCGTCGCTTCGGTGTTCGTGGGTGCGACCGTCACGACGCTATAGCCAGTGCCTGGGCCGCTGCGGAGATTCACCCGGACGGTGGTCCGCACGATATCGCCGGGCAAGAAGCCGCCTGGCATACGCGTTGGCGTGCGGGTTGGTTGCTGGGAGCCGGTGGTTGGCGTGCGCGTCGGGGTCCGGGTGGGCGTGCGGCTGGGTGTTGGGGTCGCCGTGGAAGCCACATGGGCGAAGTATTCGCCGGCGGCCCAGCCGGTGCCGATGCCTGGGACCGTTACTGGATAGTAGGTATAGCCGCCGGATAACGTGGGCGCTCCCGTGACGGTGCCGATCGTGCCGGTGGGAATGACCGCGATGCGGGGGGAGGAGGTGCTGGGACCGGTGCGCAGACTCAACCTGGTGGTCGTTCTGAAGAGATCGCCGGAAGCATATCCGTCCGGAGTTGCCGTCGGTGTGCGGGTGGGGGTGGTTCCGGGGTTGGAGGTCGATGGATCGAAGACGGTCACGTTGTAGGTGAAGGTGCTCTGGCCGACTCCCGAGACGCCGGAGATGCGGACGGTATAGGTCTTGTCCGCGCCGGGATTGGGCCAGGATGCGCTGTCGCCGAGACCGTTCGGCCGGAAGACGATGGTGTTTTCACCGTAGCCGGTGGCGGTTCGCGAGTCGATCGACACCGGCACGCTGGCGCCGTTCAGCGTCACGCTGACCGAGGCGGAACCAAAGTTGGCGCCGGGATAGGAAAAGGTCCAGCGGGGATAGACGATCTGGTAGGGTACATAGCCGGCCGGGGGCCACGCCACGTATGGATCGCGGGTGCCGGGGCGCGGGCCGCCGACATTGTCGTCCCACACCCAGAGGGCATTGGCTGAGCTATAGCCGCCGGACGAGGGAACGTCGCCGGTGCCGAAGGATTGCGTTTGGGGGTAGAGAATCCAGCGGCGGTGACCGGCGGCAGTATTGCCACCACCGGCGTCCTTCATGTAGGCGTCGATCGCGCCGACGCCGTAGGCGCCCAGGGCGATGTTGGAATTGCTCGCGCCTTGCGCGCCGCCTGACGTGTAGCATGCCCAGCTCGATGGCGGACTGTGGCTGAGCTGATCGTTGCGGCTGAACATGAGGGCGGCTTGCTGATCGAGCACGCTCGAATCGGCGGCCAGCCCGATCGCGGAGGGAACGCCGGCCATCGCTCGGAAAAAGGCGATACGGTCGATGACCGAGGATTTGAAGGCGGAACTGGTCGTTCCGGCCGTGCACGATGCCTGCGAGCCGGTCCAGTTGATGGCGGCTTGCCCGGTGTAATAGGAAAAATAGAAATTCGCCGACGCCGAGCGAGAGGAAATATCGACCGCCGGCACCGATGCGGCCGAGACGATATCGGTGCCCGAGGCGGCGATTACCGCTCCGTCCGCCAGGACCGGCGCGTCGCCGAGGATTGCGCCATCCTGGGCGCGCACGGATGGAGACGGAACAGTCAACAGACCCGCGGCGACCAGCATCACCGCGAGTCCAAAC
>DASTFJ010000215.1:0-14633 GCA_035708745.1 Thermomicrobiales bacterium | reverse complement strand
CGCGCAGTAATCGTCCCGCTCTGGGGTGAGCGGAACGAACCGAAGCAAACGCGAAGGGAGGCCGTCATGGCCTCCCTTTTTCTCTGGGAGTCCGTTTATCCCAAGCCAGATGGATTTCGCTTTATGCGGAGATGGGAATCGAAGCGCAATCCGGTTTTGTTCTCGCAGGAGCTCAAGGAGATGATTGCCGGGCAGCGGCGAAATGCGGAGCCGGGATGGAGTTGGGAGGATTGCGGTTGTCGCTGTACCGGGCGTTGCGCTCGTTGTAGAGGTTGGTGAGGGTGCGTTTTTTGAGCTCGGCGTCGGTTGCGCCGGGTGGGTCGAGCCAGACTCGGCGTTTCTGGGCCAACTCAATGAGAGTTGCGCGCTCGGTGAGCGTGCTGCTCTTCCATTTGGCGACGAATTCGGGGATGTTCATTGTTTGGGAGTGTCTTTCTGAGGGATGGGGTCGCGCGGCACTGATGTGACCGCGCTGTGGAAGCGAAGTCCTCGCGGGACTGGGAATGCGATGGGGCTGGGGGGAGGCTGGGTCGATGGGGAAACGGGCGGCCACAGGGAGCCACCCCTATCGGGATGGGGATGGACTCGGGACAAGCATGTGGGGTGGCGAGGGCAACCACGGGGGTTTGCTCATACCAGATGGGACGGATCCGAGACATGCGTGCTGATGGCTGACTGCTGACTCCATGCTTGCCTTTGGTACACTCGCCAACGTCCCCGAGCGCCCTGTCCCGGGTGTCGTAACGGCCCAGCCGGGCCGCGTACCAAGGGTCCTACATCGTGTCGACGACCATCGCTCCTCCACAGAAACCGACTATTGCGCGCGCCGAGCTCGAAACGAGCCGGGTGTTGCAGGCGGAACTGAAAGCGCGCATCAATGGCGAGGTGCGCTTCGACCGCACCTCGCGCATGCTCTATTCGACCGATGCGTCGAACTATCAGATCGAACCAGTCGGGGTGGTCATCCCCAAATCGCTCGACGACGCGATCGGGGCGATCGAGCTGGCCGCCAGTCATGGCGTGCCGGTGCTGCCGCGCGGCGGGGGCTCGTCGCTGGCCGGGCAAACGGTCGGCGCGGCGCTGGTCATCGATTTTTCGAAATATCTTTCGCGCATCATCGATCTGAATGTGGAAGAGGGGACCGTGCTGGCCGAGCCGGGCCTCAATCTGGAAAGTCTGAATGTCCAGATCAAAGCCAACAACTGGATGTACGGGCCGGATCCGTCCTCCAGCAATCGCGCCACCATCGGCGGGGTGATCGGCAACAACTCGACCGGGGCGCATTCGATTCTCTATGGGATGACGGGCGACAACGTCGTCAGTGTGCGGGCGGCGCTGGCGACCGGCGGGGTAGCCGAGCTGAGCCAGTTTTCGGCGGAGATGCTGGCCGCGCACGCGGCGGCGGACGATCCGCGTGGCCGCTTGCTGCGGGATATCCTGGAATTCCGCGAGGTAAACCGCGAGCTGATCGCGCGCGATTTCCCGCCACACTGGCGCCGCTCGACCGGTTATTCCCTGAACGAATTGCTCAAGCCGGATGGCGAATTCAATCCGGCTCGGCTGCTGGTTTCCTCCGAAGGCACCCTGGCGACGGTGTTACAGGCGCGTCTGAAGCTGGTGCGCACGCCGACGAAAACCGCGCTGGTGCTGTTGCAATTCGCCGAGCTGGTGCCGGCCATGGAAGCGACCAGCCGCATTCTCGAATGCGATCCTTCCGCGGTCGAGCTGATGGACCGCATGCTGATCGATCTCACCCGCGCGCAACCGGGCTATGCCAGCCGGATTTCGTTCATCGAAGGCGATCCGGCCGGGATCCTGGCGGTCGAGTTCTACGGCGAGACCGAGAAAGAGCTGGTCGCCAAGTGCGACGCGCTGGAAGCGCATTTGCAGAAGCACAAGATCGCGATGCAGGCGGCGCCCTTGCGGGTACTGGACGCCAAGCGGCAAGCCGACATCTGGAAGGTGCGCAAGGATGGGCTCGGTCTGCTCTATTCGATTCGGGGTGATTACAAACCGATCCCGGTGATCGAGGATGTGTCGGTGCCGGTAGAGCATCTGGCCGAGTTCGTCGGTACGGTGCAGACGATGTGCGAGGAGCACGGCACCACCGCTGCCTATTACGCGCATGCTTCGGCTGGGTGCCTGCATATCCGCCCGCTCATCAATCTCAAGAGCGCCGAAGGTGTGACGATGATGACGGAGATGGCCGACGAGGCCGCCGAGATGGCGCATCGCTTCGGTGGGGTGATGTCCGGCGAGCATGGCGACGGATTGCAGCGTTCGTCACTGAACGAAGTCATCTTCGGACCCGAGCTGTATCAGGCAATGCGGGAGTTCAAGACGATCTTCGATCCGGACGGCATCATGAATCCGGGCAAGAAGGTCGATGCGCCACCGATGACCGAGAACCTGCGGCTCGGACCGGACTATCACCCGATCGAGATCAAAACCCATCTCGATTTCTCGCGCGAGGGCGGATTCCTGGCCGCCATCGAGATGTGCAATGGCGCCGCGGTTTGCCGCAAGCTCAAGGCGGGAACGATGTGCCCGTCGTACATGGCAACCAAGGACGAGAACGACACCACCCGCGCCCGCGCGAATGCCCTGCGCAACGCCCTGGCCGGGAATATTTTCGAGCCGGCCGACATGACCTCGAAATCGACCTATGAGGTCATGGATCTTTGCCTCTCCTGCAAGGCGTGCAAGACCGAATGCCCGTCCAGTGTCGATATGGCGAAGCTGAAGACCGAGTTTCTGGCGCAGTACTACGATGTTCATGGCACGCCGCTGCGCGCCAAGCTCTTCGGCAAGATCCATACGTTGTCACGGCTCGGCTCGACCTTCGCGCCGGTCGCGAATCTGGCGCTCACCACCCCGCTGGGCGCGCCGGTGATGCGGGCGGTGGGCGTGCATCCCGAGCGCAAGATGTCGACTTTTCAGCGCAACAATTTCGTCAAGCGCTGGAAGAAGCATGTGCGCTCGCTGCCGCCGGGGCGGCCAACCCGCGGCGCGGTGGTTTATTTCCACGACACCTTCGCCACGTACAACTATCCGCGGATCGGGATGGCGGCGGTCGAGCTGCTGGAAGCGGCCGGATTCCAGGTGATCATCGAGGAGCGGCGCGCCTGCTGCGGTCGGCCGATGCTCTCCAAGGGGCTGGTGGCGGAAGCGCGCAAATCGGCGCGGCGCAATGTCGATCTGCTGGCGCCGCACGCCAGGTTGGGGATTCCCATCGTCGGCAGCGAACCGAGCTGCATCCTGACCCTGCGGGATGAGTACGTCGATCTGCTGCCGGGCAATGCCGATGCCCAGCTGGTGGCGAAGCATGCCTTCATGATCGACGAGTTCCTGGCGAAGCTCGACGCCGATGGCGAGCTCGGCATCAACTGGCAACCGGGTAAGGGTGACGATGTGTTCTTCCACGGGCATTGCCATCAGAAGGCGCTGATCGGTATGGAACCGTCGATGGCGATGCTGAAATCGGCCGGTTGCACCGCCAGCGAGAGCGGGGCCGGCTGTTGCGGGATGGCGGGATCGTTCGGCTATGAGGCCGAGCACTACGACGTCTCCAGAAAGATCGGCGAGGAGCGACTCTTCCCCGCTATCAATGAGCTCAATTCCCGCACCACCGTGTCAGTCGCCGGGGTCTCCTGCCGGCAGCAGATCGACCATTTCACCGGGCGGGATGCGCGCCATATCGCCGAGGTGCTTGCCGACCGGATCGACCGCTCGCGCCCGTGGACGCCGCCGCCGGCGCCCGAGCCGGTTCCGGTGGTGGAGCCGACGCCCGAAGCGGAAGCGCGCGAAGATCAGATGGGGATCGAGGCGCCGTAGGGTTGATCAAGGGTCAAGAGTCAAAGGTCGAGAGTGTGGGCGTTGTGTTGGGGGGCCGCGTCGGACTGAAGATCCGTCGCGATTGCTCGATGCGACCGCCAATCTACTCCCCTTAAGAAAGAACATTTGATCTATACTATTTACCGAACAAGCAGCATGTGCTCTTGCCAAGGAGGATCGATGTCTACGCTCAAAGATCGGCCGAACACCGCGCTCCTTGTCATCGATGTCCAAAACGGCGTAATGGACACGAGCATCAAGCGCGATGAGGTGGTCGAGAACATCAACACGCTGGTGGAGAAGGCGCGCGCGGCGGAGGTGCCGGTGGTCTGGATTCAGCACGAGAGCGAGGATCTGCCGTTGAACAGCGAGCGGTGGCAGCTTGCGCCGGGGTTGAAGGCCAGCGACGACGAGCCACATATCGGCAAGAAATATGGCGACTCGTTCGAGGATACGAATCTCGAATCGGTGCTCAAGGATCTGGGCGTGAGCCATCTGGTGGTGTCGGGCGCGCAGACGGACGCTTGCGTGCGCTCGACCCTGCACGGCGCGGTGGCGCGGGGGTATGACGCCCTGCTGGTCAGCGACGCCCATACCACGGAGGATCTGACCGCGTGGGGCGCGCCGCCGCCGGAGCAGGTGATCGCGCATACGAACCTGTATTGGTCGTTTCAGAAGCAGCCGGGCCGCAAAGCCGGCACCGTGGAAACGAAAGACGTCATCTTCGAGGGCGTGTCCTGAACGGCTGACCCAAAGCGTTCGCTGGTACGCATCGACAACGAGAAACGGGAGCTGGCGGTTGCCCAGCTCCCGTTTCTTCAAATGCGTTGGCGCAGGCAGCCCGCCGCTACTCCTCAGCGGGGACTTCCTCCGGCTGCTCGCGTAGCTTGCGCGCGGCGACATACGCGGCCACCGCCGCTCCGACTGCGGCCACGCCGCCAAGTCCGTTGCCGCCGCTGCCGGGTCCGCTGCCGGTGCCCGGCAGTACGGTGGCCGGCGGCGTAGGCGTCTTGCAGCACTTCGCCGAGCAACTGCCGTCATGGCAGCAACACGTGCCGTAGCCGCACTCCTTGTCGTGGTGGCAACCATGCTCGCAGCAGTGCTTCGAGCAGGTGCCGTCCTTGCAGCAACAGGTGCCCCAGGCGCAATCGTGGTTGCTCTGGCAATGGCAATCGCAGATCCCTTCGAAGCAGCCGCAACCCTCCGGACAGCGCCGGTTCGGATCGAGCCCCACGAGGATGTCGTCGATGCAGCATTCCATTTCGCGGCACTGGCCGGCGCAGCAGATCGAGCCCTTGGGGCATTCGTGATCGCTGCAGCAATCGGCGCAGATCGAGCCGTGCTGCGTTTCACAGCAGACCAGACCGTCGCAACAGTCGAGCTGTGGCGGCCAGTCGCCTCCGGCCGGGGTCACGTCCAGCAGGCCGCATTCCTCGCCAATGGGAACGCAGCATTCTTCTCTGTCGACGCAGACGTCGTCACAGCAGGTCAGTCCGCCGCGCTCGCATGGCACGCAGCTGCCTTCATGGCAGAGCTCACAGTCACCGCAATCCGAGTCGTGACAGCACTCGGTGCAGATCAGCTCGTTACCGACACAGCAGCCTACCAAGGGCAATATGCAGGCGATGACATCTGGCTCGCAGTAGCCATTGATGCACGTCGCGCAGTCGTCGCACTCGTCCGTTTCGCAGCACTCGTCGCCGTCGACGCAGGTGACGGTCGTATCGGTGGGCGGTCCAGAGACGCAGCAGTGCTCATCTTCCGGACAGACGGGGACGCATCGATTCACGCCCATGTCGCAGAATTCGCACGGTTCGTCACAGAGCAGCGGCTCGCACGTTCCGGTGGTACTGCAGCGAGTGCAGGAGTCGCAATTTTCGTCCCCGCAGCATTCCTGGCAGACGCCATCGCAGCAGAGGAGACCGGCGGAACAGTCGGCCGCGCAGGCGCCGCAATTGGTTGGGTCCTCCTGGAGGTCGACGCATTCGCCGTCGCAGCAGGTCAAGCCCTCGGCACAGTCTGGAAGGCTCGCGCAACAGAGCCCCGCAGCGATGCAGACCCCGTCACAGCACTTTTCGGTCTGGGTATCGCAGCATCCGTCGCCGCAAGCGAATTCGGATTCGGTGCAGCAGGTTCCCGAGGTTTGGTTGCACTGGCTCGACGGGCAGCAGGTGACCCCGCCGCAACAGTTGTTCTCGAGTGGACAACAGCTTCCGTTGCAGGGGAAGCCTGTCTGCTGACAAGCGCCCTGGACATCGCATTCCCAGCACTCGGGACAGTCGGCTGAGCTGCAACACTCCGCGCAGTACGGCGCCGCGACGGTGGCAGCGCAGCAGATTTCTTCACCTTCGCAGGTGGAAACGCATTCCCCGCCGACACAGGTCTCGCAGGGACCGCAAACGATCGGCTGGCACGCTCCGTCGATGCATGGCGAGCACGCATCGCAGTCCGGCAGGCTGGGGCAGCACAGTGACGCCGAGATGCACACGCCGTCACAGCATTTTTCCTCGGCGGTGTTGCAGCAGGCGCTGTCACCGGAGCCGCACGCAAACTCGAACGATTCGCAACATGTGCCGGTTCCCTGGTTACATTGACCCGAGGGGCAACAGGTGGTGCCGCCGCAACAGTTGTTTGCATTGGGACAACATGCGTCGTTGCAGAAGAATTCGCCGTCCGGGCATTGGGCGGCGACCTGGCCCAAGCCAGTGGCGGCCGCACCTCCCAGGACGGCGCCCCCGAAGAGACCTTTGAGTACCCTGCGGCGAGAAAGCCCAGTGGCGAGCGAACGCGTCCATGCGTCGAACCGCCGGTCGTCCATTTGCCTGCCCTCCTGATCCCTTACGTCCCTCAACGACGAGGCCCGCCCGTTTCGACTCAACTCGAACCGGTGCAGGGGGATCTACTGACCATAATACGCTCCAGGTCAGCGAAAGGATACAGTTGGATTTTTCTCGATCTGTGATTTACCGAGGATTTTCCCGGCGGACGGTTTGTCACCGCTCGGTTTGCTATTGGTAGATCACGATGTCGGGCGGGGGGACCAACGCGAGGACTTCCTCGGGGGTCATCAGGGGAACGTCCTGCTGGTACCAGAGCTTGAAGCCGTAGAAGCTGAATGGCACCTCGCCCGCGATGACGTCGTAGGTGCCCTGCTTCATTTCCGGATCGCCCCAACCGTCGACTTCGAGCACGAATTGCACGCCGTCGATCTCCTGGATCTGGTCCTTGTTCGCGATGGAATAGACATTGAACTGGTGGACGATCAGGATCTTGGGGGGAAGACCGTTGTCGGCGGAAAGCTGGGCGAGCCGCTGCAGGGCGTAATCGACATCGGAGGCGTCGATCTGCCCCAGGTCCTCGCCGGGCACTTCGCCTTCGGCGACGTGAAATTCCGGATCGAGCGCCAGATGGACGTGCGGGTAGAGGAGGTATTCCTCGACCGCGTCGATCTCCTGTTCGGTCGAGTTGCGGCCGTATTGCATATCGAGAATCAGCAGCAGATCGTTTGCGGCGGTGTAGTCGATATATTCCTGAATCCAGGCTGGATCGGTGTATTCGAGATAGTTACCGTCGGCGCCGGCGTCGCGTTGGGCGACCGAGGCGATCACCTCATACGCCAGCTTGACCGGACGGGTGGGATCGGCGGCTTCGTAGGCAGCGGCCTGCTCTTGCAGCAATGGCAGCAGATCTTCCTTCGCATGTTCTCCCAGGATGCCCATCAGCTCGTTGGTGGGGAACCCGTAGTAGGAGAGGATGCGATTGGCCGGGAGCAGATAGTCGCCCGCTCCGCCGGTGCCGTCGCCCTGCGCCGCGACGTGGGAGGCATGCGGGGTCAGCATCGCAGCCGAAAGGGCCGCCGACCCCATGAGAAGGGTTCGTCGCGAAGTGGTCGGTCGCCGCACGTTCGAAGGATCCTTTCAACGTAACGAGATAATGAACGCTCCAACACCGCTGGTGAGAACGGTGTTGGAGCGTTCATTATCACTAACGCACGAATGGCAGGTTTGGTCTCATTCCCAGTCCAGTCAAGTGTCCAGAGTCAAGAGTCCAGTGAACCAAGACGGGAAATGCTCTTGACACTTGACCCTGGACACTTGACCTTGTCTAGATCAGCAAGTTACACGCCAGGAAGCCGTCGTTGTAGCCGCCCATGATGGCGGAGACGCGTTGCTCGGCGTTGCCGTGGGCCTGCTCGTCGTATTCGCCGATGTATTGGGGGTCGCCCAGCATCTGGATGGCGAAGGTGGCCGCCTGCTCGATATCGCCTGGTTCGATCACGCCGCGCCCTTCGGCATCGCGCGCCCAGACGCCGGCCATGCAATCGGCCATGAGCTCCAGCTCGATGCTGTAGACCTCGTTCCACCCGGTCGGCGAGGACGTGCGGGTGAGCCCGATGCCCGATTGCACGTGATGCGCCCATTCATGGGCGATCACGAACGCGGCGGCAAAGTAGTAGCCCTGATCCTTGAGATCGTCGAGCAGCTTTTCGTCCAGATACAGCTTCTGGTCGAGCGGGCAATAGAATCCCCAGAATCCGGTGGTGGCCGGTCCGCAGGCGCTTTGCACGGTATCGCCCTCGGCCACGATCACGACGCCCGGCGACTGATAGGTGTAGTCGGTGTAGCTGATCACATCGCGCCAGAAGGAATCGAGATCGTTAACGGTATTGACCAGGAAATCGCCCTGGGTGAGTGGGGTGGTGAGCACCGTGGTGGCGCTGCCGGATGCATTGGTGGTGGACGTGTCGGAGGAGCCGTAGGTATCGATGGCGTTTTGCACCATCTCGGCCGAGTTACCGAAGAACCAGCCCCAGTTGCCTTCCGAATCGGGCGCCAAATAGAGGGCGTCCTGGGCGTAGGCTTGCTGGCCGTTCTGGTCGATGATCGGTTGGACGAAGGTCACTTTGGCGGCGGGGCTGTAGGTCTTGCCCGTGACCGGCCAGGTGTAGTCGAGGATTTCGACGCTCACGATCTGGGGTACGCCGGCTTGCGACTGGGTGTAGGCGGCATCGAACAACCCGACCACCGCGGCCCGCGGCGCGACCTCCTTGGAATCGGGATGCATCAGGTCGTACATGGTGTTGAAATCGCGTGAGCCGGCCAGGGAGAGGATCTGGCGTCCGGCATCGGCCGCGAGCGCCTGGTATTGCAGGGTGGTGCTGTCGGTGGCGGTCGATTGGGCCGCTGCCGGCGCGGCAATGCCCAGGAGCATGAGTCCGATGAGCGCAAGCGTCATGAACCGTTGTCGCATTGGCATGATCCTCGTGGCGATCTTTCGCGAAATGAACGAAATATTTTCACCAAAGTTTGCCGAATGTAGTAATGGTTAACGTAGCACAGCGGGCAGGACCGCGTGGTCCTTTCCCTGGTGCATTCAAGGAGAACGATGCTATGTCTGCAACGCAGGGATTGTTTGGCGGCGGCGCTGCCGGTGACGAGGAAAAGAAAAAGGCGGAAGACTTCATCAACCGATATCAGACCGGCAAGCCGACTGAGGGATATTCCGAACAGGAGGCTGTGCAGCAGCTGCAGCAGGCGGCCAAGGTCGCAACGCCGGAGCAAATGCAAGCCGCGTTCAAGCAGTCGGTGGCCAATCTTCCGGAGGATGAGCGGGCGCAGTTCAACCAGATGCTGCAGGACCGCAAGGCGGGGAAGGGTATGGTCGATATCCAGCGCTCGGGTGACCGCAAGGAGGTGACTTCCCGCGATACCAGCGGCGGTGGCGATCAAGCCGGTCTCGACGATCTGCTCGGGGGACTGTTGGGCGGTATGGCTGGCGGTTCCGCCGGTGGCTCGGGCGGTCTGGGCGATATCCTCGGTGGGCTGCTGGGAGGCGCGCAGTCATCGTCGGGTTCCAGCGGAGGCAGCGGCGGTCTGGGTGACGTTCTTGGAGGGGTGCTCGGCGGCGCCGATGCATCGGGCGGTACGGCAACCGCGCCGGCCACTCCGAGCAAAAAGGATGATTCCGGCGGCGGGCTGGGCGACATGCTGGGCGACATTCTCAAGAGCCCGGTCGGCAAGGCTGTGCTGGCGGGCACGGCTGCCTTTGCCATGAAGGAAGTGCTCGGCGGCAAGAAGTAGAGCGCCAGCTTTTCGAACGATCCACGCAGGGACGGCGCCAATCGGCGCCGTCCCTGCCATTTGTGCGCCATTTTCGTGCGTCGTGTGATTCCGCAGATGAAGCGAAAGTGCTAGGATTTGGCGTTGACGATGTCGGGGCTCCAGCCCCTGGGCCGGGAGCCCGAGCCCTTGGGCAGTCGATGCCCTGTATACGCGCGTTGCGCTGGCTCCAGCGCGGGATGCGCCTCGTCAGGGATGAGCGCGGCGCCTGGTTTGCGCCGCCGTATCACGCCCTGATCGCAAAGGAGTAAAACACCAGATGACTGGATCGACCGCGACGCTGACCGAGACTCCGCTTCCCAAGCCCGAGGGTCTCGAAGGCGTCGTCGCGGCATCGACGGCCCTCAGCCACGTTTTTGGCGAAGAGGGGCACTTGGTCTATCGCGGCTACGATATTCACGAGCTGGCCAACAACGCCAGTTTCGAGGAAGTTGCCTATCTGCTCTGGGTGGGTCACCTACCGACTGCGTCGGAGCTGGCCAACTTCCGAGCCAAGCTCGACGACAGCCGCACCCTGCCGGATGCGGCGATCGAGATCCTGCGGCAGCTGCCGGCCGACGCGCAGCCGATGGATGCGCTGCGCACTGGCATCTCCTCACTCGGGCCGCTGCTGCCAATGACGTTTACCGACACCCCCGATCTGGATCAGGCGATGAGCCTCTCCGCGCTCTTCCCTTCGGTGCTCGCGGCCTTCTTCCGGTTGCGTCAGGGATTGGAGCCAGTGACGCCGAAGAAGGGGCTGAACACGGCTCAGAGCTATCTCTATCAGATGCTCGGGACCGAGCCGGACGAGCGTCATTGGAAGCCATTGCAGACCTATCTGATCCTGCTGGCCGACCATGGCATGAATGCCTCGACCTTCACCGCCCGGGTAATCGCCTCGACGCAGTCGGATATCGTCTCGGCCTTGACCGGCGCAATCGGCGCGCTGAAGGGACCGCTGCACGGTGGCGCGCCCTCGAAGGTCCTGGACATGCTCAACGAAATTGGCACCGCCGCCAATGTCGAGCCCTGGTTGACGGCGGCTCTCGACCGTGGCGATCGCCTGATGGGCTTCGGGCACCGGGTGTACAAGGCCGAGGATCCGCGCGCCGACATTCTGCGCGAGATGGCTCGCACCGCCAGCGATCCCGATTTCTTCGAGCTCTCGCTGGAAACCGAAACCCAGGCGTTGAAGATGCTCAACGAGCGCAAGCCGGGACGCCGCCTGTACACCAATGTCGAGTTCTATTCGGCGGCGGTGCTGGCCGCGGTCGGGTTGCCGGGTGATATGTTCACCCCCACGTTTGCGGTGTCGCGCTCGGTTGGATGGAGTGCCCATGTGCTGGAGCAGGTTTCCAACAATCGCCTGATTCGCCCGCAGTCGGAGTTCGTTGGCGAGCTGGGCAAGAAGTACGTTCCGGTCGAGGACCGGTAGACGTTCGACGGAACATGCAATGCAGCGGCGGCCGGAGCGTGATTGCTCCGGCCGCTTCGTTTTTCGCGACTAGCCCCGAGTTCGAGTGCGCAGCGCGTGGTGACGGTACAGGAGGGTTGGTGTGGTGCAGTTCAGAACGGGTTCGACCGAGGACGTCGATGCGGTGCTCGCATTATTCGATGCCAACGTGGCGTGGCTGGTCGAACAGGGGCGCTCGGAGCAGTGGGGAAGCGAGCCGTTTTCCGGGAATCCAACGCTGGTCGAGTTCGTGCGCGGTCTTCTTGCGGATGGTGTGGTGACGATTGCCGATGTCGATGGCGAGGTCGTCGGCGCGAGCGTGGTGACGGATCATCCTATGCCCTACGTGCCGGCGATCGGGGAGGAGGAGCGCTATCTCAAGCTCCTGATCGCGTCGCCGGCGCATCGCGGGGAAAAGATCGGCCACCGCCTGATCGAGCGGGCGCGGGAATATACGGTCGCCGAAGGGGTGTGTCTGCTGCGGGTCGATTGTTGGTCTGGGGGCGATCGGCGGCTGGTGGCGTATTACGCGAGCGAGGGTTTTACGCCGTTGGAGGAGATCGAGGTTCGTCCGGGGACGTCGGTACAAGTGTTCGAATGGCGCGATCCGGCATGTGGAGAGCGATATGCTCATCGAGATGGGAGTAGAATTTGACGCAATCACACATCTGAACATGGTGACCCCGGCCCTGCAGCCGTTCTTGCTTGTCTGTTGCACGTTGCGTGCATCACGAGGTCCGCGGAGATGGAACGAGATTTGGCGCCGCTGCCGGCGCCGGTATGGCCGATCCTCGGTCGCGAACGTGACATCGACGTGGCCGTCTCTCTGCTGTCCGAAGCGGATCCTGCGCGCCGGGCGCGACTGCTGACCTTAACCGGTCCCGCAGGCGTGGGCAAAACGCGGCTGGCTTGGGAAGTTGGCTACCGTGCCAGCAATGCCTTCGATGTCGTCGCGTACGTTCCCCTGACCACTCTCAACGGTGGGGAGTTGCTTGCCCGTCAGATCGCATCCGATCTCCGAATCGCCGACTCGGTCGACCCTCTTTCCGGTCTGCGTGCCCTGATTGGACAGCAGCAGATGCTGCTGGTGCTCGATAATCTGGAGCAAATCGACGGCGGTGGATTGGCGGTTTCGTCCTTGCTTCACGCCGTTCGCGGTCTCACTGTCCTGGCGACGAGCCGGATACAGCTCCGCATCGCGGGCGAGCATCAGTGGGCCGTCGAACCGCTGGCGACGCCTGACGCGGGGCAGGCCGATCCCGATTCGATCGCCGCGAATGCCGCGGTGCAAATTCTGCTGCAAAGCGCGCGCGCGGAGAAAGCAGGGTATCACCTTCCGGACGATGAATGGCCGACCGTCGCCGCGATCGCGCGGCGGCTCGATGGTCTCCCCCTGGCGTTGCAGCTCGCCGGGTCGCGGATTCCACGGTTCGGGCCGCGCACGGTGCTGAACCGGCTCGAGCATGCGCTGCCCCTGCTGGGTGACGGACCGCTCGACCGCCCGGAACGGTTGCAGACCATGCGGGCCGCGATCGGATGGAGCTACAACCTGCTCACTCCAGACGAGCAAGCCTTCTTCCGGCGACTGAGCGTCTTCACTGGTGGCTTCACCCTGGAAATGGCCGAAGCCATGGCGCGTGGGTGGCAACCGAGTGATGGGTATCCGTACTTTTTTGGCATTCCCTTTCCGATTCCGTGGATGAACGTTGGCCGGGGCGGTCCCGAACTGGAACCTGGCCGCTGGTTCCCGGATTCCCTCGCGCCGCTGGCGATCGATCCAGTGGCAGGACTCAGCACGCTCGAACGAGGGAACGTCATTCGCGCGGTGCGGACCGATTCCGGTATCGACCGCTTCGACCTGCTGGAGACCATCCGCGAATTCGGGCTGGATCAATTGGACCGGGCCAGCGAGCGCGCGGCGGCCGAGCATGCGCGCGCGGTGCTGCTGACCGGGATCGTCGAGATCACCAGTCAGGCCATGTGGGGTGGCGCCTGGCGTCCGGCGGTCGCCTGGACTGAAGCCGAGCTGCCGAATATTCGAGCCGCGCTGGCGTGGCTGGCGACGCAACCGCCGGAAGGCAATCAGCTTGCCCTGCGTATGGTCGAGACGCTCTGGCCATTCTGGCAGAGCCGGGGATATGTCCAGGAGGGATGCGCTCATCTGGAAGCGTGCCTCGCCCGGCCGGAAGGGGAGCCCGCGTTACGGGCGCAGGCGCTCAACCTGCTGGCGGCGTTGAGCTGGATTCGCAACGATCTCGCGCGGGCCAGCTCGGCGCTCGATGAGGCGCTTCCTGTGCTCGAACGGATCGGGTTCTTGTCCGGGCAGGGTCGGAATTTCATGACCCGTGCGCTCGTCGCCTGGAGCCAAGGCGAGCTCGAGCGCATGGAGAAGATGGCGCATATCGGCAAAGACCGGTTCATCCGAGCGGATGACGTGTTGGGTCCAGCCATTTGCTCGCTCATTCTCGGCATTTCGTTGCGGTTGCAGGGAAAGCGGGCTACAGCCATCTCCGCATTCACCGAGGCGTATCGGGGATGTCGCGAAAACCGGGGTGGACCGTTCCCTTGGGGCATCGCGATCGCCCAGTATTTTCTGGGAGAGATGGCGCGCGAGGATGGCGACCGGGTGATGGCGGTCAGCAACATTCGTGAGGCCCTGACCGCGTTCGTGGATCTCGGCGATCCCTGGACCGTGGGTGGATGCGTCGGCACGCTGGCGATCTATCTGGTCGAAGATGGCGAGCTGGAAGAAGCCGCCCGCTTGCTGGGCGCGTCGGATGCGCTCGAATCGTCGTCTGGGGTGTTTTTGCCGCCCACCGAAACGGCTCTTCACGAGTCGACGGCCGGGGATGTCAAGCAGCGGATCGGCCCGGACGCCTTTGCCACGCTTTTTGCCGAGGGGCAGAAGTGGCCGATGGGCGAAGCCGCCGCGCATGCTATGCGCGTTCCCCTGGAATCGGCGGCTGGCCGCGCAGCGCGTCTGGCCCGGCCCGCGATACCGGAGGATGAGATTCCCAAGCTTCCGGCGCACCATGTGCGGACTCTGCAACTGACGGCGGACGGGCTGAGCGTGGAGGAAGTCGCGCTTGCGGAAGGCAAGGCCTCGCAGAGCATATACGAACGCTTCGACCGGATCAGAGAACGGTTCGGTCTGCCGACAAACGCGTCCATCGCCAGAATCATTGCACTCGCCGTCTCCTACGGCATCGTCGATCCACGTCGTCTGCTGCCACCATCCCCACCGG
>DASTFJ010000214.1:0-6864 GCA_035708745.1 Thermomicrobiales bacterium | reverse complement strand
CGCGCCATGCTCGAACAATCCGTCGAGCGGATGACCATCCCGTTCAGCGATCTGATCGTCGGCGTCGAATGCGGCGGCTCGGACACCACCTCCGGGATCGCGGCCAATCCGGCCGTCGGGGCCGCCGCCGACCGTATCGTCGCCAATGGCGGCACAGTCATCTTCGAGGAAACCAACGAGCTGCTCGGCTGCGAGCCGTCACTGAGCAAGCGGGCCGCGACAGACGACGTGCGGGCCGAGATCCTGCGCTCCATCGAGATCGCGCGGGAATGGGGCAATCGCACCGGCCAGCGGGCCATCAGCTCGGGCAATATCGAGGGCGGTCTCACCACCATCGAAGAGAAATCACTCGGCGCGGTCTGCAAAGCCGGTTCGACCCCGGTGGTCGGCGTCCTGCACGGCGGCGAATGGGAACGCCCGGCTCGACCTGGGTTGCATCTTCTCGCGCCCTATTACGTGCAGGAACGCGGCTGGACCGGAGCCGGCACCATCAGCGATCCGAATGGCGTCACCGAGCTGGCGAGCTGCGGCGCGCACATCGTCGTTTTCACCACCGGCCGCGGCACGGTGACCGGTTCCGGTATCGTGCCGGTCATCAAGGTGTGCGGCAATCCGGAAACGTATGCCCGTATGAGTGACAACATGGATATCGACGCCGGTTCGATTGTCGAAGGCCGCAAATCGATCGACGCAGTCGGCGAGGAAATTCTGGCGAAAATCGTCGCCACCGCTCGCGGCGACTTGACCCGCGCCGAAGATCTCGGCCATTTCGAATTCCATATTTAGGGTCAGGTGCCCAATGTCAAGCATTCAGGAACCAACCGACTGAGCTGGCTCTGGACACTTGACGCTTGACACTGGACCTGAAGACATTGAAAGGACCCCGCATGACCGCACCCGACCGGCGTGAGCTCTTCGACCGCATGGCGAGCGACCTCTATGTCGCCGTCATCTCCGACATTCTCGATTCGCTTGGATTTCGCGATCAAGTGTTGGAATCGAATATCCAGCCGATCGATCCGCTCGACCGCCGGGTGCTGGTCGGCAGCGCCCATACGATCCTGATGGCGCCGATCTATGAGATGAAACCGGAGCCCTATACCAAGATCATCGCGGCGATCGACGCATTGCAACCGGGAAACGTCGGGGTGGTGGCGACAAGTGGACTCGCGAACGCCGCCTATTGGGGTGAGCTCTTCTCGAATGCCGCGCTTGGGCGCGGCGCCCGCGGCATGCTGCTCGACGGCTATCACCGCGACACCCGCAAGATTCTCGAGCTCGGCTTTCCGGTCTTTTCCACCGGCGCGCGCCCGTTCGACGCCGCCGGGCGCACCCAATGCATCGATTTCGATTGCCCGGTCGTGTGCGGTGGGGTCAAGGTCTCTCCGGGGGATATCGTCTTCGCCGAGATCGACGGGATCGCCATCATACCGTCGGGGGTGGCGGAAGAATGTGTCGCCAAAGCCTTCGAAAAGGTGGCGACCGAGGACCGCGCCCGCGACGATCTGCGAGATGGCGCTCTGCTGGGTGAGGTCTGGAATCGGTATCGTGTGCTCTAAGAATGAAGAATCTGAGATTCTGATCTCTTGAACGTGGATTTCGGAACGATCTGACCAGGGAAAGGACTATCGTGACATCGCGGATGAGCGTCAGTGAGTTGGCGCCAAACCTTTACAACGGCGTGGTTCACCTCGAAAAACAGGTGCAGGCGTCGAGTCTCGACTCGATGTTGATTCATCTGATCAAATTGCGCGCCTCGCAGATCAATCACTGCGCGTATTGCGTGAACATGCATACCGAGGAAGCGCTGGCCGATGGAATCGACCCGCGCAAAATCTATCTCCTGACGGTGTGGCCGGAGTCTTCCCTTTACACCGACCGGGAGCGAGCGGCGCTGGCGTGGACCGAGAGCGTGACCCTGATTGCCGAAACCGGCGTGCCCGATGAAGCATTCGAAGCCGTCCGCTCCCAGTTCAGCGAAACCGAAGTCGCGGAATTGACAGTTGCGATTGCTACGATCAATGTCTGGAATCGCATCGCGGTCAGCTCCCGCACACCGCACTCCTAGCGCGTCGCCTGCGTTCGCGCGGACTGCTCAGGCGACTTCGGTCAGCCGGCCGTTGGAAACGTCATAGATGAATCCACGCACCGGGATCTCCTTCGGCAGGAGCGGTGAGGAGCGGAGCGTCTCCAGGTCATCGCGCACGCTCTGGGCGACATCGCTGAACGGCAGGAAATCGATAGCCGCTGCATCGACGCCCAGCTCATCGTTCAGCTTCGCCCGCAGCTGCTCGTTCGTGAACGTCAGCATGCCGCAATCGGTGTGGTGGATCACCACGAATTCGCGGGTGCCAAGCAGCTCGTTGGAAATGATCAGCGAGCGAATCGCGTCGTCGCTGGCCCGGCCGCCGGCATTGCGAATGACATGGGCATCGCCCTCTTCCAACCCAAGCGCCCTGGCCGGATCGATACGGGCGTCCATGCAGACCAGCACCGCGGTTTTTCTGGCCGGCGGCATCGGAAGCTGCCCTTTGTGAAACGTCGCCGCGTACCCGGCATTGGCCTCGATAAACTCGTCCGTCACCGTCATGTTGCATTCCTTCCGGTTCGATTGCAGATATTACGGAGTTTTCGATCAACTAATCTAAAACATAATTTTGGCCAGAAGTCAATTCGACATCGATGAACGAACGCTCGTTTTGTGGAAAAGATCGACCGGGGAGCGCGTTCGGGGTTGTCGCCGCAACCTGTAACGGGGTTTGGCGTACTCTATGCATCTACGTACCGTTGCCCGCGCGCCCCGCGTCGACGCGCCCTATTCCGGAGATTTCCAATGACCTCGACCCAACTTCGCGCCGATGCGATCAACCTGGCGAAGGCGCCGAAAGAACCTGTTGCCCTTTCCCAGCTGGCGGTCCTTCTCCACCCCGACGATGAAGTCGCTGTCGCCAAATCGTCGCTGCTCCCCGGTACCCAGCTCATCCTGAATGACGGAACCATCCTGCGCGTCAGCCAGATGGTCCCAATGGGGCACAAGGTCGCGCTGGTCGATGTGCCCTACGATGGCGTCGTCCACAAGTACGGGCAGATCATCGGTTTCGCCACCCAGGAGATCAAAGCCGGTCAGCACGTCCATACCCAGAATCTCGGCATCAAGGAGCTGAAGCTCGATTACGCCTTTTCCAAGGACTACCAACCGGTCGAGCTCGTTCCCGAATCCCAGCGCCGCACCTTCATGGGATTCCGCCGGCCGGATGGCCGGGTCGGCACGCGCAACTATGTGGCCGTTTTGGCTTCGGTGAACTGCTCCTCCTCGGCAACGGTCCGTGTCGCCGAGTATTTCCGCCAGCCCGGCGTGCTGGACGACTACCCGAATATCGATGGCGTCATCGCGCTGCCACACAAGGGCGGTTGCGGCGCGCATATTGGCTCGCGCGATCTCTACATTTTCCAGCGCACCCTGGCCGGGATCGTCCATCACCCGAATGTGGGCGGCTACGTGATCCTCTCGCTCGGCTGTGAGGTCAACCAGCCGACCGACATGATCGACGCCACCCCGATGCGCGATGACGCTCCGCTGGTCATCACGATTCAGCAAGACGGCGGCTTCCTGAAAACGGTCGAAGCCGGCATCGAAGCGGTCAAGAAGATTCTGCCCGAAGCCAACAAGGCAACGCGCGAGCCGGTTCCGGCTTCCGAGCTGGTCGTGGCCCTGCAATGCGGCGGCTCAGACGGCTGGTCGGGTGTAACCGCCAATCCCGGTCTCGGCAAGGCGGCAGACATCATAGTCGAGCAGGGCGGTACGGTCGTCCTCGGGGAAACCACCGAGGTCTACGGCGCCGAGCATCTGCTCACCCGCCGGGCCAAGACGCCGGAAGTCGGTCAGAAGCTGATCGATTGTATCCACTGGTGGGAGGACTACACCGCCTATTTCGGCGGCAGCATCGACAACAATCCCGCTCCCGGCAACAAGCTCGGCGGTCTCACCAACATCTACGAGAAGTCCCTCGGCGCGGCGGCCAAGGCTGGCTCGACCCCGCTCAATCAGGTCGTCGGCTATGGCGAAAAGGTGACCGAGCGCGGGTTCGTCCATATGGACAGCCCGGGCTATGACCCCGTCTCCGTCACCGGGCAGGTGGCCGGCGGCTGCAATGTCGTGGTCTTCACCACTGGCCGCGGCTCGGCCTTTGGCTTCAAACCCGCGCCCAGCATCAAGATCGCCACCAACAGCACCCTCTATGCCAACCAGGAGCCGGATATGGATATCAATGCCGGCAAGGTGCTCGACGGCATCACCCTGGACCAGCTGGGCGAGGAGATCTTCGAGAAGGTCCTGGCGGTCGCGTCCGGCGACCGGTCGAAGAGCGAAGCCGCCGGGGTCGGGCAGGAAGAGTTCAACCCCTGGATTCTCGGAGCGATGCTTTAGGCCAGGAAAGGCTCCCGCACCGTGACCGTGACCACCACGCCCGCCGAGGCGAACCGCACCGCTACGCTCATCGATGCGTTCACCGAGCGGATCAGTCCGCTCGGGGTCGAGGTCGTCCGCGCGGCTGGTATCGACGAGGCCGCCGACTATCTCGAACAAGTCGTGCGCGACGCTGGACAGCAGCACGCCATGATCTCCTGCGAGCTGCGCAGCATGGCTCCGCACCTCATCGGCGCGGTCCGCAAGCGCGGGATCGAGATCGAGGAGGTCACCACTCCGGAATCGGCGCTCGATGTGCCGGTCGGTTTCGTGCTGGGGATGAACGCGGTGGCTGAAACCGGCAGCGTGCTGCTGGCAGAGCCGACCCTTGCCGATCGCGCGGTCGGCGAGCTGACATTGACCTGCGTGCAGATCGTGCAGACAGAGACCTTGCTTCCCGGACTCGACGAAATCGCCGCCGTGCTGCGCCGGCTGGCGCTGCGTCCGCATGGCGCCTACGCCACGCTGGTGACCGGACCGAGCCGCACTGCCGATATCGAAATGTCATTGACCGTCGGAGTGCAGGGACCGGGCAAGGTCGCGGTGCTCTTCGTGGACGAGCTATACGGATGAACCACCCGGCCCTGGATGAACGCATCGAAGAAGTGGAAGATGCGATCGCCTTCAAGAAACGCTACGAAAAAGCGATCCACAACCCGAATCTCGCCCGCAATATCGGCGCCTATCAACGTAACTGGCGTGGCAATCGCGACCGCTCGATCGAGGAAGTCGATTTCGAGCAGCTCCGGGTCAAGTTCAAGGGGATCAAGACTCACGTCACCGACGAGCTCGACGGGTTTCTGGCGCAGTTCACGCAGCAGGCCGAGCGGACGGGCGCTAAGGTGCATACCGCCGCCACCGCCGCGGATGTGGTCAATATCGTCCGCCAGATCTGCGAGGACAAAGGCATCGACCTGATCGTCAAATCGAAATCGATGGTCAGTGAGGAAGTCGAGCTCAACCACGAGCTGGAACCCTTTGGCATCCGGGTGGTCGAAACCGATCTGGGTGAATGGATCGTGCAGATGGGGCACGAGCGGCCCAGCCACATCGTCGGCCCGGCGCTCCATCTCGGGCGGCAACAGGTTGGCGAGCTGCTGCACAAGGTACTCGACAAGCCCGTTTCACTCGAAGACATTCCCGAGCAGGTTCGCACCATTCGCGACGAAATCCGCCCGGCTTTCTTCGAAGCCGGGGCCGGCATGACCGGCGCCAACGCGCTGATCGCCGAGTCCGGTACGGTCATGATGATCACCAACGAAGGAAACGGACGCCTCTCGGGCTCGATTCCGCCGGTCCACATCGTGCTGGCCGGGATCGAAAAGCTGGTGCCGACCTATGACGACGCCATGACCCAGGTGCGGTTACTGGCGCGCAGCGCCACCGGCCAGCGCATGACCGTCTATACCACCTTCATGACCGGCCCCACCGAAGGCCATGAGATGCACATCGTGTTGGTCGACAACGGCCGCCGCATGATGCGCTCGATGCCGGAGTTCGTCGATGCGTTGCATTGCATCCGTTGTGGCGCGTGCTCGAATGTCTGCCCGCCCTACGGCGAGGTCAGCGGGCATGTGTTCGGGCACATCTATTCCGGCGCTATCGGCTTGGTGGTCACCCCATTCCATCATGGGCTGGAGGCGATCGCCAAAGCGCAATCGCTCTGCCTCTCCTGCAATGCCTGCGAGACCGTCTGCCCGGCCAGCATTCCGCTGCCGCGGCAGATTCTCGATGTGCGCAAGATGGTGGCCGAAGCCAACGGCATGAATCCGAAGAAGGAAGCGGTGCTCGAAGTGCTGTCGCGCCCGTGGGCCTTCGATGCGGCTTCGCGGCTCGGCGGTCGTTTCTCCGGCCCGATCTCGCGCAATGGCCTCATTCGATCCCGGAAGCTGCCAATCGTCAACCGCCAAACCCGCTGGCGCAGCTTGCCGGTTCCGGCGGCAAAGCCGCTGCGCGACATGGTGCCAACCGGCTCGGTCGAGGCGGCGCAACCGCCGCGCATTCCCAGTGAGGTCGCCGGCAAGACGGTGGCGCTCTTCCCCGGGTGCATGACGGACCGGCTCTATCCGGAGCAGGGGATGGCGATCGTCCGAACGATGCGTGCGCTCGGGGTGCGGATGGTCTATCCCGGCGGGCTGAACTGTTGCGGATTGCCGGCCAGCAATATGGGCGACGACCCGACTGCCAGGAAGATGGCGCAGCAGACGATCGAGGCGCTGGAAAAGGCGATTTCGCGCTCACAGGCCGACTATGTCGTTTCCGGCAGCGCCAGCTGCGTGGCGATGCTGACGCAGGATTATCTCCATATCTTCCGCAATGAGCTCACCTGGCAGGCACGCGCCGAGGCCCTGGCGGGCAAAGTGATGGATTTCACCTCGTTCCTGGTGAACGTGGCCCGG
>DASTFJ010000213.1:0-4970 GCA_035708745.1 Thermomicrobiales bacterium | reverse complement strand
CGGCGAGTGCCACCGAACGACGCTCCTGCGAGGACGGATCGGTCTTCCCTGCCAGCCGCTCCAACGCCCAGAATTTGCGATTGCCACGCTCGTCGCTGTCCTGCAGCCGGCACGAATTCCGCCGTTAGCGACAGGAATTGTTCGCTTTGGGCGTACGTTCAAGTTGACGGGAGAGAATGCGTTCGCTACCGTCGAATTACGCGCTCGCCGGCAACGGCGGAATACGCTGTGGATTCTGGGAAGCCTGCGCCAACCCGCAACTTTGGCGTAGGTGGGCAAACAAGGGAATATGCCATGCGGTTGAGAGGACTCCTCGCGTTACTCCTTCTGGCGGCCACGATGCTCGGGGCTGTTGCGCAGCCCGCGCAGCAGGCGAGCGCGCAATCGTGCGGGCCATGCCCCGCCTATGTCACCGAGGCCCTCAATCTGCGGGCCACCGCATCCAGCTCGGCCGCAATTCTGACCGTCATGCCCGCCGGAGCGACCCCAGTCTGGTATCCGGCCAATGGCGTCACCAGCACTGGCTACGTCAGCGTCACCTACGGGTCCTACACCGGGTGGGCATTCGCCGATTACATGATCCTCTATCCTGCGTTCGGCTATGTCACGGCCAATCTGAATCTCCGCAGCGGCGCCGGCACCGGCTATAGCGTGCTGCGCGTGATTCCCTCGGGCGGAGCCGTGACCGTGCTCTCCGGGCCGACCTCGAACGGCTGGTACAGCGTGAGCTACAACGGCACCGTGGGCTTTGTCTATGGGGTCTATCTCTCCTTCCAGGACAACAACGTCAGCTTCGTCCCCGGTGAGACGCCGTACACCACCACGGCTTTGCGCCTGCGCACTGGCGCCGGCACCGGCTATGGCACCATCGCCGTGCTGCCGACCGGCACGCGGGTGACGATCATCTCCGGCCCGATCTTCGCCAATACCTACGGCTGGTACCGGGTCTCATCCCCCTACGGCACCGGATGGGTCGCGGGCGACTACCTGCAGTAACGTCGAACAGGCGAACAGAAACCGACCGGGGCGTCAGATTGGCGCCCCGGTTTTGGGTTCTGCGGCCGGTAGAACCGGCGGCTCGAGCATGCTTTCACTTGACGTCGGGAGGTCCAGCACCTCCAACGATTTGCGTTGCGGCCAAAGCACAAGGCCTGCTCCAACCAGTGCGAAGATCGACAAACCGAGCCCGAGCGCGCGATAGCCGTCCAGCGCAATCAATCCGCCCCCGAGCGCGGCCCCGGCTGCCGTTCCGAAATTGATGACCGACCCGTTGAGCAGCATCGTGGTTCCCTGCTCGGCGGGACTCTCCGTCGAAATCAGGAAGGTGACGCCAATCGCGACAACCGAGCTCGCCATGGCGAGTATCGTGATCATTGCCACGGCGAGCCATGCGCTGGTGGCATTCACGATCGCCACCGTTGCAAGCGCCGTCACGACACAGCCAACGCCGACAGCCACACGAGTTTTCGACGCTCCAATGAACCGCCCGGAAAGCGAACATCCAATCGCGAATCCGGTCGCGCCCACCGTGTAGACAAGGCCGATTTCCCGGGTGCTCAATCCCTGTTCGTCGTGCAGGAATGCGCCCATGTAGGTCAGGAACCCAAGCCAGCAGACCGACCGAATAGCGGTCGCGCTCAACAGGCGAATCGTCGGCGAATGATGCAGGAGCGGCTCGTATGCCTCACGTATCATCCGGAAGCTCCATTGACGCTCGACGAGGCGCCGATCCCTGGGCAATGCGCTGGCGGTGAAAACCGCGGCGCCGGTCACGGCAGCGCCGCAGACGATCAGCGCCAGTCGCCAGCTCGTTACGCTGCCGATGACTGTGAGCAACGGGATGCCGATAATGGCGCCAAGACTCATAGCTCCCGTTAGCCAGCTAAATGCCCGCTTCCGCTCACGTTCGGCGAACAGCGTGCCAGCGACGGCAAATGGAATGCCAAAGACGAGAGCGTCCCCCAACCCCCCGATAAGGCTAAGCCCGAGCATGACGGGAAACGTGGGAGCGAGACCGGCGCCGATCAGGTTGATGGCAACGCAGCAAAGTCCGAGCACCAGGGGTCGCCGGAAACCGTACCGGTCGACGACCGGCCCAAGCACGAGCCCAAGAAACGCGCTCAACAACACCATGAAGGTGACGATCTGCCCAACGACGGAAACCGACACGCCGAGATCGGAAGACATCTCGGGATAGAACGGCGTCATCGCGAGAAAATTGAGCGCCCCCGCGGTCGTACAGCAGCAGAGGGCGAGCAAAATGCGATTGATCGACCTGGGTGAGTCCACCATGGGAACGCCTTTCGACTGGGACTCCACATGATCTGACGTCGGATTCGACTCGGGTTGGCGCGCCGCTACATCCGGACATTGCGCCATTCGATGCGTCTCCGCTGGCGCAATCACGATGTCGACTGTCTCTGCGTATCCTGCGCTTTCGATCGGGACTTGTCATCCGCAAATCAGCGGATTTTTGGCTAGCGAATGCCCGGTCCAGCATCCCCGCGTCACATTGCCAATTGAGCGTGAGACTCCAAACGAACTGGACAACTGTCTATACTTATCCCGTGAGCAGTCCCAGCATCTCCTCCCTCGTGCAATCGCAATCGGTCGATTTGGTCCGGATCCGGTCCGAGCTCGATCTGTCGCGGGAACGGATGGCGCGGCTCTTCGATGTCAGCGCCAAAACGATCGAGCGGTGGGAAGCCCGCCGGGCGCTGCCGCGCGATCACGCCGGCCGCAAGCTCCTCTCCGAGCTGCGGGAGATGGTCGACCTCGGCAGGTTGGTCTACGGTGCCGAGGGATTTCATCGCTTTCTGGCACTGCCAATCCCCTCGGCTGGACAAGCCACGCCGTTGCAGCTCATCGAGCGGGGCGAGATCGGGACCGTGCTGGCAGCGCTGGCCGCGGATTACGAGGGACTCGGCGCATAGATGCCCATCGAGGAGCTGGTGCGGCCCTGGCGCGGGCGAGTTTTGCGCCACATCCCCGGAACTTCGCCATTCGGACCGCTGGAAACCCGCTTCGCCGCGCGCTCCAGGGAAAACCGGTGGAACCGCGAGGGCGAACCGGCGCTCTCCTTCGCAAGCGATCGCGCGGTGTTGATCGGCGAGTTCGCGCGGCATTTCGAGCGTGACCGTGCTCCCGAGCTGGCCGGGCTGGTGCAAACCCGCCGTGTCTTCGAGCTCGATCTGGAGCTGTCGCGGGTCTTCGATCTCACCGATTCTCATTCCTGCGCGCAGCTTGGGATTGCCGAGGCGCCGTCCAGCTTTCTGGATCGGACCGTCGCCCGAGCCACCGCTGCGTTTTTGCGTGATGTGATTGCCGTCGAAGCCATCCTGGTTCCCTCGGTGGTTTTTCCCGACCGGCCGGAGCACCGAAATCTGGTGCTTTTTCTCGATCGGCTCGAAACCTCCCTCGCGGATTGCGTCCATCGGATCGAGCCGGCAGGCAGCTTCCAGCTCGTGCCATCGCTGCCACATACGGAACCAGTCGGATAATCGATCGCGTCTCACAATTCTGCACTCGTATACTCAACGGCTGAGGGCTCAGCACAACTCAGGCGCTGATCGAGCGCAGAGGAACGAATTTGGTGGCGAAACAGATCGATCCGGCAACGTTGCGCGGGCACGGCCCGTCTACCCGCGCGGTGCACGCCGGCGAGCGCATCCCTCTCCCGATCGAACGGTCCACCACCACCCCGATCTTCTCCACCACCACCTTTCTCCATCCGGAAATGGAATCGCTCGACGCCGTCTTCGGCGGCGAGCAGCCGGGCTACAACTACGCCCGCCACGGCAATCCGACTGTGCGGGCCCTCGAAGTTGCGCTGGCCGCGCTCGAAGACACCGAGGACGCGCTCGTTTTCGGCAGCGGCATGGGCGCGCTGCATGCTGCCATTCTCGGCTCGGTCTCGGCCGGTACCAGGATCGTCGCCTCGCGGGAGCTCTTCGGCGCAACCCTGGTCTTGCTCGACTCGATTTTCGATTCGCTCGATGTCGAAACGACCTACGTCGATATGCTCGATCTCGATGCGGTTGCCGGGGCCATGGACGCCGTCCGTCCCCGCACGGTGCTGGTGGAGACGATCTCGAATCCCTTATTGAATGTGGTCGATCTGCCGGCGATTGCGGATCTGGCGCACGCAAAAGGCGCGACCGTGATCTGCGACAACACCTTCGCCTCACCGGTGCTGATCAACCCCGCCAAATTCGGGATCGACCTCACCATGCACTCGACCACCAAATACCTCGGGGGGCACGGCGATGTGCTCGGCGGGGTGATCTGCGGGGACGCCGAACGGATCGGAGAGCTCGGAGCCGTCAGCCGCCTGGCCGGCGGCGTGATGGGACCCTTCGAAGCATGGCTGACATTGCGGGGGGTCAAAACGCTCCCATTGCGCGTCCGGCAGCAAAGCGATAGCGCCACCCTGATTGCGGCCTGGCTGGCGCAGCATCCGGCGGTCGATTGTGTTTTCTATCCCGGGTATTCCTGCTCCTCGGAAACCGCCGCCATCTTCAACGACGATCGCCGGGGCGGCATGGTCTCGTTCGAGATCGCCGGCGCCGGCCGCGACGAGGTCTTCCGCTTCCTCGACGCACTCCAGGTCTTTCTACCGGGCACGTCGCTGGGTGATGTCTATAGCCTCGCGGTGTCGCCCCCAATGTCGACCCACCGGTCGATGGACGAGGACGCGCAAGCCGCGATCGGAATCAATCCCGGGCTCATCCGGCTCTCGGTCGGTATCGAGGACGTCGAAGACCTGGTCGCCGATCTCGATCGGGCCCTTGCCCGCATCTGAGCTTCCCCATCGAACGAGTCTCGAATCTCCGACCGGAACGGGTACGCTTCCGTCACCGGGATGCACTCGGCATGACGCGATCGAATGGAAGGACGACGACCGTGAGCGAACCGCAGGAGACCCTGATCGGACCGATTCAGTTCATGACCGTGCTGCTGCACACTCCCAC
>DASTFJ010000212.1:0-11670 GCA_035708745.1 Thermomicrobiales bacterium | reverse complement strand
CTAGTTATTCGCGAACCAATGACGCCTCCCTCGTCCGCATTCGCAGTTTCGAGACAGGCAGTGTCGCGGTATGAAGCCTTTGGGGCAGAACGGTCAGATGGCAACGGTCCGGGCGTTCTGCCCGGACCGTTGCCGCCGTTTCGAGCTGATCCGCTACATCCCTTCGTGCATGAGCTCGATGGTGACGGTGGTAGTTCCGTCGCCGTTGTCATGCAGCTTGGCGGTGCCGGAATAGCCCGAGTCATTGAGCGTCGCTAGTTCGACCGTGACATCGCCCGAGTCATTGGGGGCGCCGCTAATGTCGCCACAGGCAATGTAGTTGCCGATGTTCTCAGCCGACTCGTGAACGTTGATGGCATATCCCCCAGCGGTGAGATCGGTCAACGCTGCTTCCACGGTGGTCACGCTCGTCTCGCCCGCCATGGGGCTCGGGCTACCCGTGGGTGTGCCCATCGCCATCTCACCAGCCATCGACGTGGGGGTGCCCATCATTTCGCCCGAGGCCGGACTCGCCATCGGGGTGGCCATGCTGGAACCGCCGACATCGGTGAGCGGATAGACCACATCGCCAAGCTGGTCACAGCTTCCCGAATGAATGTGAGCGGGATGCGGGGTCATAGCCATGCCCTGGGCCGCTACTGACCCGGGGCCCAGAGCCAGCCCGAGTCCTAGCACCAATCCTGCAATAGCCAATACCACGATGCGTGCGGGATTCTTGCGTAATCGCATTACCTTCCTCCTCCTGCCGGCATGATCCGGCTATGACGGGATGTGACAGTTTTCCTGTCGCCTCTGTAGCGTACGGTCCAGGAAGTTGATCGGCGGATTTACGTAGGCCGGATCGAAAGATTTGCTCAAAATCGCCAAAGAATTGCGCCATGCTCGCTGAGGGCAGCGGATCTCTGGATCGCTGCTCGGGCAAATCCCACGATTGCCACGCTGCCCCCGAGCCAAGGCGCTCGTGGCGCGGCGCCGACTACCGTCAATCGAGCCAGCCGCGCACCCGGAAGAGCATGAGCTGGCCGGCCGTCAAGAACACCAGCAAGAGGAACATGAAAACGAAGCCAGCCGTGCCAAAAAATGGCAGTTGCACAAAGTTCGTGCCAAAGAACCCGAAGATCGCCGTGGCCGGGAGCACCAGGATCGAAATCATCGTCAGGGTTTTCATGACGCCGTTCGTTCGGTGCGCCACGCTCGACATATAGATATCGAAGGTTCCCCGCATTTCCTGCCTGGCTTCATCGAACATCCCGGTAACGGCTTTGGCGCGTTCGTTCAACTCGGTGAAATACCCTTCGACCGACTCTCCCGAGACGAACGGAAAATCCGGACGCAGCAGCCCATGGAAGAGGAACCCATGCTGGGCGACGAGACGGTTGACCGAATACACGAAGCGCTTGTGGCGCACCAGTATGTTCAGAAAACCCTGGTCATCCGATAGGAGCGCCTGATCCTCCAGATCTTCCACGATCCGATCGAGCTCCTCGGCAGTGTGGGCAAACGTATCGACCAGCTCATCGAGCACGATATACAGCAAATACGCAGGGTCCTCCCGGACGAGCTCGGCGTTCCCTTCCGCTCGCTCGATGATCTGATCGATGAACGGAAGCGCCCGGCTGTGTGCCGTGATGACGAACGTTTCCCCGATGAAGCAGTCCATTTCATTGGCGTGTATGCGAAGGGTTTCTTCGTCGAGATCGAGAACGCTGGCGTTCACCAGGGCATGGTCGCGAAATGCGGTGACCCCGGGACGCTGCCACGGCGCCAGGGCGGCCGCTACGCCGGCGGGATCGAGACCGAGCTGACTGGCAATCTCTTCGAGGTCGGATGCCTGATAGTCGCTCAAATCAACCCAGATCACCTCGCTCGACCGGGAATCGCCATCCCGGACGTGCCCGGAACGTTCCTCCTGCATCCCTGAGGAGGTGAATTTCCAGACCCGCGCCTCCGCCTCAGTTGCTCGGGACGCGGAGTCCGCGGAGCCAGCTCGCTCCACATGTGCGTCCAATACCTCGTCGTCGACCTGCATCTCCGGCTCCGCTCTGGCCCGCTGCCTCGGGCATGTGCCAAAGAAGATACGCGCTGGGACGTTTCGGTGCAGGAGCCCGCGCCCGCCATTGCCCGCAATCCCTACGCCACCCTGACCGCCGCAGGAAATCTGGGCAATTCCTCGGGGATCAGCTCACGGGCGTGCCATCCAGTGGAACGCTGCCGTTTCCTGAGATCACCGCTTTGCGCATCCCCACGATGCGTGCCGTGATCTCCGTATCGTCCCCCATGATCTGCCGCAGCTCGTCCACGATCGCGGTCGAATCGGGGAGCGTTCCCTCGCCGGCCAGCATAAGCTGTAGCTTGTTCCCATCGGCATCGACCGACAGCACCTCCCACTCCGTGCCCGCCAGCCACCCCTGCGTGGCCGCCAGCGCCGCGTCCTCATGATTCACATCGTTCCAGTAGAGATCCCGGTTCGTCGAAAGCGGAACCGCGATGATGAGCAGCAACGCGATCACCGCGAGCGCCATATTGCGCAGATGCGTCACCTCGCGTCCGTAGCCCTTGGCCAGGCCGCTGAGCACGAAGGTCAGCGACCCGGCAATGAGGATCGCCACGAAATTGGTGAAGAAGAGCAGAAACGACTCGAAGGCCAGATGCCGCTCGTGCGTTGCCAGCAGAATGCCGCAATTGTTCAGCGGCGGCACCAGCGAAATGGCAATGGCGACGCCGGGTAGCGAATCCGCGATATCCGACCGGCTCAGTGCATAGGCGCCCGCCGCGCCCGATGCGAGCGCAATCACCAGATCGAGCACGCGCGGCGAGGTGCGCGCAACTACCTGCGACGATGAGAGCGGATCCCATCCCAGCGGCATGACGCGAGCGATAAGCCAGCCAACGCCGATGGCAATGACCACTCCGGCCGCCACCAGCACCGCCGAGCGAAATGCGCGGCCGCGCGCGCCGACGATCAGCGCGACCACCAATCCCATGATGGGGGTCATCAGCGGCGAGATGATCATCGCCCCGATCACCGAGGCGACCGAATCGCCCATGAGACCGCAGGTGGCAATGATCGAAGCCAGGGTGATCAGCACCGCGAACCGTGTCAGCCGCTCCCGTTGCTGCGGTGGCTCGTAGAACAGCGCACCCTCGATCCGCTGCCGGTCTTCCAGAGGCATCGCCGTATTCGAAAACATGATCACGCTCCCCACGCTCGGATCGAGCTCCGGCCCACGCATGCAGCACAACCGCCCCGCCAGCGCCCGGCAATATCGTACGAAGGTGCGCGCCATCGCAACATTCCGCGGTCGACCCGTCTGCGCCGAATTGCGCGCACACCGCGTTTGCTATGCTCGGGGAATGGAATCGACCGCAACCGCCACTATCGGATTGATCGTGCTGGACAGCGACCGCAATGTCGTGGCGCAGCACCGCATGCTCCTGCCCGAAACGGTGCGCATCGAAACCGAACCGGTCGAGCTGAAAGACGGCATCGTCACCAATGCCTCCCTGGCGGCGATGTTCGATTCCGATCAGCTCGAGATCGCCGCCCGCCGGCTGGCGGAGCGCGGCGCCCAGCGACTTTGTTTCTGTTGCACAAGCGGCAGTCTGATCCACGGTCCCGGCTGGGACGAAACCCTGACCGCGCGCATCGAGTCGGCCGCGGGTGTGCCGGGCAGCACCACCACGAGTGCCGTACTGGCCGCGCTACGCGCGCTCGATGCAGACACGATCGCCATCGGCACTCCCTATATCGCCGAGGTCGATGAGCGGGAATGCGCGTTCTTCGAGCGGGCCGGGTTCACTGTCGCGCGGATCGAGGGATTGAGTTGCTACACCGATCCGGAGATCGCGGCCGTCACCCCGGAGCAGATCGTGGCGCTGGCGCAGCGGGTCGACCGGCCGGCAGCGGATGCCGTTTTTCTCTCCTGCACGACCTTGAATGTCGCCGGCGAGATCGACCGGCTGGAACAGATATTGCAAAAACCGGTCGTGACCAGTAATCAGGCATCGGCGTGGGCGCTGATGCGCGGTTTGGGTGTGGCCCCGCAATCGGGAACCTATGGACGACTGATGACCTCAAGAGCGCCCGGCAACAGGATGCGGGCGGGCTGATTCGAGTGCGTAGTTGCAGCCCTCGGTGGCTGCCGTTGTTGCCAAAAAGCAGCCACGGAGGGCTGCAACTACGGTGGTGGGAGGTTCCCTACTGCCGGACGCTCTAAGCGAGGAGACCGTAATCGAATGAGCGAACGAAACCAAACTTATCTGGTCGGCCCGACGATCTCGTTGCGCGCGGTGGAAGAAGCGGACGCCGCCAGCGAGCCATCGTGGCGCCAGAGCTGGTTTCCACGCGCCCGGGCGGTCTCCGAGGCGAAGATCGAAGACGACTATGCCGAGGGCGATACCACCCTGGTCGCCGTTCGTACCAGCGACGACGTCATCGTCGGGTCGGTGCTGATCTGGTTCGATGGGCCGTGGGCGTTCGTCCTGCCCGTTGCCGCCCGCTGGCTGACCGGCGACGAGACCGAGGCCGTCATGGCGGAAATGGTCTCGCTGGCGTTGCCGTTTCTGGTGGACGAAGGCGGCAACATCGCGGCGCTGACCGAGATTCCCTCCGGTCTGCCGAAGATCGTCGACGCCCTGGAGCAGATCGGCGCGCGCTTCTGTTATCGCAACCGCGAGGCGATGGTGCACCGCGGCGAGCGGCACGACTGGGTCGCCTATCAGTACTTCAACAAGAAGACGCTGGCGGTTTTCGGCGAGCCTACGTTCACTCCGGAGGGACCGGTCGCGCGGGAGGTAACCAATCCGGCCCCGAAACAGTGGCCGGTGGTCGAGACGCCGCCGCCCGGCGCGGTGATGATCGGGGAGCGCGTCTATCTGCGCATGTTCACCCCGGAGGATGGCGAGATCATGCGGGATGCCTCGCTGACCGATACCGAGTTCTCGCACGATCCGCGTTTTCCGCGCAGCGGAATGGCGATGAATGCCCGTTTCCGCAAGCAATCGGAATCCGAGCTGCCCACCGATCTCACGTTTGCGGTCGTGCTGCGCGCAAACGACGAGCTCATCGGCCGCAACGAGCTCGATTTTCTCGATCTGGTGCACCGCTCCGCCGAAACCGGCACCGAGCTCTTCCGCCCCGAACATCGCGGTAAGGGCTACGGCACCGAAGCCAAGCATCTGCTGCTGACCTATGCCTTCGAGGTGCTGCATCTGCATATGGTCTGGTCGACTGTCTGGGAAGAAAACCCTCGCTCGCGGGCGGCGCTCCTGAAGCAGGGCTATCGAGAATCCGGCTCGACTCCCTGGCGTGGCATCCATCACGGCATTCCCTCCGGGGACTGGAATTTCGATCTGCTCGCCAGCGAATGGCAAGCGGCACGCCGGTGACCGCGGCAGGGCGGGTGCGGCAGACTTATCTGTATGGGCCCACCCTGCATTTGCGCGCGGTCGAGCGGGAAGACGCGGTCGATGAACCCTGCTGGCGGAATCGCTGGTTTCCCCGGGCGCGGGCGGTATCCGAGGCGAGTATCGAGGACGAGCACGGTTCCGATTCGTTGCTGGTCGCCGTTCGCAATGACGACGATGTCATCCTCGGATCGGTGACGATCGAGACAGAGGGAGCCTGGCGCCAGGCGCGTCCCTTCGTGGCGCGCTGGCTCGACCGCGCCCATGCCGATGCGGTCGAAGCCGAGATCATCGCGCTGATCCTGCCCTTTCTGGTCGACGAAGGTGGCGCCATCACGGCGCTGGTCGAGATCGCGTCGGGCAAACCGCTGGTCGAAGCGGCACTTGACCGTATCGGCGCCCGCCGCTGCTACCGGCATCGCGAAGCCTGGCAGCTCGACGGGGCGCGGCGCGACAAGCTCGGGTACCAGCTCTTCGACGGGCGGGCTGTCGAACTATTCGGCGAACCGGAGATCGCGGCGGAAGAACCCGCGACGCCGGCCGCCCGGGTGCCCGCGCCGGCATGCTGGCCGCGCGTCGAGATGCCGCCCACCGGCGCGGTGATCGTGGGCGGCCGGCTCTATCTCCGCCCATTCACCCCGGAGGACAGCGCAATCGCGCGCGATGCCGTGCTGGAGGAGACCGAGTTCGCGCACGAACCCCGGTTTCCGGTCGGCTCCATCGAAATTCGCAACACCGTGCGCCGGGCGGCGGACGCGGCGCTCCCGGCGGAGGTTATTTTCGCGATCGCGCTGCGGGAGAACGACCGGCTGATCGGCCGCACCAAGCTCAAGAATCTCGATCTGGTGCATCGCTGCGCGGAGACCGGCACCCGCCTCTACCGACCCGAGGATCGCGGCATGGGGTACGGCACCGAGGCCAAGCATCTGATTCTGGGTTACGCCTTCGAGGTGCTGAATCTGCACATGCTCTGGTCACAGGCATGGGAGATCAATCCGCGCTCCCGGGCCGCGGTGCGCAAGCAGGGATATCGCCTGGCGGGCACGAGCGCGTGGCGTCAGATGCACCACGGTTTGCCCTCCAGTGACTGGACCTTCGATCTGCTCGCCAGCGAGTGGAGGGACGCCCGCCGATGACCGGAACGATCCGTAAACCGTGCGGAAAACATTCGCTCGGTGCCTGACGAAAAGGGAAAAAGCTGCGACCATGAAGAGCGAATCCGGGTTTTCCAGGGGGGAGTGCGAATCCGGAGATCGCCGGCCGGTTGCAGATCCAGCGGTGCACCAATGGGCGCTGCTGGACGGTCGAATTCGGGGGAGTCGTGTTCGAAGTCACCAACGAACGTGATGTGCGCTTGCCCCGGGGATGGAACGCCGCGTGGGCGTGAGCGCCATCCAGAAACCGTTCGTCAGCCGCAGCGAGGGCCAAACCCTGCTCATCGGCCCGCGGCTCTTTTTACGGCCGGTCGAGCCGGACGATGCCGCTACCGCCGTGCATTGGTATCCCAATCGCGCGCCTCTGCCGGTCGAGGCCGTGCGCGAGCGGATCGAACGCGAGCTCGGCAGCGATCCCAATACGGAAGCGGCTCGCCAGCGCCTGTTGATCTGCCGCCGCTGCGACGACCGGCCGGTCGGCTCGGTGCTCTTCGTCTACGAAAATGAGCGGGCCTGCACCCTGCGCTTCGCCCACGATCCAAATCGTCCACCTGACGAGCGGGCGACGGTCGAGGCGGAGGTGATGCGCTTCGCGCTGCCCTTCCTCATCGGGCAGCGCCGCCTGATGAAAGTAACGACCGACCATACCGGCGATCATCCCATCGTGCGGGAAGCGGCGATGTCGCTGGGCATGCGCCGCTGCTACCGGTTGCGGGAAGCGGTGCGCTTCCGTGACCGCCGCTGCGACCGGATTGGCTACGAGCTGCTCAATCCGACCTGGATTCGCCTGCTCGGTATGCCGCGGCGGATGACCGAAGGTCCGGTGGAGCGGGTGGTGCGCGCGCCGGCGCCGCTCGCCTGGTCGCCACCTTCCGAAGTCTCCCCGCAGGCGGTGACGACCGGCAACCGCATCGAGCTGCGTCCCTTCGCCCCGGGAGATGGCGCAACCGCCACGCACTGGTTCCTGCGCGAGCAGGAGGACTTCTATCCACAGGGACCGCCCCTGCGCAATCCCTGGACCTATGGGCAACGTATGGCGGCCATCGCTCGCGAGGGAACGCCGGATCAGATCCGGCTCGCCATCGTCGAATCGTGTTCCGGGCAGGTGCTCGGCATGATCGGTGTGGCCCAGCTCGATCTGCATCACAGCCGTGGCAAAACCACCTTCGAGATCTTCCAGCCGGCGTTCCGGGGCAAGGGCTACGGCACCGAGGCCATGCACTTGCTGCTCGGCTATCTTTTCGACCGCGCCGGGCTGCACATGGTCTATGCCTGGGTTTCCGAATTCAACCAACGCTCACTGGCGGCGTTGCGCAAGCAGGGGTATCGTGAGGCCGGCTATTTCGCCTGGGAAGATCTTTCGGACGATGGCTTCACCGGGGGCATCTATCTCGATCTGCTGGCATCGGAATGGCGAGCAGCGAGACGATAGCAGTCAGCAGTCAGAAGAGTCTCGCTGATAGCTGACTGCTGACTGCGCTAAAGGACCCATCCAATGACCGACCCGTTCGTGAGCCGCAGCGAGGGACAGGCGTTTTTCGTCGGCCCGACGGTGTTTCTGCGCCCGGTCGAGCCGGAGGATGCCGCCAGCGCGCCGGTCTGGCATCCCGACCCCTGGCCGAAACCAGCCGAAGTCATCGAGGAGCAGCTCAAGGACCAGCTGGGCGACGATCCGGATGTGGAAGCCGACCAGCAGCGGCTGCTCATCTGCCGCCGCGCGGACGACCGGCCGCTCGGCTCGGTCTTTTTCGATTATGAGCATGGGCGCGAATGCACCCTCTGGTTCACGCACGATCCCAACCGTTCGCTCGACGAGCGCGCCGCGGTCGAAGCCGAGGTGATGACCTTCACCCTTCCCTGGCTGCTCGAGAAGCGCAACCTCATGAAGGTCTCGTCCGATCATCTCGGGAATCATCCGCTGGTCGCCGCAACCGCCGCCGGGCTGGGGATGCGGCAAAACTACCGGTTGCGCGAGGCGTATCAGTATCACGGCGAGCGCTACGACCGGATCGGCTACGAGCTGCTCGATCCGCGCTGGATCGCCACCCTGGGGATGCCGCGCGGGATGCAGGAGGGGCCGATCGAGCGGGAGGTGCGCGCACCCGCGCCGGTGCGGTGGCGACCACAAGGAGGACCGGCGGAGCTGCCAACCAACGCCATCATCACCGGCGACCGATTGTCCCTGCGCCCCTTCGAACCCGAGGATGGCAAGCTGGCCTCTCGCTGGCTCATGCAGGACACCGACGACTCCTTTCCCAACGGCCCGGATGTCGTCAATCCGTGGGCCTTCGGCCAGGCGCATGTGGCGCTTGCAAAGGAATCTCCCCCAACCTGGCTGCGCTTTGCCATCGTCCGCAATGAAGACGATCAGCTCATCGGCGCGAACGGCATCGAAAACCTCGATCTCCTTCACCGCACCGCCGAAACCGAAAGCACCATCTTCCATCCCGATTTCCGCAATCAGGGCTATGGCACCGAAGCGAAGCACCTGCTGCTCGAGTACGCCTTCGACCGGCTCGGGTTGCACATGGTCTATTCCTGGGTCTCGGAATTCAATACGCGCTCCGCCGCCGCCCTGCGCAAACAGGGCTACCGCGAAGCCGGCTATTTCGCCTGGGCCGATCTGTATCAGGGGAATTTCGTTGGCGGTTGGTATTTCGATTACCTCGCAGCGGAGTGGAGAGCGGCGCGGAAATAGCAGGCAGCAGGCAGCACGCAGAAATCCGTCTCTGCGTGCTGCGTGCTGCCTGCCGCGTGCTTCGCCGTACACTCCCTTCCAACATTGACCTTCACACCGAAAGGGACCTCGATGGCGCCGGTTCGTTTGATCGTCACGGGATTGGGAAGCTTTGGGCCGAGCTGGGCCGGATTGATCCAGCAGCAGGACGGGGTCGAGCTGGCCGCGGTGGTCGAGCCGATGGACGATCGCCGCAATGCCGTGGTCGAAGCGCGCGGATTGCGGCCCGACCAGGCGTATCGCGATCTTGGATCCGCCCTCGCTGGGGTCGACGCCGATGCGGTGCTGGTCGTCACCCCACCGCAGACTCATCTCGAGGTCGCCAACATTGCCTTTGCCGCCGGCAAACCGGTATTGGTGGAAAAACCGCTGGCGGCTTCGATGGATGACGCCAAAGCGTTGGTGACCGCCGCCGAGGAAAGCGGCAATCTGCTGGTCGTGAGCCAGAACTACCGTTACCGCCCGCCCATGCAGGCGGTGCGCAAGCTCCTGCAGGAAAAGGCGATCGGCGATTTGCTGCATGTTCAGGCGAACTGCCAGGAAGATATGCGGCTCTTCTACGAGGCGACCAATTTCCGCTATCTCATGGCGCATCCGCACATCATCGATATGACCATCCATCACTGGGATCTGCTGCGCTTCCTGACCGGGCACGAGATCGACACGGTCTATGCGACCTCATGGAACATCCCCGACAGCCCTTACCAAACCGACGCCGCCTGCGCCATCGTGCTGATGCTCGACGACGGCACCCCGGTGCTCTACGAGGGCAGCAGCGCCACCCACAGGGACCGGACCTCCTGGTCCTCCTGGTGGGAATTCGAGGGTACCCACGGCCGCATCTGGACCGACGGCGGCGTCGGGGATCCGTGGGTCGATGTCGTGCATCTCCACGTGTATGGGGAAGATCCGGTGGTGGTCGAGAACATCACGGTGGCCGAGTCCGACCGGCAGGGTTCGTTGCTGGCGTTCGTGTCGGCGTTGCAAGGCGGCGAAATGCCGGCGCATACCGGCCGGGATAACTTGAATAGCCTGGCGACGGTGATGGCGTGCGTGGAATCGGTGGAGCAGAATCGGGTGGTGCCGGTCGGGGAGATGCTGGGGCGATAGGCCCGGGGTCCGGGGTCCGGAGGAGACCATCGTAGGCGAGCGCGTCTCTGCCCTCTCGTGCCAGGTGGTCGTAGCAACAGATTCCCAGCCCTGAACGGCCGGGCTACGAGAGGGCAAGCCTCTCCGAGGCTCAGGCCGATTCACCAGCTTTGCCCAGAATTACCGAGCATCACCGAACGAATTCTGTGTGATCCTGGGTGAGCTCGCGCTGCGATAAAAAGAAGCAGGGCATGGGGGCGTTCGCGCCGGGGATGCACGGGGTAGCTGGAAAACGGGGACGCATTCGATTTTTTTCGAATGACGCCTGGGTTGCACCGGCGGGATCGACCTCGAAACACGCGTTCTGGGCAATAGGCAAAATGCAATAGGCAATGGGAACGCGCCGGGACCCTGGTCGACCGGGCAGAACGCAGGAGCGGGATCGATCGGGAGGATCGGTCGCTGACCTGTCCAGCGGGGAAGGGGCTGGCACCTGACGGACGATATGAGGCGCTGCCCAGGCCCGCACCATCCGCCGGTGTGCCGCTTACTTGCATGATAGAACATTTGTTCGTATCCTGTCAAGACCGACCTGTGCACGACAACGGAGTGCGGGGATGTCACGACGAGGACGACGCGGACAGATCGAGGAACGGTTGTGCCGAACGGAGGGATGTGGCAAGCGGGCCAAGCCGGGATCGCTGTATTGCCTGGGGCATGCGCAGAGTGCGGTGGGCAAAGCGGCACGGCGAGAGCTGAAGGATTTGGTGCGGGAGCTGGGGAAGCTGGCGGAGGTGACGGATCCGGCGCTACGACGGCGGGCCGATATCCGGTTCATGCGCAAGCTGGAGAGCGGGCGGTATCCGGTGTTGTTTTCAAGTGAGCTGCAGGAGCTGGAGGAGGAGCGGCGAAAGAATGCGGAGCTGGGGGTGGAAATGGGGGGATTGCGGTTGAGTTTGTACCGGGCGTTGCTGGAGATCGACGATCCGAGTGAGATGGCAAAGACGATCGTGCGGGTGAGTGAGGAGAGTCGGAAGATCAAGAGTGGGGGATGGTAGAGCAAGGATGAGTGATGGGTCGACGCGCAAAACGAAGGACCCCTCGGCACTAAAGTGACCGAGCTAGGCACTTGAAGACCCTTCGGGACTGAGGCCCGCGGAATATAGAACGAGATGGCGCATTATGGTCGAGACGCCGACACGGTTCGCAATTTTCGGACATAGGCTGAGGCATACCCGACGATCCGAGGGTCTGGTATCGCTCTCGCGTTGCGCGGCGACAGGC
>DASTFJ010000211.1:0-6520 GCA_035708745.1 Thermomicrobiales bacterium | reverse complement strand
GCAGAGCGCCACCCCGGCGGAGGTTGCCGAGGTCTTTCGCGCGTTCAAGGGACGCCCCCAGATACTCGACCTGCCGAGTGCGCCGAAGCGCCCGATCGTCGTGCGCGAGGAGCCGAACCGCCCGCAACCGAATCTCGACCGCGACACCGAAAAGGGCATGGCCTCGGTGGTTGGGCGTCTGCGCGAATGCCCGATCTTCGGGGTGAAATACGTGCTGCTCGGGCATAACACGATCCGCGGCGCCGCCGGCGCGAGTATCTTGAACGCCGAGCTCTTCAAGGTGGAAGGGCTGTTGCCGGTCTAGGTTCGAAGGGTAGCGGTCGGGCGGCGCGAGTTCCTCAGGTTGAAACCAGGGGCTCACAGAGCAAAGTCCATCCGGGACTCAAGGGGAGGACACGGAGGTCCTTTGCTACGACCGATGAGCGGCACGCCCAACCCCGGAGGGGTTTCGCTTTCGTAGCCCGGGGTTTCAACCCCGGGTGATGGTCGAGGACGAACGCATTGCCTGAAAAACCGCGATTACAGGTTGCCATCGACACCCTGACGATCGAGGAAGCCATCGCGCTGGCCGAGCACCTTCGTGACACCATCGACCTCATCGAAGCCGGCACGCCGTTTATCAAGCGGTACGGCATCGGGGTCGTCACGCGGTTGCGTGAAGCGTCCGGCCTACCCGTCGTGGCCGATCTGAAGATCGTCGATGGCGGTCCGTTCGAAGCGGGACTCGCGGTCGATGCCGGAGCGGCGTTGGTGACGGTGCTGGCGACCGCCGCCGACGCCACCGTCAGCGGAGTGGTCGAGGTGGCGCATGCGGGCGGCCTCGAAGTCGCGTCCGATCTGCTGGGTGTGCACGATCTGCCGCAACGGATCGGCCAGCTCGAACGGATGGGCGTCGATTATCTCGGGGTGCATGCCGGCACCGACGCCCGGCTGGCCGGCGGAACCGATCTGATGAGTGAGATCGGCCTGGTGACGGCGACCTCCGATATGCGGCTCGTGGTTGCCGGCGGCTTGAACGCCAATTCGATCCCGGGCGTGCTCGGCTTTCATCCGGCGATCGTGGTGGTCGGCTCGGCGATTACCGCGGCGGATGACCCGGTTGCGGCCGCGCGGGAGATCCGGACGGTGATCGATGGCTGAGCTGCCTTCCTTTCATAATGAAGCCGCCGAGATCGTGGCCGAGCAGGTCGAAGCGATCGCCCTGGTCGACGACGCGCAAGTCGGCGATCTACTGAAGGCCATCGGCCATGCGAACCGAATCTTCCTGTTGGGCGAAGGACGCTCCGGCTTGGCCGGTCGCTTTTTCGCCATGCGGCTCATGCATCTTGGCAATCAGGCGTATGTGGTCGGAGAAACGACAACCCCGGCAATCGGTGAAGGCGATCTGCTGATCACCATTTCCGGATCGGGTGAAACCGGCACGGTGGTCATGATGGCCGAAGGCGCGAAAAACGCCGGCGCCCAGGTTGCCGCAATCACCGCCAATCCCAAAAGCCGCCTGGCCGGTTTGGCCGATCTCCTCGTGCGGATTCCGACGCAGCACAAGCTGCAAGGATCGAGCTCGCGCCAATACGGCGGCAGTCTCTTCGAGCAAACGGCCTTGCTTCTCTTCGAAACGATGGTCTCGATGCTGGCCGCTAGTGACGCCTCCAGTGGCTTCGCATCGCTCGCGAAACGGCATACAAATCTCGAATGACATCGCTCGACCTTACTGACATCAGCGGACTCCCCATCGCCATCGACCAGGAAACCGGCCGGCTCATCGATCTGGCCGGATCGGTGTATTGGGACGGTCCCGGCCAGCGGCGTTTCGGCGATCTGCGTTCGGTGGTGGCGGTACCGGACGCGATCGATGCGATCGTGGATGACGTCGCCTATTACACCTATCGCGACGTGCGCCAGGCGGACGAAACCGGCTTGGCCGCCAACGGTCTCCGTTACGACGTAACGGTCACCCTTCCCGGCGTGGCCGGTGGCGAGCACACCAAAACGGCCGGGCATTACCACGCGCTCGATGCCAAGGGCGTAAGCTGGCCCGAGATCTACGATGTCCTGGCCGGAGAAGCAGCCTTTGTGCTGCAAGCAGCCGAAGGCGATCCTTCGGGCGATCCGGAAGTGACCCGCGGCGTAGTGATCGTCGCCGGACCCGGGGACCGCCTCGTAATCCCGCCGGACTACGGGCATGTGACGGTCAATATCGGCACGACCCCGTTGGTGGTCGCCGATCTGGTGGCGACGGCCTCATCCAATCACTACCAGGGATACGCCGCGCGCCAGGGCGGCGCGGTCCGCATCATGGCCGTCCCCGACGAGGACGACGCCTTCGAAGCAGAATGGAATCCCGCCTATCCGGAGATGGACGAGGGCATCGAAGTCGTCGCCGCTGGCGACCTGATGCCCTTCGAATCCGATACGCCGCTTTACCTGCTCGGAACCGAGCATCCGGCGCTGGTGCGGTTCCTGACCAACCCATCGCTGAGTAAGTTCGTGGTCTGACGACTGGTTCCTTGCAATCCCTCGGACGATGCATATACTTCGGCCTGCCGAAATAGTCGAAGCGGTCCTTCGGAGTCCGTAATGAATTTCGGTTCGCCGACGGGAATGGATGGCGCGGTATGCAAACAGTCGCCATGGTCGAAGAAATCGTCGAGCTGTTGCCGGCCATCGGACGGGGGCTCTATGCCACGCTGATGGACGATCCGGAGATCCACGGGCTGACCTTGCCCCAGGTGAAAGCCCTGATCTTTCTCTATGACAATGGCGACCGCTCGATGACCGAGCTGGCCGCTGGCCTGGCGGTGAGTCTGCCATCGGCATCGGAGCTGGTCGATCGCCTGGTCGACCGGGGATTGGTCGAACGCATGACCGACCTCGCCGACCGGCGGAGAGTGTTAGTCTCCCTGACCGAACCGGCGATCGCCTACGGGCGCCGGTTCCACGATCTGCGCCGGCTGCAGGCCCGGACGGCGCTGGACCAAATGCCGTCCGGGGAGCGCGACTGCTTCGTCCGGTCGATTCGCACGCTTGCCGCCGTACTGGCGCCCGGCGCAGTCCGGCCGGACGGCTGAGCTTCGATTCAGCATTCTTACATCTCGCCATCCGTTCGCGTTCTAGCCCAGGTAACTTCTAAGGGGGGAGTTCATCCATGAGCACGCCAACCGCCACGACCCCAACCAGCGCCATGCCCGATGAGCGCCGCGCCTGGCAGATTCTGATCGTTCTCTGCCTGGCGGTGTTCATGCTCCTGCTCGACACCACCGTGGTCAATGTCGCGCAGGTCAAGATCAAGGATTCGCTCGGCGCCAGCCTGACCCAGATTCAGTGGATTCTCGATTCCTACATCCTCGCCTATGCCGTCTTGCTCCTGTCATTCGGACGCTTGGGCGATATCTACGGGCGCAAGCGCTTTTTCATGATCGGGATGGCGATCTTCACGACGGCGTCCGTGCTCTGCGGCGCGTCCGAGTGGATCGGCAATCAAACCGGCCTCTCCGGCGTCAATCTGCTCATCTTCTTCCGGGTGCTGCAGGGAATCGGCGGCGCCTTCATGATGCCGCAATCGCTCTCGCTGCTGACGGTCAATTTCCCGGCCGAGCGGCGCGGCGCGGCGCTGGGCATCTGGGGGAGCGTGGTCGCGCTGGGCGCCATTATCGGCCCGGTCATCGGTGGACTGATCGTCACCGACTATAGCTGGCCCTGGATTTTCCTGATCAATCTGCCGGTCGGTGTCGTCTCGCTCTTCCTGGTTCACCGCATCGTGCCCGAATCGACCGATCCGCTCGCCAGCCGCAAGATCGACTGGGCCGGTGTGCTGCTCTCGGGGATCGGTATCTTCTGCCTGGTCTTCGCCTGCATCGAAGGCACTCGCCTGGGATGGACGAGTGTCGAGATCGTCGGGCTTTTCGTGGCGAGCGCCGTCCTGATGGGCATGTTCATCTGGTGGGAGCGGCGCGTCGCTGATCCGATTGTGAAGATCGAGCTCTTCTCCGATCGCAATTTCACCGTTGCCAACATCATCGCCATGGTCATCTCCTTCGGTATGCTTGGCATCTTCTTCCCGATTACCCTGTTCCTGCAGGAAGTGCTCGGGTTTTCGCCGGTCAAGGCCGGTCTGGCGATGATGCCAATGTCGCTGATGATTCTGGTCGGCGCGCCCATTGCCGGTCGCCTTTCCGATCGAATCGGCGCGCGCTGGCTCCTCTTCGCCGGCACCGCGATCATGTCGCTCGGTATTCTGTTCATCACCTCCCGGGTATCGACCGACACGACCATCGCCTCGCTGGCGCCGGCCCTGATCGTGACTGGTATCGGTATGGGCATGACCTTCTCGCCCATGACCGCCGCGGCCATGCGCGATGTGCCGCCGCGTGTTGCCGGCAGTGCTTCCGGTGTGTTGAACACCACCCGCAATATCGGGCAAGTACTCGGTATCGCGATCCTTGGCTCGGTGCTGCAAGCCCGGATGGCGACACACACAGCGGATGGTCTGGTTCCGCTGGGACTGGATAGCGCCACCGCGGACAAGGTGGTCGATCTGGCCAAACAGAACCAATTCCCGCAGATCGTTTCGTTGATCCCAGCGGACCAGCTTGGTCCGTTGATGGACGTCATCAAGGAAGCGTTCGTGCAATCGACCCGCAATACGTTCGTGGTCGGCGCGATCGCCTGCGGGATCGCCTCGCTGCTGGCCCTGCTGGTGCGAAATCCAAAACCAGCCCAGATTCCGGTGAACGCCCCGGTCGCCACTCCCGACTCTATCGAACGCGCCGAAGGATCGATCGCGGACGGAACGGCGTATCCGGCGTAGCCATTGGATACCCCGCGACGGTTGACGTTGCATAATGGAGAGCGCGTGACGACGCCCAAGCCTGAGGTTCGCTTCCCCATTGGTGTGAAGCGAGCCTCATAGCGGTTGCTCGAGAATGACATGGCAGATCAACAACAAGCATTCGCGATCTCTGCGAGCGTTCCACCGCTCACAAGCGACGATGAATCGCCACCACTCTCGTCGGAAAGCGATAATGTCTTCGCAGGCATCGGCCGGGAGATCCGCGGGATCCGCAAGCGCCGTCAGATGACGCTCGAGGAAGTTGCTCACGCCGCCGATATCACCACCGGCTATCTGAGCCAGATCGAGCGCGGTCTCGCCGGTCCCACGATCATGGCGTTGAAACGCATCGCCGACACCCTCCGGGTTCCCATTGCCGATTTCTTTCAGGACGAAGAAACCGTCACACCCTATGGACTCGTGCGCCAGAACGAGCGGCCGGAATTCCGGCACCCGGTCAGCGGACATGCAATTCAACAACTGACGCGCACCTATCTGGGTCGCATGTACGCCGCCTTTTACAGCCTGCAACCGGGCGAGAGCACCGAGCGGATGAGCCACATGGGTGAAGAATTCGCCTTCGTGCTCCATGGTGAGATCGAATATCGAGTGGGCCGCACTACTTATCGCATGAGCGATGGGGACAGCCTGTATTTCGAGGGCATCGAGACGCACTGCGTCGTCAACATCGGCCCGGAGCCCGCCGAATGGATCTGGGTTTCAGCGTTTTAGGCACCCCTTCCTCCCATTGTCATCCTGAGCCGCAGCGAAGGAACTCTTGTTGGAGAGAACCCAAGTCCGTCCAGAATGCATCGGACAAACAACCCTGGCCGGCATACTCAACGAGCTGATCGATAGGCGCTTCGGATCTCAGGAATGCACTCGCGCGCGATTTGCTGCATGACCTCGTATTGTTGGTCCGTGCGCGGCCAGGGAATCTGAAAGTCGGTAAAGCCGGCATCGATATATGCCGCCGCATGGGCAACGAAATCCTCGCTCGATGCCAGCATGTCTACCCGCGGGCAGACCGAGCGCAGCACCGTCGCCGGATCGCGGCCCTCCCCCAGACAAAGAGCGGTGAATCTGTCGTTCAGCGGACGCACGTCTTCAGGCGTTCCAATGGCATTCCAGATGTCGGCACGTTGGGCGGCCAGCCGCATCATGCGCGGTCCATTGGTGCCGATCAGCAACGGCAACCGTCGTTGCACCGGCTTGGGTTCGAACGGCGCATCGATAAGCTGATAGTGCGCTCCCCTATAGGTCGTCCATTCGTTCCGCTGCAGCAGCTCCCAAATCTCGATCGCCTCGGAAAATCGCTCCACACGCTCCCGGGCGGATGGATAGTCGAACCCATACGCGGTGTGCTCGCGCTCCAGCCACCCAGCCCCAACGCCGAATTCCACCCGTCCGCCGGAGATGTGGTCGACGGTGACCGCCTGCTTGAGATGAAACGCCGGATTCCGATAGGTATTGCCAGCAACCATCACGCCCAGCCGCACCCGGGAGGTCACTGCGGCAATCCCGGCCAGCGCGGTGTACGCCTCATGACAGGGATCCATGATGTCGTAGGACCCATAGAAATGGTCGACGACATTGAGCGTGTCGAACCCGAGCTCTTCGATCAGCCGTGCTCGCCGCGCCAGCTCCGGCCATTCGGCCCGCTGCGCAACCACCATGCCGAACCGAAGCGGA
>DASTFJ010000210.1:0-25379 GCA_035708745.1 Thermomicrobiales bacterium | reverse complement strand
TGACCATCATCACGCCGAATTTTCCCTACCAGCTCGATCAGTTCGAGAATCACTTCGCCCGGCAGGTGCTCTCGCACTCATTCGCGATGATGGCGAACCTGACCAGCCTCATGCACACCGGCGCCCCGGCGCGGTATCCGAAGCTGAAAGTCGTCTTCACCGAAGCCGGCATCGCCTGGGTGCCGTACATGATGTGGCGCATGGACAAGTACTTCAACGAATACCGCCGACATGTACCCTTCCTGAAGGAGCGCCCGAGCGAGTACATGAAAGAACGCATGTGGTTCGCCACCCAGCCGGTCGAGGAACCGGACGAGTCCTCCCAGCTGGTCGAGACGATCCATTCGATCGGCGACGACCGGGTGATCTTCGCCTCCGACTGGCCGCATCACGACTTCGACCATCCCAAAGCGATCATGAAGCTGCCGATGCCAATGGAGCTCAAGCGCGCGGTGATGGGTGAAAACGCATTGAAGGCGTTCACCCGTATTCCGGCCCCAGTGGCCGCCGTGGCGGCGGATTAGCCCCATGGCGGAACACGTCATCGGAACCGTGGCCGACTTCCCGGTCGGATCGAGCACGGTCGTCAAGATCCGCAATGTCGAGATCGGCGTCTTCAATGTGAACGGCACGCTCTATGCGCTGCCGAATGTCTGCCCGCATCAATTCGGTCCGCTCTGCACCGGCGGCGTGAACGGCACCATGCTCAACGGTCCGGAAACCGACTGGCAATACGAATGGGGCCGCGAGGGCGAAATCCTCACCTGCCCCTGGCACGGTCTCGAATTCGATATCACCACCGGAACTGCCCTGGCCAACCCCAAGTTCAAAGTGCGGCAGTACCCCGTTTCGGTTGTCGGCGATGAAGTGCTGGTGACGTTCGGGAGCTGAATTTCGGCTCGGAAGTTCGCGCGGCCACCATCACGCGGGGCTAAAGCCACCGCGCTACTGAAGCAAAGTCCTTTCAGGACTGGCTAGTCCTGCACGGGCCGCGCCCAGAGTCCCAGCGGGACTTTGCTTTAGTAGCGCGGTCACTTTAGTGCCGCGCGAGGTTGCAACACGCGACCTACCGAATTACCACCGTTTCACCGGTGAGCTCATCCGGCACCCGTTCCATTTCGAGCCACAACCGATCCTCTCGATGGTGTTCCTCCTGATTCGCGACGTACCGAATTACCCGTCCCAGCGATTGCTCCCCAAATCCAACAACCCCATATTCCGCCTGCCAACCCATCCAGGCTTCACCAAACTCCTTCCCAAGGTGGTGACTCGACGACCCCTTGACGCGCTGTGCGATGTCCGCAACCGACCATTTTGGAGGAGCCGCGAACGCTAAATGCACATGATCGGGCTGCACCGATATCGAATGCACGCGCACTCCCAGCTTCGTGGCCGATGCGAGAATCGACGCTTTCGCAACGCGTCCCATTTCACCGTTCAGCACCGGCACCCGCTGCCGCGTACTCCAAACCAAGTGATAGTTCAGCTTCCAGTACGGCACTTCCCACCCCCAGTCCCAGCGGGACTTCGCTTCAGTAGCGCGGCGGCTTTAGCCCCGCGTGATCTTGCCCCGCACGATGGCTCCTACGAAGCCAACCCCTTCGCCGACCGCAACGCCCCCACCACCACCTCCCACGTCTTCTCGATATCCGCCGGCCACAACGCCGACATCGGTTCGCACGCGCGATAGGCCCACACCGCCAGATCGGTCATCCCTTCCTCGACCGCGATGGCGATGGCATCGGCGGCCTCGTGTTCTTTCCCGGCCGGGAAGTTGTATCCCTGAATCCAGAATTGATTCGGGACGTCGTACGTTTCGCAAATCTCCCGCACCGCCGCTGCATTCGGCCGGACATACGGCTCCATGGGCACCGGATCGCCACCCGCCCGCCAATACGGATCGGTGCCGAAGAAATCGAGTCCCGGAATCTGCAGGAACGGCGCCCAGTCCGGGACCCCCACCAGATCGAACGACATCCCGTGGGGCAAAAGACAGAGCCCATTGCGCACGCCCTTGCTGTGCCCGTAGCCGATCAGATCGGCGGTCACGTCGTAGACCGCCTGCTGGCGGAAGTCGCGCACCTCGTCGTCCATCACCAGCGGCATTTCGTGACCGTAGCGCTCGCGGAAGAGCTCCAGGCAGAGGTCGCAGCGGCAGCTCCAGCGCTCGGTGTCGGGGCCGACCGCTTTGCCGATGTACCAAAGATCGCCCGGATACCAATGCGGCTCGTCGAAAAAGAGCACATCGGCGCCCTGATCGACGGTCGCATCGACCCATTGGCGGAGCCAGTCCATCAACTTCGGCTGATACAGACAAGTCACGCCCATCCGGCTGCCATCGGCCAGTACCTGGCAGATATCGGTCTCCCAGGTGACGAACTTACTCAGCGCCTCGCCACCGAACACCCCCGCCACCCCCCACGGATCGACCTGCACTTCCAGCCCGAGCTCGTGCGAGATGCGGTAGATCTCGCGCATCGTCTCCTGCCGCCAGAGCAGATCGCTTTCGGTCGAGCAGTGGACGACATAGTCGAAGCCGGTCGCGGCAATGTCCTCCAGATCGGCGGCCACATGCCGCAAGGTGCGATTGCCGAAATAGGAAACGCCGGTGCGCATGAACGCATTCTCCCGCCCGAAACAGCGGCATGGCTTCGCCGCTTGAAATCGCAAATGACCGGCGTATTGTAGAGTCCGTATGAATGGTCCGGACGCTCCCCACGGCTACCCCGCCATGAATCCCCCGTCGGCGCAGAGGACGTGCCCGACGATGTACCCCGCCTCATCTGAGAGTAGCCACACCACTGCCATGGCGACCTCTTCCGGATGACCCATCCGTCGCAGGGGCAATCCCGCTGCCACCCGGTGCATATCGTCTACCCCGGTTGCCAGCATCATGTCGGTCACGACCCGCCCGGGCGCCACTGAATTGATGCGAATCCCCAGCTCGGCGTATTCCATGGCAGCACTCTGGGTCAGCGTGATGGCGGCGGCTTTCGACGCGTTGTAAAGCGACAATCCCGGGTAGGGATGCCGATATCCGCTGACGCTGGTGATATTCACCATCGCCCCGCCGCCCGACGCCAGCATCGCCGGAAGCTCGTAGCGCATAGCATCGAAGAGAAAGCGGACATTGGTATCGAAGACGAGATCGTAGTTGGCAGGCGTTTGCTCGGCCAGCAGCGCCCGTTTCTCCTGAACGCCAGCGTTGTTGCACACCGCATCCAACCGTCCGAACCGTTCGACGGTCCGCTCCACCAGATCGGCGAGATCGGCTTCGTTGGTCACATCGGCCGGCACGAAGAGGCTTTCCGCGCCCAGCTCGTTCAATTCCGCGGCCAGCGCATTTCCGAGTTGCTGGTTCCGGCCGGAAATTACGACCGCTCCCGCGCCTTCCTCGGCCATGCGCAGCGCGGTCGCCCGGCCGATCCCGCGGGTTGCCCCCACCACCATGCAGACCCGTCCCCGCATGCGCCCCGCCGGCGGATGTTCCGCCAGCGGTCCCGCCAGCTCAGTCGCCGGGAGGAAAGCTGCTGGTGCGACTGATGGTTTCGACATCTCCGGCTCCTCCCGCGGGTCCGATCCTCGCGGGCGTTACGCCGCGGCGTCGATCTCTTGCAGCTTTTTCTGCACCATGAAGTAGTCGACCAGCATGATCGCCACCGCCACGCCGATCGCCACGATCAGCGCATAGAGCTCGAAATGCCGCAGATCGCCCACCAGCGTGTTGTAGAAGACTTGGGCGGCGTTACGCTCGTTCGGATCCTGTAGTGCCTCGGTGAGCTGCTCTTTGCCGTACTGGAGCGCGAAACGCTGGATCAGCAAGCCGAGCCCGATCGCCAGGAGCAGCCAGGCCATCGCCCGCAGCTTGCGGTTCGAGAGCAGCACATAGCCGATTGCCGACAGCACCGAGAGGATGATTCCCAGCGCGAGCGTGCGATTGAAAAGCCGCACATAGCGCTGCACCTGCGCGAGCTGATCGCCTTCCAGCACGGTGAACCAGAGATTGTCCGGTGAGAGGTTCACTTGAGCTAGCAGCGCGGTGACCTGCGGTCCGAAGTTTTGCTGCGCCAGCTCGTAGGCTGGATAGAGATTCACCTGCACCTGGTTGCCGGTCTGTTTCAGATTTGGGGTGTCGTTGCCCTTGAGCAGCGCGGTCAACGGTGTGTGCAGCTCGCGCAGAGCCTGCACCCAGTACGGCTTGTACGCTGGGGAGTTCAGCGCCGTGATGATCCCTTGCTCGATTTGCGGGCGGAACATCTGATAGGTGATGGCAACGGTCGGCGAAAGACCCTGCGCGGTCGTCTGGGTGGCGACCTGGGTATCGATCTCTGCCATCAATCGCGTAACCGCGACGTGCTGGATGGCCGGATCGGTCGAGAGTCCCCCGACCACCGAGACAAATTGATCCTCGTCATAGACCGTGTAGCGCGCCCAAAGCGCCAGCGACAAAATCGCGACCCCGGCCACCACCAGCACCAGGAAGAATCCCCGCAGGGGTGCTTTCCACATCGCGCGAACCTTCTCCTGACGTCTGACCGGACGAGTCGCGCCCAGATTATGCCCCACTGGACGTCGATTCGCCCCGCTGCCGACCGACTATCTCACAGAGCGGCGGATGCCTCGTTCTTCAATGCGAGAGCGGGTACCAGATAGCGGTAAAGGAGGTCTCGCACCACTATGTTTGCAATGCAGGCATTGAATCCATTTCGCTCGATCTTTCATTCGGCGCCCCCAGCCGGCGCATCCCGGAGGCGGCTCGCCGTGACCAATTCGAAGCTCAAGCACCAGCTCGTCGAGGTCGTCGATGAGGAGCGCACCGAATGGGAAGCGCTGCTGGCAGATGTCGATCCGGATCTGATGAACGAGCCCGGCGTGACCGGCGATTGGTCGTTTCGCGATGTGACCGCCCATCTGCTGGCCTGGCGGGATGGTGGCATCCGCCTGCTGGAAGCGGAAGCGCGCGGTGAGTTCGAACCGCCTGCTCCGTGGCCGGCCGAGCTGACGACGGATGACGAGATCAACGCCTGGCTGACTGAGCGGGACCGCGCGATTCCGGTCGATGACGTCCTCGAAGCCTATGCCGATACGTTCGCCCGGCTAAGCGCCGTGGTGCTCGTCCTGCCGGACGACGCGCTCACCGATCCCGACTACTTTCCCTGGATGGCCGGCACCTCGATCGCCGAGTCGATGCTCGACCGTTCCTGGTTCGACCATCTTCACGTCGAGCACGAACCCCAGATTCGCCGTTGGATCGATGGGAGGAGTTAGGAGCAGACTGAGGACCAAACCAACTCCTAACTCCCAACTCCTAACGCTTCGACCACCCGTCCATGCAACCGCGGCACCGCATCAAAGTGCTCCGGTTTCATCAGGACACTGCGGAAGATCAGCGCCTCCGGCTGGTCCCAAATCAGCTCGGTGTCGCTTGATAGCAGCGGCGGCATTACCTTCAATGTCGCCAGATAGACCGGATCGACTGGATCGTTCATGAGCGCATCGAAGACGCGCTGGGTCAGGGCGCTGACGGTCGAAACGCGCCGGTCGCCATCGGCCGGCAAACCGTAGAACGTCACGATATCCAGCGCCGGGTCGACCGCCAGCCGGAGCGAGTCCGACCCGCGGATCAGCGTTGCCCAGCGCACCGCCGCCGCCCGGGTGCGTGCAAGGATCGAGCCGAGACCCCGATTCGCCTCCAGCGGTAGCGCCTGCATCGTCGCCCAGAGCGCAGCAGCGGCCGCGCCGGCTCGCGAGCATTCCAGGCTGATCTCGCCCAGATGCAACTCCGTCGAGGTGAAATAGGTATAGGGCGAATCGTGCTTGTAGAACCGCCCGATCGCGGCATCTCGGAAGAAGACCGACCCGCAGCCGTACGGCTGCAGGCCGCGTTTATGCGGATCGACGACGATGCTGTCCGCCTCGCAGATCGCGCGATACGCCGCGGCCACGTCGGGATCGAGTGCATCGCAATTGGCCAACAGCACGAAATAGCCGCCGTATGCGGCATCGACATGCACCCGCGCCCCGTATTTGGCCGCCAGCGGCACGATCTGGTCGACCTGGTCGACCGCGCCGATCCCGGTCGAGCCGGCGGTCGCCACTACCGTACCGATGCGTCCGGTTCGCAGCGCACCTTCCAGCGCGCCGAGATCGATGCGGCCCTCGGTGTCGGTATCGACCCCGATCCCCTCGGCCCGGAGGAGCTGGCACATGCGCGCATGGGTGTAATGCGCCAGATTCGAATAGACGATTGCTTTCTCGGGATGCAGCTCGCGCGCGACCCAGAGCGCTTCGAGATTGGCGATCGTGCCGCTGGAGGTCAGGTGTCCGAGTGAGGTGGCCGGGTCGTAGCCGAACATCGCCTCGAGCGCGTCGACCGCCTCGATCTCCAGCTTCGTGGTGGCGGGTCCGCCGTCGAGCGCGTGCGCATTCGGGTTGATCCGCTGGGCGACGGCGTAGGCCGCGGCTGCGATTGGATGCGGTGGGGCCAGCATCTGGCCGGCATAGTCGGGATGGAAGAAGGGATAGTTATCGGTCAGCCGTTCGGTCAATGCGCCGATCACCGCGGTCATCAGCGCCGGGTCGAGGTCGACTGTGGCATCCGGATGCACGGCATTCCAGCCCGACTCCCATTCGCACATTCGCCCGAGTCCATAATCGACCAGGTCTGAGATGGTCTCGCCAGACGCGGACAGCGGTCGCGATTCCGTCATCTTCGATCACTCCAATCGATGCACGCTTCTGGTAGGGGCAACCCCCAGTAGCTGCATTTGGCGGCCAAACGCTCGATCTGTGGTGGAACCCGCCGCCTGCCGAAAAAACGCGCCACATCCCCGACATTCGTGCGTCGAAACAAGGGCAACCACAGGGGGTGACCCTACCAATTCCGCCCTCATCGTTGGCGTCCAAACCAGAATTGGTCAATCTCCGTCCGCGCCGGACAATGCCGGCTGCGGGGGCGTTCGTTTCAGTGCCGGTTTGCGCTCGGTGAGAAGCTTCACGTCGGCGTCGGACGGCAAGAGCAATGAGGCGACGATCGTCAGCACTCCGATCCCCGCCGACAGGCGCATCGCATTCTGTAGCCCCCAGGCATCACCCACGGCGCCCATGATCGGGATACCCACCGCGCCCATGATGAATCCGAGACCCAGGATCAAACCGGATGCCATGCCCGGGCGGCCAGACATCAATTGTTGCGCCATCACCAGCAGCAACGGACCGGTGCTCGCTGCCAACAGACCGATCAAGGCCGCGGTCAGGAAGGCCGGCCAACCCGGGAATTGGGCGAAAAGGAGGATCGCCGGCACCGAGGCGACCGAGGCGATCACCATCAGCTTCCGGCGACCGTGGCGGTCGGCCAGCGACCCGGCCCCCACTGCGCCCGCTGCGCTGCAGAGCAGGATCGTGGTCGTCAATGACGCATAGAACAGCCGGCTGTAACCCATTTCGTCATACCAGGTCGGAATGAAGGCGCTGATTCCGGAAAGCACCCACGACCGTAACATCATCAGCGCGATCACCACGCTCATCGGCTTCCAGGGAATCGGCGGCGCGTCGGCCAGCGCCTGTGCGGATCGTTTCTTCAGCCGGAGCGCCACCGATTGCATGTGCGTGAGCAAGAACACCGCGATCGCCGCGCCGGGAATGACCATCGCCAGGGTGCCATGCAACCCGAAGAGCCCGAAGATGACAACGGCGATGAGCGGACCGAGCGCCACCCCGAGCGTGCCGCCGGTGACATAAATCGACATCGCTACATTGCGCTGGTTATCCGGAATCACCGAGGCTGCGGTGACCGCGCCCATCGGGTGATACATTCCGGAGCCGATGCCCGCCAGCGCCGCCAGCAACAGCAAGATATGGAAGCTCGGCGCCAGACCGAGCAGTGCGAAGGTAATGGCGGTCCACATCAGCGCCAGCCCGATCCAGCGGGTGCCGTGCCGGTCGGAAACCCAGCCGAACAGCGGCTGCGACAGCGACGCCATCCCGCTATAGCAGAGCGAGACCAGACCGACGGTCTTGAGATCGAGGGTGAATTTGTCGGTCAGCAGGGGATAGAGAAGGGGAATTACCCCGGAATACATATCGACCGTGGCATGCCCCAGCATCAGCGTCAGCAACGAGCGATTGCGGACGACATCGAGCCGTCCCGGTTTCTTCAGGTTTTCCCGTGGAGGCGCTGCGTCCGTGCTGGTCAAGCCCGTTCCTGCCGCCCGTCCCTCGCTGGACCGGCTGGAGTCGATTGCCCGGCCATCCTACCAGCGGGGGAGGGCGCCCACAATTCGATATCGTGAAACGGCCTGTTCTGGGTCCAGGGTCCGGGGAAGATCGTAGGGCATGGACTTCTCGCCATGCCGTGTCCGGGGCTGACTGCTGACTGCTCCAAAGCGTCTCAGAGCTCAGGGATCGTCAGTTCTCCGGACTCCGGACCCAGGAACTCCGGACCCCGTTTGCGTGTGCGTTGCGTCTGTCCCACCCACCACCTCTCGGGCACCATGAAGTGGCAACGACGGAGGTGCTCTTCCTTCCTCCACAGCACTCATCGCCGCCCGGCACATCCGTCGTTGCCTTGGGATAGTCGACGAAGACAGCTCGGTTTCTGGGAAGGACGCGCACCATGGCTCCAGCACATCTCCTCACCCCAGTCTTGCACATCGGACGCGAGATCCGTTTCGAGCTCGCCGCGGTCATCGGCGCCAGCCGAATCGGCCGATTTCAGCCCCCTCTTCACGACAAGCCCGCACTCCTGCCGGAGCAGCGCGCCGATGACCTGTCGACCATCGAGCGGCGCAAGGCCGAAGCCGTGCTGCAATCGGTGCGGCATGGCGCAGTCCGGCGCTGAGTCATGCTCGAGCTACCCATGCCTCGCTTTGTTGTGCTTACCGGCGCGATGCTGATGCTCGCCTTGCTCGATTTCTGCGGCGCGCTACTTGCCAAGCAATGGGCCGATCAAGGGAGCCGGACGTGCTTTCTGTTTGGACTCGCTACGTTCGTCGTGCTCTTCGCCGTCTACGCCACCAGTCTCAAAACCGCCGAGCTCTCGGTGGTCACCATGGGCTGGGTGGTGCTGCTGCAGGTCGGACTGCTGCTGGTCGACCGCTTTCGCTTCCAGGTGGAAATTTCCTGGGACAAATGGCTCGCCATTGGCGCGGTACTCGTCTTGCAGGCGTACTTGATTCTCGACCCGTTCGGTGGAGCGCGGTCATGACTGAACGAGGAGGAGTCATCTCCATGAACGTCCTGGCCGCAGAGCTCACGCCGGAATCGCCGGCGTGTCTGAGCCCGATGCATCCGAATCCGCAGCAAAGCGCGCCCCTATTGGAAGCGCTCGAGGACTACCTTGCAGCCGGCACCGTCGCATTTTCAACCCCGGGGCACAAAGGACGCCTGGTCGAGAACGACCTTCAGTCGCTGCTCGGCGATGACATCTTCCGCGCCGATGTCTGGCTCAACACCAGCCGGCACGATGCCGCCCTGCGCGCCGCTGAGCGGCTGGCTGCCGAAACCTGGGGCGCCGACGACGCCTGGTATGTGGTCAACGGATCGTCTGGCGGCAATCACGCCCTCCTGATGACGCTGCTGAATCCGGGCGATACCGTCATCGTCGCGCGTGACGCGCATATGTCGGTGCTCACTGGCTTGATCCTGGTCGGCGCCCGGCCGGTCTTCGTCGCGCCGGAGCTGCATCCGCATCACGCGCTCAGCACCGGCATCGATCCAGCCGTCATCGCGGCCGCGCTGGATGACCATCCCGATGCGAGACTGGTGGTCATCACCAGCCCGTCCTATCACGGTGTCTCGTCGGAGGTCGCCGCGATCGTCGATATTGCCCACGCGCGCAACGTGCCAGTCATGGTCGACGAAGCGTGGGGCGCGCATCTGCCCTTTTCCCCGGCACTGCCCGATCACGCGATGGCTGCCGGGGCCGATGCCGCGGTCGTCAGTCTGCACAAAACCCTGCCGGTCCTGAGCCAGGGCGCGATGATCGTCACCCAGGGCGAGCGTATCGAGCGGCTGCGACTGACAGCGTGCGTGCGCATGGCGCAGACCACCAGCCGTTGCCTGCCCATTCTCGCCTCGCTCGACAGCGCCCGCCGCCAGGTCGCGTTGCAAGGCTGGGCTCTCATGGAGCTCACCCTGGCGCTGGCTGCCCTGACCCGCAAGCAGCTCGGCGAGATCCCGGGGATCGCCTTGATCGACCATGAGGCCCTCGGTCTGCCGGCCGAGCGGGTCGATCCGACCCGGTTGGTCATCGACACGACCGGGCTCGGGCTGACGGGCTACCGAGTGGAAGCCATCCTGCGCAATGAGTTCGCCATTGCCCCCGAGATGAGCGACCACCGCGGCATCGTCGGCATCGTCACCGTCGCCGATACGCGCGCCTCTCTCGGCGCGCTGGTGGACGCGCTGCGCGCTATTGCCGGCCGTTCGCCCGGTCCACATCCCCGTCGCGTTCGCTCGGTCGCCCGCTCGGTGGGTGACGCAATCGCTCCAGGAGAAATGGCTATGTTGCCTCGAGAAGCCTTTTTCGCTCGTGCCCATGCGGTGCCACTACCGGCCGCCATCGGCTGCATTGCCGCCGAGTCGGTCACCCCGTATCCACCTGGTATCCCGGTGCTGGTACCCGGCGAGCGCATCGGCTGGTCCAAGCTGATGTATCTGGCCCAGGTCGTCGCTGGCGGCGCCATCTGCGCCGGCGCCGCCGATCCGCGGCTGCTGACCATTCGGGTCGTCGAGGAGATGTAGCAGTCAACAGTCAGAAAGCGCCACTCGAGTCCAGAGTGGAGTGTCAAGGGCGATTCATTGGGCTCTTGACACTTGACTCTTGACCCTCGATCTCCCCGCTGCGTGCCGCGCGCTCTTCCGTCACACCGCCGCTTTTTCGAACACCAACTGTGCTTCGTCCAACACCTGCACGCGCGTGAGTCCCTGGCCGATCTGCCAGCCGCGGGCGAAGCGCTCGGCCCCGAGGCGGGTGCGGACATCTTCCATCAATTGGTCGATGGTTTCGCCGATGCCTACGCGCAACGCGATTCCGCTCTCCTCGCGCATTGCTTCCGAGGCAGAAAAGAGCCGCGCCGCCCGTTCCAGCTCGGTTCCGCGCATGGCCGCCACCACGGCCGCGGACCGGATGCACCATTCGATTTGCAGGATATCGTCCGACTCCACTGCCAGCGGCAGTGCATCCAGATACGATCGCGCGCTATCGGCCAGCTGCCCTGCCTGGAGCTGCGCCCACCCCAGCCCGGCAAGCGCATCGAAGACGTGTCCGCTGTCACCCAGCTCGCGCCAGATATCGACCGCTTCCCGGTGCCGCTCGATTGCCCAATCCGGCGAACCCTGCATCGTTTTACTCAAGCCCAGCAAATTTGCCGACGCGGCCACTTCCCAATCGTGCCCGGCATTGCGCGCCCGATCGCGCGATTCGGTCAGCAGCTCATCCGCCCGGGAGAACTGATGCCGTTCCAGCGCCACATTCGCGAGGCTGCGCAGCACCGCTGCCAGCTGCCATTCGTCGCCACCATCGCGCAGCAGATCCAACGCCTCAGCCTGGAACGCCGCTGCCTCGTCCAGCTCACCTTGCCAGATTGCCAGATCGCCAGCGGCAATCAAGGCGCGGATCCGCAGATCGTCCGGCACCGGCGATGACGCGGATTCCTCCAGCAAGGCGCCCAGCAAGCGTTGTCCCTCGGTCAGAAAACGCGGCTCGGTCCAGAACCAGGCCAGTGCGCTGGCGATGCGCATGGCCACCTCGATCTCGCCTCGCATGCGCAGATGGCCCAGCGCCGCGCGCAAGTTCGCGATCTCGATCTCGAGTGTCTGGAAAGTCGGCAGGGGATCGGCGCTCATCAATCCCGCTTCCGATGCTTCGGCCAGGGTCAGGAAATGCGCTGCATGGGCGCCCGCCAGCCGCGCGGCGTCGTCTTGCTCGCCCATCCGCTCGCTGGCGTATTCGCGGATCGTCTCGTACATGACGAAACGCGGTTCGTCGCCGCTGGTGTCCACTGGGCGCACCAGACTCTTTTCCACTAGCGACACCACCGCCTGCTCGATTGCTAGCGGGTCGGTTGCCGGCTCGATTCGCGCCAGCACACCGGTGGCCGCGGGAATGGTGAATCCGCCGGTGAAGACCGACAGGCGATCGAACAAACGGCGCTCGTCTTCATCGAGCAAATCGACACTCCACGCGATGGCCGACTGCATCGTCTGCAAACGCTCCGGCAAATCGCGCGGTCCTTCGGTGAGCAGTTGGAAGCGACCCTCCAGCCGTCCCAGCAACGCCTCTGGGTTCAGCAGCCGCGTCCGCGCCGCCGCCAGCTCGATCGCCAGGGGAATGCCATCCAACCGCCGTACAATCTCCAGTACCACCGCGGCGTTGCTCTCATCGAGCGTGAAGCCATCCACCGCCTCATTAGCGCGCTGGACGAAGAGCCGCACCGCCGGCGACGCGGCAACTGATTCCACCTCGGCTGTCCCTTCCGCCCACGGCAGCGGATCGAGCCGCACCTCCCATTCCCCGCGCAAGCGCAGGCGCTCGCGGCTGGTGGCCAGGACCCAGAGTCCTTCGCAATGCCCCAGCAGGATCGAGAGCACCGGCGCCGCTTCGATCACATGCTCCCAGTTGTCGATCACCAGCAACATCGGCTCGTGACCGATGGCGGCTGCCATCGCGGCGGCTGCTGTCTCACCGGCATCGATCGGCACATCGAGCTGGCTCGCCAGCGCACCCGGCACCAGCGCGACATCGCGCACCGCAGCCAGCTCCAGAAAGGCAACCCGTCCAGCCAGCTCGCGAGCAAAGCCCCGTGCGATCGCCAATCCCAGACGCGATTTACCGATTCCGCCTTGCCCGGTCAGGGTAATCAGGCGGGTGTCGCCCGAACGGAAGAGCGCGACGATACGCTCGATTTCCTGTTCCCGTCCGACCAGGCGGGTTGGCGGGATCGGCAGCACCCGCAGCGCAACGGTGCGTTCCGGCTTCGCGAATTTCGCCGGCGAAGGCTCCTCGGATGCCAGCTCCGGACGCGCTGCGGCCAGCAGCACCATGCGGTCGCGCTCGTCGAGTTCGAGCGCATCGGCCAACATGCGCACGGTTTCCAGACGGGGAAAGGTGCGCGCGCCCCGCTCCAGATCGCTGATGCCGCGCACGCTGAGCCCCGCTCGCTCCGCGAGCGCTTCCTGGCTCAGCCCAGCAGACGCGCGAAAGCGCCGCAATGTCGACCCAAATGTGGAAATGGCCGCCTCCAATGATTCTTACAGCTACCGTGCAGGATATAGGAACTGGGATCGATGGTAAGACAGACCTGCGTGTCTGTTTCCAGTTTCTGCGTCGAGCACCAGGTCCCAGTTCCCAGTTCCTAACTGCTACACTCCACCCATGGACCGTCTGAAGCAACTCCGCACCCAAATGCCCGGCAACCTCCCGTCGATGGACGAGATTCGCGCGGCCACCGCCGGGAAATCCCAGGCAGAGATTACCGCCAGCGCGAAGCGCACCCTCGAAGGGATGGATCCGCAGAAGGTCGCCGCGTTCGGGCAGGTGCTGCAGGAGAATCTGGCGAAGAAGGGCATCAGGCCGCCCGCCGGGGTTTCGCAAGGCAATGCCAGCGAGATCGCCTCGCTCATGGGCAGCATGCTCACCGGCAAGAACGCCGCTTCCGCCAAGACGCTGATTCAGAATTCCGCTGTGCGTGACAGCGCTACCGGCGTCGTCATGGCTCGGCTCGTTACCAGCCGTTTCGGGCTCATTGCCATGCTGCTCAAAGACCCGCGCACCGCCCAGGTCGTCGGGCCCATGATCAAGTCCCTGATAAAACCAAAATAGCGGTATCCTCCAAATCCAATGTTTTCGAGCATCTCCAAACGGCTTGATCCGCCGGCTTCCTTCATACTGAGCTCATGCGCATCGATCGCGTGAGGTGAGAAGGACAGAATCTATGGCAGATCGCGTCGTCGTCATTGGTGGGGGAATCGTTGGGCTCTCGTCGGCTTGGGCGCTGAAGAAGCGCGGCTGGGACGTTACGGTCGTCACCGACCGGGAGTTCGGCTATGGCGCCTCACGCGTCAACGCGGGCTGGGTCTCTCCGGGGTGGGCCGATCCAGTTCCGTCACCCGGGCTCATGCGCACCTCGATGAAGTGGATGCGCTCCTCCTCGAGTCCGCTTTATATCCAACCCCGGCCGAGCCCATCGTTCATTCGCTGGACGGTTGATTTCTGGCGTCATTGCAACGCCACCGACTACTGGTGTGGCGTCGAAGCACTGGCCGAGCTTGGCAAGCGCGCATTCGACAGCTTCGATGCCTTGCGCGCTGATGGCATCGCCTTCGAAGAGCACCGTGACGGCATTCTCTTCGTCTTCAAAACCCCCGCCGGTCTCGATCGCGAGCTGGAAAACTTCGCTCGCTTCGCACCGCTCAACGGCATGCGCTTTCAGGGACCGATCGTTGGCGACGATCTGCGCGAGCTGGAGCCAGCGTTGACCGAGGCGATTCACGGTGGCATCTGGATGACGCAGGAACGTTCCCTCCGTCCCGATACCCTCACCGCCGGTTTGCTCGATTGGCTGACGGCCAATGGAGTCGAGCTGCGCAGCGGCGTGAGGGTCGAAGGGTTGACGCTCGACCGGGACCGGGTGACCGATGTCGTCTTCGACCGGGGTCGCTTGGAAACCGACGCGGTGCTGATCGCCGCCGGCGCCTGGACGCCTCAGATCGCCCGTTATGCCAAACGTCGCGTTCCGATCGAGGGCGGCAAGGGATATGCGCTCGATTACGCCCCGGCGCCGGTCGAGATCCGCCATCCCATCGAAATCTTCGACTACCGGCATGTCATCACCCCGCTGAATGGGATGATCCGGCTGGCGGGCACGATGGAGTTTTCCGGCAACAACGCGGTCATCCGCCCGGAGCGGGTGGCATCGATCGTGCGCGGTACCGCCGATATCATCCGCGGATGGCCGACCGATCTCTCGCTTCCCGCCGTCGGCAGCGGATTGCGCCCGATGTCGCCAGACGGCCTGCCAATCGTTGGCCTGCTGAAGGACTATCGCAATCTCGCCGTCGCCACCGGCCACGGCATGATGGGTCTCACCCTCGGCCCCACCACCGGCATTGCCATCGCCGATCTGCTCACCGATGGCTCCTCCCGTGAGCTCCTGAGGCCCTTCGATCCGGGTCGGTTCTAGTCCACTGCCGGAAACGGGGCTTCGCTCGGTAGGCGCCATTGCGGGACAGTGAAGAGGTGGAACCGCATTTCCAGCATGGAAGTTCCCGCCTCCGTCAAGGGCGGCCACAGTGTGCCTCCCCGACCAGGATGTCGAATGGGCGCAACGTGTGCGCATGCCACCCTATTGTCATTCTGAACGAAGTGAAGAACCTCTCGCGTCGGACTCGCCGAACAGCCGTCCTTCCCGAGAACCGGAGAAGTTTGATGACAAAGGCCGCGCTCACCGTGAGCGCGGCCTTTTCGATTGAATCGATATGCGAGGGGGATCTTAAATCTCGTCCGTGCGCATGCCACGGCCGACATTCGAGCTGGTCAGCGGCAGTTCGGGTTTCGGGGGAATGATCCGATATTCGGGATCGAGCTCGGCCGATTCGGCCACCACCTCGGCTGGCGAGCCGGGCTCGGGCAGATCCTCGGGAACCTGCTCTGCCGCCACGTCCTCGACCACGCGCAGCTCGTCGGTGCTTGCCGCGTCAAGGGCATCCTCATGACTGCCGCCGTTGGCACTGCCGATCCGCAGCGCTTCGATATCGACCGTTTCCACGGGCTCGATGACGAATCCTGGCTCAGTGGGCTCGGCAGGCGCTGCTTCGGCCGGCTCGACCGCTTGTTCCGGTGTCGCCGGCGCGTCCAGGAATGTTGCGACTCGCTCGGCGGTCTGCCAGGTCGATTCGTTTTCGGCCGTCTCGCGCCGGTAGGGCACCCCAAGCTCGTCGAGCGCCGCCGCGAACCGCTCCAGCTGCACCGCCCGGCCAAGATTGGCCCGGCTGGTGCCAACCAGCAGCACCGGCAGATCGAGCACGCCCGCAAAGGTCGTTGGCGTGCGCAGGGCGCTCCTGCCACGATTGGTCGAGGGAAGACCGAGCGCCGTCAGATACCAATACGCGAATTCGTCGTCCGCCTGGTCGAGCTCGTCGTCCCAGTCGGTGACCGGGTCGATCACCGCCACGGCATCGACAGCGCCCGGGCGGGCCCCCGGCAGCAGCAGGGCCAGCGCGCCACCGTACCCCTCGCCGACCAGGTAGACCCGTTCGCGATCGACGTAGTCGAGCCCGCGCGCCCAGTTGGCGAGATCGACCAGATCGCTGATCTCCGCCTCGGTGCCGGCCCGCTCCTTGAATGCGTTGACGATCTTCTTGCCATACCCGGGGGTGCCCGGCAGCGTCGCCACGATCACGGTGAAACCGCGCTGCACCAGGGCCTGAATGGTCGAGTCGTAGCCGTAGGTGTGGCCGCTGTGCGGGGTGGCGCCCAGCAGAAGAACCGCGGGCTGCTTGTCATCGCTCTTGGTGCGATAGACCAGGGCTCCCGCTTTCAGACCACCGGCGATTTCGTAATCGGTGTGGTCCGGTGAAACGAACCAGTCTTGGGCCTCCCAACCGCCCGCGATGGGAATGAAGAGGCGGGCAACGTCCTTTTTCGCCTCCTGCACCACGAACGAGGGCGCGTCCTTGGCGGAGGAGAATTCATAGACCACCCGTTTGTCCGGCAGCCACCGAGGTGACGCTGCCACGCCCGCGCCGGGATCGAGTGGATCGGCGGTCGCGCCGCTGGTCGGGCGTTCCACCAACCGCACCTCGCCGCGCACGCGCCGGGTATACATGATGCGATTGCCGTCCGGCGAGTAGCGTGGCGACGCCTTGTCGCCCGCCTCACTGGCGAGATTCCAGCCAGCGCTGTTATCTGGGTTCACCACGCCCACATTGAGCCATTCGGCTTCGTCGGTGATGAAGGCGATCTGCGATTTGCCCGGGCACCATTGCAGCTGGCTGCGATGCGCCAGCTTCTTGGTCGCTTGCTTCAGCTCACCTGTCAGAATCGAAACAGTCCAGATCTGCTCGCCCTCGTTGTCGCCATCGACCATGTGCCGGGTAAAGGCGATACGCTGGCTGTTCGGTTCCCAGCAGGGATTGCGGTCGTCCTGCCCGATCGGCCCGGCGGTGAGCTGCACCACGGGACCATAGCCATCCGGGGTCGCCACGCAGATTGCGCTGCGGCCGTGCCGTTTGGAGGCGAAAGCCAGCAGGCTGCCATCTGGCGACCAGCGTGGTTGCTCGTCCGAAGCGGCATGATCGGCCAGCAACACGCATTCGCCGCCGTCGACCGGGGCCAACCAGATCGCAGTGCCGATCTCGGAGGGCGCGCTGCCGGCGAGGGCGATCGATGTGCCATCCGGCGCCCATTGCGGTCCTTCCGGATCGAACACCGGCCGGAATGGAAGCTCGATCGATGAGGCGCTGCTGCCATCGAGCGCCGTAATCCAGAGCCGGGTCGAACCGCCGGCTTCGGTGAGCAGATAGGCCAGCTGCGTGCCGTCTGGCGAGGGATTGCCCGCGCCCGGCAGCAGCGGATCGGACGAGCTGAGCGGCGTCGCCGCGTCCTTGCTCTTCTTGGTCGCTGGCTTCTTCCTGGATGATGCCGGTTTGGCCGCCACGGCGCTGGCTATCGTTGCGTTCGGCTTGTCGCCGGTTTTCGGCGCTTTGGTCGGAGCGGCGCCTTCCACCAGCTCGGGGTGGGATTTTTCCAGCTCCCTGGTTTCCTTTTCGACGATTTCCGCCGGCAGCTCGGTTACTCCAAGCTGGCGGTCGGCTTCGTCTCCAACCGGTCCGCCCTCGGAAACCATCTCGAGGGATTCTTCTTTGGCTGATTCAGCCTTGGCCCTCGCCGCCTTCTCCGTACTTCGCCGGGGACGCTTCGGTTTGCTTTTCGACTCACTCGCCATCTCGGGCGCCTTTTCGTCTGTTGTTGGCGCGGCGTCCGTGGCATCGGCTGCCCCGGGAGCGCCCAGATCGTTATCCCGATCGCTCATCGATAGTCCTTCGTCTGTTGCTCACATATCGCTGGCGACCCTGTCCACCGGTCCGGCCGTTGGTCCTTTCGCCAAAGCGCGACTAAGTGTAGAAGGTTATGGCGGGTCGGGTTGGCGCTCCCGGATCTGGTTTTCCGCGAAAACCGGCATACTGGAATGGAATCAGCGATTTCCCATCCCATTAGGGAGGAGCCAGACGCGTGCCGGAGGATGCTTTCACCATCCGACTCGCCCGACCGGATGACGCCGCCACCATCGCCGCAATCTATAACCAGGGCATTCGCGACCGGGTCGCCACCCTCGAAACCGAAGAGCGCACCGCGGAAGAGCGAGCAGCGTGGCTTGCATCACGAGACGAGCGCCATCCGGTCTATGTGACTGAGCTGGATGGGGCGGTGGTCGCCTGGGGATCGCTGAATGCCTTCAATCCCCGCCCGGCCTATCGATGGGTGGCCGATTTCTCGGTCTATGTCGATGGAGCCCAGCGCGGGCGCGGTTTGGGCGGCACGATGCTCGATCACCTCATCGCCGAAGCCACCCGGCTGGGCTTTCACAAGCTGGTGCTGGCTGCCTTTCCCTTCAACGAACCGGGGATGCGGCTCTACCAGGCACGTGGTTTCCGCACCGTTGGCATCTACCACGAACAAGGCTGGCTCGACGGAAAATGGGTGGACACCATCATCATGGAACGGATGTTGGGAGAATAGGCGCCAGACAAAAGCTTGGCCCCAGGGGTGGCGGTTCTCTCTATTCTCGTTCCCTCTGGGTTTGCGGGGCATTGGCCGCGATTCCGGCCGCGAGACCGAAGATGAACACGCCAAGCGGAAGATGCCAGGCGCGGGCATCGAGATCGGTGCGACCGCTGTATCCCAGCCCAACCTGGATCAGCGTAAGCACGACGAGCAAGCCATTCATCACCAGCAACCGCTTGCCAAGATCTCCGGGAATGCCAAGATAGACTGTCAAAATCAACTGCACGATTACGATGATGACAAGGATGTTGGCCACGATCTCGTGGTAGTCGATGTAGCGTTGGTGCCCGCCGAGCCACTGACCGGCGAGAATCGCTTGCAGCAGTACCAACACTGGGGTGACAAGCACGAGCCAACGATAGTAGGGTGCTAGATTCGGTCGACGCATCGGTTCGAACTCCCCTCGCTCCGGGATAGCCGGCCCCGAAATAAGTTCCACTCGTGAACGATTCCGGTGAAGTACGGCCCCAATTCGACACTACCGAGTATCGCACCCCTTCGCCGAAACGCGCGGGCGGCCGCCTGCTGTCACCTCCCGGTCGGGCACCCCGATCGTGCATGGATCGCTGGCGAGTCATTGGGCGAGTCACTACAATCGTGCGACGGATCGCGTCCGTACACGTCCATGACGTGAAGTATCGGAGAGGAACCAGATGTCGGCACCCGAACGAACCCGTCCCCGCGCCCAGGCTCTCATGCACCTTGGATTGCTTGCGACCCTGTTGCTGGCCACCGTGGCTATCGCGGCCAGCCGCTCCTCGGCGGTCTTGGCCCAGTCGGCGACGCCCAGCGCCGCAACGCCCAATGCGGCATCGGCCGATTGCGCGCCACCGGTGCTCGTTCCCGCACCGAACCTCCCGGAATCCGTCGCCAATGCCGGCACGGGGACCCCGGTTGCCGGCATCGCAGTCGATCGAGCGACCGCCGATCAAATCAGCGCGTTGGTCGATTCGCTGGGCGCCTGTCTCACCGCTGGCAACGCCCAAGCGGTTGCCGAGCTGGTGACCGACCGCTATCTCGGCGATGCCTATGGCGCTGGGCAACGCATGACCAGGGAAGACTATCTGGCGCTGGCTCCCTCCGCCCCGATTGTGCCCGTCACAGTCGTTTCGGTCGATCAGATCGATTTCACCAGCAAGGACACGGTCACCGCGCGGGTGGTCACCATCCAGGGCAACCAATTGCGCACCGAGGACTGGACGTTCCTCTTCCAGCGCAGCCGCACCGTCTCGGCCACCCCAGCAGCCGGAACGGGTGACGGTCACTGGCTCGTTCACCAGGTAGCCGTGCTCGACTCGGCGGCGCCCCAGGGTTCGGTCCAGATAAAGGCCGTCCAAAGCGACTACGCCGTCAAGCTCACGCCATCCGAAGTCAAGGGAAGCGACGTGGTGGTCAGCGTGCAGAACACCGGTAAGGAAACGCATGAGTTCCTGGCGCTGAAGCTCGATGCCGGCGCGTCGCTCGATCAGCTCATCCGACCGACCAGCGACACCTTCCCGGCCAATATCCAGGTCATCGGGCAGGAAACCGTCGCCCCCGGCGAAACGCGCACCCTGGTGCTGGTCGATCTTGCGCCCGGCGCCTACACCGTGGTCTGTCTGCTGCCGGATGCCGACGGCGTCCCCCACCTGGCCCTCGGTGAGACCGCGACCTTCACGGTGTCTTAGAACGCGATTTATGACCGGGGAGCTCGTAGTGGAGGGAGTCTCTGCTCTCTCATAAATTTTCCTCGACGCGCAGTGTCGTGCAGAACCCCGTGTTCTACTCGGACAGGTGGCCCCCTAGTGGGACAGGGACGTCCTGCACTAAGTCGAGGGGAGAGCTGGCTACGCTGAATCGTCTCAGAGCTCGGCTCGCATTCGCGATTTTCGGCTCCCGAGGGATACATCCCGCGCCAAAACGCGCACTCGATTACGAGCCGGTTGTGAACCGCTTTCAACGCATCTGCCGCAAATGGAAGACGCCGTTGGTTCTGGCGGCGTCTTTGGCGTATGCCCGTAGTCTGCGCCCTTGTTTAAAGTGACGCTGGCGCAAATCTCCATTATGATGTTATGCGTAAACTGCCAGCGAAACATACTCCGGGCCGAGAAGCGTTCATAGGAATTCGACGTGTTCGTTGGCAGGCATGGTCATGCACCCATCTGGGCCCCGGCTCGGTCTTTGGGTCGGGACGCAGCTCGGAGGCGATCCGTCGAATCGTTCGGCGGATCGAAGGTTCGGTTCAACACAAGGAGCAACTACGTATGCCGAGGAAAGACGGGCCATTCTGGTCGACATATCAAGACCTCAAGCATGGGCGGATTACCCGACGCGAGTTCATCGCCCGGGCGACCGCCCTCGGCGTTGGGCTGCCGATTACGCTGTTCGTGCTCAATTCCATGAAATTCGAAGGCGTGGCCGCCCAGGATTCTGGCACGGTCTCCCTCTCTGAGCGCCCGTCGCTCGATACTGAGGGCCAAACCCGCGGCGCCGGTGGCGAGCTCAAGATTCTGCAGTGGCAGGCGCCCTCCATCGCCTTCTCCCACAAGGGGACCGGCACCAAGGACTGGAATGCCGCGTCGCTCGTGCTCGAGGCCCTGCTCGTCTATGCCCCCGATGGAACGATCCTGCCCAACCTGGCGACCGAAGTGCCGACCAAAGAGAACGGCGGACTCTCCGACGATTTGAAGACGGTCACGATCAATCTGCAGGAGGGTCTCCTCTGGAGTGACGGCGAAGCAGTAACCGCCGACGATGTGGTCTTCACCTGGCAGTGGGTGGTCGATCCCGCCAATGCCTCCACGAGCAAGTCGGTGTGGGACCCGATCGAAAATATCGAAGCCGCGTCGGACACCCAGGCGGTCATCACATTCAAGGATCCTTCGGTCGCCTGGTTCGTGCCGATCACCGGCACCTCCTATGGCGCCATCATTCCGCGGCACATTCTGGGTGCCGACGATCCGGCTGGTGCGGCCGAAGCCTTCCTGACCAATCCAATCGGCACCGGTCCGTATAAAGTCGACTCCTTCAAGGAGAACGATCAGGTCATCTACTCGATCAACGACAACTACCGCGAGGCCAACAAGCCCTACTTTGCGACGGTCAACCTCAAGGGCGGCGGCGAAGCATCATCGGCGGCGCAGGCCGTGCTGCAGACCGGTGACTGGCACTACGCCTGGAATCTCCAGGTCGAGCCGCAGATTCTCAAGCAGCTCGAGGAGTCGGGCGGCAAGGGCACGCTGGTCGTCTCGCCTCCAGGCTCGCTGGAGCGGGTCAACTTCAATTTCACCGACCCCAATAAAGAAGTCGATGGCGAGCGCTCCAGCCTCCAGGCCCCACACCCGTTCCTTACCGACAAGGCGGTACGCCAGGCGTTCTTCCTGGCCACCGATCGCGACTCGATCGCCAACCAGTTTTATCTCGGTGGCGATCAGGAACCGGCCAGCGCGAACTACCTCGTCGGTGTTGGCACGATGGACTCTCCGAACACCACATGGGAGTTCGACGTCGAGAAAGCCAAATCGGTGCTCGATGAGGCCGGCTGGGCGCTGGATGGCGACGTCCGTAAGAAGGATGGTCTGGAGCTTTCGGTCTCCTACTACACCTCCATCAACTCGGTGCGTCAGAAGACCCAGGCTGTCAACAAAAAGAACTGGGAAGACGCCGGCATCAAAGTCCAGCTGGGCCAGGTGACCGCCGATGTTTTCTTCTCCAGCGCGCCTGGCAACGACCAGACCTTCTATCACAACTATCGCGACATTCAGATGTACACCGACAATCCGACCTCGACGATCCCGCTGGGCTACATGCTCAGCTACTATGCCGGGCCGGATAACTACAATGTTTGCCAGTCGGAGAACCAGTGGACCGGCGGCAACAATGCGCGCTACGTCAATCCGGACTACGACGCGCTCTACGATCAGGCCGTGGCCTCGACCGATATCGAAGAAGTCGCCGAGCTCTGCATCCAGATGAACGATCTGCTGATCGAGGACTTCGCAGTGCTTCCGCTCGTCGCCCGTGCCGGTGTGAAAGACGCGGCGTCCCTGATGCTGCAGCAGGACAACCTGGCCCCCAACGGCTGGGAAACCTCCTACTGGAATATCGCCAACTGGACGGCTGCCGAGAAATAGTCCGCACCCGCTGCTCCGGGCGAGCGCCATCTCGCCCGGAGCCGGGTTCTCTGCGCCGAGCGCGAACCATCGCTTGACGCAGCGTGCGTTGCCCGGCAGGATGCCGCTGTAAAGATGCGATTCGGGCTGGGCGCCGATTCGAGTGATCGTATGAAAGGGAGGATTTCGTTTCATGTCCACTGATCGAAAAGCGACATTCCGATGCGCGCGGCTGGCCACCGCGGCGCTGGCGCTGGGAATTTTCACCAGCGCCGGCCTCGCCAGCGCCAGCGCCCAGGACGCGACTCCGGCGGCCTCTCCGGCCACGGTGAGCTGCGATTCTCCGGGGCTCCCGCCGGGCACCCCCACCCCCATGGATGACATGGCCGGTATGGACATGTCGTCGCCCGAGGCCATGGAAGGCATGGAGATGGCCTCCCCCGAGGCCATCGAAGAGGCGCCCGCAACCGGCACCGAGGCCGACGAGGCCACCTCCGCGGCTGTCCTTGCCGTGCTGGAGAATTACGCCGCTTGCTACAACGAGGGCCAGGCCACCGGCGACCCCGGTCTCTATGTCGCCCTCGAATCCCAGAACTTCGTCGAATCGCAGGGCTACGCCACCCGCTACGACCGCGCGGCGGACGAGCTCGGTTCTCCCTTCTCCACGGCGACGGTCCTGGATGCCGGCAACGTGCAGACTTGGGACGATGGCCGCGTGAGCGTCGACGCCCAGATCCTGGTCGGCGACTACTGGCTCAACCACTGGACGATCTACTTCGTCCAGGGTGAGAACGGCACCTGGCTGTATGACGAAGAGGTCAACCTCCCGCCGAATCCCGATGTCGACTTCGTTGCCGTCAACGGCATCAACATCACTGAGACCAAGGACGAGTCGAGCGGCGATATCACCTACGCCTTTGTCTCCTACAGCGGCTCGTGGGACTTCACCGAGAGCGATGCCATCATCTTCAACTTCACCAACTCCGGTCAGGAACCGCACGAGGCGATCGTGATGCAGCTGCCGGAGGGCGTCGACCCAATGGGCATCCTCGACGGTTCGGTCGATATGTCGCAGGTGAACTTCATCGGTGGCGTCTTCGACATCGCGCCGGGAGCCAGCGCCGACCTCACGCTGCTCCACCTGCCGGTTGGCACCTACACGATGATCTGCTTCTTCCCCGCTCCGGACGGCGCGCCACATGCGGCCCACGGAATGATCCAGCAGTTCAACATCGTCGCCGCCGAGGGATAATCGGCTACACTTTGCGACCGGGGCGGAACCATCCGCCCCGGTGCGCGCCCGCCGGGATCCCGGTGGACGATCTACGACTGACTACCCCGTCGCGCCGAGAAGGCGCACGAGATTGCACCCGGCTGGGGGTTGCAATCCCATATCTGTCTGGCGAAGACGTCCTCCCCTGAGGGCGTCTTCGTTTCATCGGCTCCTCTACACTCTCACGGGCGGTCCCGCATTGGGCGGCGTCGCCGCAGGAGCGCTATGGACCCGGACGCCTCCCAGGAAACACCGGCCAACGGCGACACACCGCCGGACGCGAAGGACGAGGGAACCCTCTCGGCCGTGCAGCGCCGGCTGGAAGGCAAGCCGGTGCTCATCTACGGCACGCTCGTCGGCGGCGCGGTTGCCCTGCTCCTGTTGCTCATGATCGTCTGGCTGTCCACCCGCGATAACGGTTCTCCCGTCAATCTTTGTCTCGATACCACGGTCTCCCAGGCCCAGGCCGCTGTTCTGGATGGGGGCGTACGGCGCGCCGATGTGCTCATCGATGCCGAGCAGCCCATGGAAGGGTTGACCGCCATCCAGCTCGAATTGCAGGACGGCGAATGCCGCAAACTCCCCGAAGGGGCGGACAACCGCGATATCCTGCTGCAAGTGCTCGGTCTGATCGAGCTCTACAACCAGGAAGGCGACGGTAACATCCGCGTCGAATACCAGCGCGAGGACGTGCCGCCCAATCTGCTGCTCACCTCCACCGCCATTCCCACCCTCAGCCCCACCGGAAAAGCCTCCCCGCTGGCCGGCACCCCGTTGCCCGTTCTCGGTTCCTCACCCACTCCGACGCCAACCGATACGGTTACCCCATCTCCGACGCCTACTTTTACCCCCACCGCAACACCGGCCACCCCCATAGCCACCGGTTCCCCCTTGGCTACCCCGTAACCCGTCCCTGAGTAAACACGCTCGAAGCCAACGCCGCATGAAGAGCCGCCTCGGCCGGTCGTAGCGGAGGGCGTTTCTGCCCGCTCGTGTCCGGAGCCAACACCATCGCCGTGCAGGATCTCCGTGTCCTGATGTCGCCGAGATGGGGACACAGCAGGACAGAGATGCCCCGCACGACGACCGTTTTCTCGTTCGGGTCAGACCGCTTTCGAGTCCCAGCGGAAGAACCGCACCGCGATGGCGACCGAGATCAGGGCAGTGACGCCGAGGATCACCCAGTCCATCCAGATCGCATCCAGCCCTTTGCCGCGGGTCATGACTTCGC
>DASTFJ010000209.1:0-5075 GCA_035708745.1 Thermomicrobiales bacterium | reverse complement strand
TACGCGGCCCGGCTGGGCCGTTACGACACCCGGGACAGGGCGCTCGGGGACGTTGGCGAGTGTACCAAAGGCAAGCATGCAGTCAGCAGTCAGCCATCAGTACGCATGTCTCGGATCCGTCCCATCTGGTTTGAGCAAACCCCCGTGGTTGCCCTCGCCACCCCACATGCTTGTCCCGAGCCCATCCCCATCCCGGTAGGGGTGGCTCCCTGTGGCCGCCCGTTTCCCCATCGACCCAGCCCCCCAGCCCCATCGCATCCCCAGTCCCGCGAGGACTTCGCTTCCATAGCGCGGTCACATCAGTGCCGCGCGACCCCATCCCTCAGATAGACACTCCCAAACAGTGAACATCCCCGAATTCGTCGCCAAATGGAAGAGCAGCACGCTCACCGAGCGCGCAACTCTCATTGAGTTGGCCCAGAAACGCCAGTCTGGCTCGACCCACCCGGCGCAACCGACGCCGAGCTCAATAAACGCACCCTAACCAACCTCTACAACGAGCGCAACGCCCGGTACATCGACAACCGCAATCCTCCCAGCTCCACCCCGGCTCCGCATTTAGCCGCTGCCCGGCAATCATCTCCTTGAGCTCCTGCGAGAACAAAACCGGATTGCGCTCCGATTCCCATCTCCGCATAAAGCGAAATCCATCTGGCTTGGGATAAACGGACTTCCAAAGAAAAAGGGAGGCCATGACGGCCTCCCTTCGAGTTTGCTTCGGTTCGTTCCGCTCACCCCAGAGCGGAACGATTACTGCGCGGTCTGCCGCCACGCCTCGTCGATGACCTTCTGTGCGCGGGCGATAACGGCGGTGTCAGCTCGGTGACCATCCTTGGCCAGCTCATGGACCACGACCGCGGGAATCAGGTTATTGATCTTCTGGATGGCTCCGGCATATCCGCGCAGGTGGCGCTTGGACATCTCCGCGACCTCGCTATTTCCCAGCGATTCGGCTGTCGTGTAGAGCATGGCGTAGCTCACCGCCGCCAGGTTGAAGGCGGTGTAATCATCGCGCAGTGCCTTGGACTGGCTCTCGGTCCGTATCTTGTCCAGCATGCCCGCTGCTTTCCCCAGCAGGCTGGAGCCCAAGTCCTTGACCGCATTCGTGGGCGATTCTTTGGGGAGCCCGTCGAGCACCTGCTGAACGTGGTCGCGCTGCGCCTTCACCATGTCATGGAACCCCTTGATGGCGGCGGCCACATCTGGAAGATCTGAGAACATATCGAGTTGCCGATCCAGCGCTTCCTCGATATGCGACTCGACGGCATTCATATCGCCGACGTAGTCGGCAATGGTTTTCTGGTTCTTCTCGGTGGCGGTATCAGTCATCTGTGTGTCCCCTTTTCGTGCAAAAGCCAACGAGCCGGTGGTACCGGCTACTTCACGAGTGTACGGTGCGCTTTGCGGTCGAGCAGAATCCGCGAGGCAGGGAACGAGACGATTTGTCTTGGGAATTTGCCCGGCCCAAATCGGGCCGAAGCGCGCGGTGCTCGATATCGCGGCTCATTCCCCATCGATGAACGTGTGCCGGTGCATCGCCCCACTCGCCCGAGCCGGCCGCGGCCCCATTGTGCTCGGCTCCCCCTATCTTCGGTCTGCGGCTACGCCCGCTTGCCACACTCCTCGGTCGCGCACACCCGTTCGTCTGTCTTGCCGCGCCGTCCGCGTCGAGACATCCCCGCACTCCGTTGTCGTGCACGGCAGGTCTTGACATGATACGAACATATGTTCTATGATGTACGTAAGCGGCACACCGGCGGATGGTGCGGGCCTGGGCAGCGCCCCATTTCGTCCGTCAGGTGCCAGCCCCTCCCACGCTGGTCCGGTCAGCGACCTGCCACCAGGCAGCTCCCGCTCCGCAGTCATGTACCGGTCGACCAGGGTCCCGGCGCGTTCCTATTGCCTATTGCCCAGAACGCGTGTTTCGAGGTCGATCCCACCGGCGCAACCCAGGCGACGTTCGAAAAAATCGAACACGCCCCCGTTTTCCAGCTCCCCCGTGCATCCGCCACCCATCGTACTCAGTTCCGGAGGAGCTTCGCGCTGTGAGCCCCAGGTTTCAACCTGGGGAAACGTGACCACCCGCGATGCAGGCTCGGAGAGCCTTCTTCTCGTAGCCCGGCCAATCACGGGCGGGAACCCGGAAACCCGACAACCAGACTCCGAAGGCGCATAGTTCTCTTCAGATCGATTTCGCGCCAGAACAGGACCCGTATCGATGACATTTTCCCGCCGCATCCTGCTAGCCGGCCTGACCGCTGCCGGACTCGCACCATCCGCATTCCAATCGGCCCGCTCCCAAACTGGCCCCGCTTTCACGCTGCCGATGGGATGGGATGGCAAAACCCCCGGCGACAGCACGATCCTGCGGCATGCGTTCGATGTGGAAAACACCTCGCTCTATCCCGGCTGGTGGCACACCGGCGAAAACTGGTATCTCGATTTCGACGGCAATTCCGCCGGCGCGCCGGTTTACGCCGTGGCGGATGGCGCCGTGGTCTACGCCGATTCCGATTATCCCGGCCGGGTCGTCATCATTCAGCACGAGGACGGCATCTATTCGATGTACGGTCATCTCGATTACGAACTGCTCATCGGCCAGGGCGACATCGTGACCAAGGGGCAGATGATCGCGCGGGTGCTGGACAAAACCGATGGTCGCTCACCCAGTCACGTCCATTTCGAGATGCGTAGCTTCGTCACCGAATCGTTCATCAATGGCGACGCCCCAATCTACGGTTATGCCTGCGGCTACGAATGCCCGCCCGGACCCGGCTATTGGCCCTTCTCCGATGGCCGCTTGCCCACCCAGGTCGGCTGGCTCAATCCGCTTCATGTCATCTACGGCCGTGCCTATGGAGCGAACATTCCCGCGGGCGCCGAGGTCATCGTTGCCGAATCCGCCTCCGCCTTCCCCGTGCGCGCCAGCCGCAACGCGGAAGCGACCTTCGAAATCACCGTACCCGCCGGCACGCGCCTCCCCCTGCTCGAAATCGCCACCGGCGACGAAGCCACCCTCGAAACCAGCGCGACCGCCTATTCGGTTTGGTGCAAGGTCGACCTCGGCATGAATCACGATCCCGGCTGGATCCCAGCCGTCCGCGCCACCGACGAATACGTCCAATCCGACGGCCGCCCCGCCACCGTCCGCATCGATCTCCTGCTGGACTAATAAGGAAGCCGAATGGTTAGGAAGGGATGCGTTCAGCAGAACCCTCTCCCCCCTGCGCGGAAGAGAGTCGGAGAGGGGGATCTGCCCAGCGCCGCCACTCACATGGGAGCAGAACCCTCTCCCCCGTGCGCGGAGAGGGCAGGGTGAGGGGGCTCTACCCGGCAGCTCCCCCACCCTTCATCTGCCTCCCCTCCCAAACACCGTGGGACCGGATCACCTTGGCTCCACGAAGCCCACCCGTTCACGGCCATTCCACCGGAAAAACCTCGAGCTCAGCAGACGGCGCGGAGAGATCGGTAACGAGCTGAGTCGCCAGCGCCACCACCTCGCCCAGATAGACCCACCCGCCATAGCGGAGCTGCGCATCGTAGTCACGCGCACGCGCGGCGATGGCGTCCTGCAAGCCCGCCAATCGGTCGGTATCGATCGGTAATCCGCCGGTCAGATCCCCCGCGCGAATCCGGTCGAGATGCGCCTCCAGCGTCTCGGCCGCCATCTCCAGCAGTTCGGCCAGCGACCCGCCCAGCGCGGATGCCGCCAGCCACCCCTGCGGCGCCTGCTGCGCGGTGGCGTCCGCCAGCGCCCGGGCGATCATGCGCGTCTGAATCGAGGCATGTTCCAGACTCGAATCCGCCCGCTGATAGAGGAGCAGCACATCGCGCTGCCGGCGTCCGAGCAGGTTGAATTGCAAGCTGTCTCGCGCCTGGGTCAATGTGCTGTCGAGCTCCAGCAAGCGAGCGTTGATCTCCCGGGCCAGATGCAGCGTGGTCACCGCTTCATCGTTGCTGATACCGGTGCGGACCGCCTCGGCCAGCGCACGCAAATCGTCCAGAATCGCGTCCCCCACCTCCAAAAGGCGACGTCGCGCATCGGGCAGATAGTTCGGCGGCGAAACCGATGCGTTCAGGATCAATCCGACCGCGGTGCCGATCAGGGTGTTGGAAAGATGCAGCAACGCCGCATCATCGATGTCGGTACTGGCTGCGCCAAGCACGATGAGCAACGCCGACACCGCGATCTGCTGAATCCCACCGGGGTCGAGTCCGAGCCGGCGGCCGACATAGAACGAGATCAGAATCACGATAAAGATCGCCCAGGCATTCGGACCAATCAGATCGCTCACCAGCGCCGCCAGGAAGATGCCGAAGACCACGCCAAGCACCCGCTGGGTGGCGTCGCGCATGCTGCCGGCGATGGTGAGATTGATCGAGAAGATGGCGGTGAGCGGCGCCAGGATCGGAGTCGGGTTATCCGGCAGCAACCCGGCGATCACCCAGGCCAGCACCGCCGCCACCGCGCTCTTGATGACCCGCTCGCCCAACCCATACGCGCGCAGCCAATCGAGCGCGGAGCGCAGCGGCCCTTTCGCGCCGGTCAGATATTCGATGACGGTGACCAGCGCCGAGCGCACCTGCGTTGGCTACTCCCTCACTCGAAGCCGGATGCGCTCTACATACATCCCGACCTGCCGGATTCGTGTTGCGCCGCGTTCCGCGCTGAAGTATGGTGAAAACGGTCACACAAGGGAAATGCGTAGTGCAGCCGCCGTTCCCGTTGACCAGTAGGGAAGGAAGTCCGATGCGCCGAACGATCGCGTTTGGACTCGCGGTGATGCTGGTCGCCGCGGGTCTGTTGACTGTTCCGTCTCCATCCGTGCGCGCCCAGGATGGCGCAATCCTCGGCGACGCGCCGCTCCTGGCGGACGGAGCGGTAATCGCCGCCTCGGGAACCGATATCGTCTCGTCCGCATCGGTGCCGGCGGTCGATATCTCCTCTCGCTCGGCGTCGGCGAATTTCTATTTTTCCAATTACACGGGGCAAGCCGCCATCAACTGGACCGGCTCGCAGGCATCGTGCACGGCCGGAACGACCAGTTCCGCCTTCAAAGCGTCGGTCATCGATC